>JAFGNH010000117.1 GCA_016927115.1 Anaerolineales bacterium | reverse complement strand
GGGGACCATAAATCATTGGAATCAGGAGAGCTGTTTTCAGCCGGCAACCAGGAACTCCGGTTATCTGTATAACAGGTAAAAACGTCTCTATATCTTCTTTTTTACAGGGAGACACAGTGCAAAACAGCCTGTTTATCAAGGAAAAACCATGCTTCAGTAAGACTTAATTCTCAAACAGAGGAGCTGTATGGGTGATTAAACCCGATGGTTGAAACACTGGCTGATTTAAAGATAGGGTTTGGCAGCTGCCGTTAAGTGTCGGGACCAGATCTTCTACTCTCTCCTTTTTGTTTCTTTTTCCGATAATCCTGTATGATAGAAGCATTGTTTCAACGACTACTCACAGGAAACCGGCTGTGACAGACTCGCTGCTTGCCACGAAATTTCATATCCCGCTTACACGTACGGCGCTAGTCGACCGGCAGCGGCTTTCCAGCAGACTGGAAGAGGGGCTGCGCGGCAGGCTGGTCCTCATCTCTGCTCCTGCCGGCTTCGGCAAAACTACGCTGCTAGTTTCATTCCTCGCGGTCTCCGTTGAGGGGGTTGCATGGCTGTCCCTCGATGCGGATGACAACCATGAAGGGCGCTTCCTTCGCTACCTGGCTGCCGCTCTGCAAAATATCGACGGAACAATTGGGCAGGATGCTTTAAGGACGTTATCAGCACCGCAGCCGGTACAGCCGCAGGCAGTTCTGACCGGGCTGGTCAATGATATTAGTGCTTCTGGTCTGGAAATCATACTGGTGCTGGATGACTATCACCTTATCAGCAATCAGACAGTCCATCAGGCTCTTGCATTTCTGCTTGAATATGGGCCGCAGAATCTACACTTCATTCTAGCCACACGTTCCGATCCACCGCTTCCATTGTCCCGCCTGCGGGCGCGTGGTCAACTGGCAGAGCTGCGTGCTGCAGACCTGCGATTCACAGGTGAGGAAGCAGCGGATTTTCTCAATGATGTGATGGGTCTGCGGCTTGATGCCGGAGATGTGGCTGCTCTCGAGAGTCGAACTGAAGGCTGGATTGCAGGTCTGCAAATGGCAGCACTTTCGATGCGCAATCGGGAAGATGTTTCCGGTTTTATCGAGGGTTTCTCAGGAACCAACCGCTTCATCCTGGATTATCTGCTGGAGGAAGTGCTGGTCGGGCAGCCGCCGATTATCCAGCAGTTCCTGCTTCGTACTTCTGTGCTGGACCGCCTTACCGAACCGCTGTGTGCTGTGCTTCTGGATACGAACAACTTCTATCAGGCTGGCGAAAGCCCAGCTCCAAACAAGGATTTTTCCGCCAAACGTATTTCAGACACTATCCTCGATCAATTGGAGCGCGATAATATTTTCCTGGTTCCTCTGGATGAACAGCGAACCTGGTTTCGTTACCACCACCTCTTTGCCGATCTGCTGCGCGCCCGATTGAAGCAGACTTCCCCGGAGATAGTCCCGTATCTGCATAATCAGGCAGCTGACTGGCTGGAAGCGCACGGACAGTATAGAGAATCAGTGCAGCACCTCATTTCAGCACAGGATCTCGACAGGGCGGTTGAACTGATTGCAATGCACGGCCCGAAAAACCTGATGGCGAACGATCCTTTACTACTGCAGATGGCGGAAAAGCTGCCCGTTGAAAAAATCATTGGCCATCCCAGATTGGGGCTGTACCAGATCTGGCAGTTGATTACACGCGGGCAGATACAGGAGGCGCAAGTTCTGTTGAAGCGCCTGGGAGAACATCTTTCCCAGGCCGGGGCAGATGCTGGATGCAGATGGAAAAAAACGATTACTTCCCTCGCCCGGCTATTCCTGTTTCCTGCATCGGCTTCTGAGGAGAATGTTATTCCGGATGTGACTCTTCTGGAGGAAATTCCACCGGATGAACCCATCCTGCAGAACGCGGCTGAGTATCTCTATGTGATGACTCTGGCGCGGCAGGGGGAGATGGAAAAGGCAGCTTTTGTCGCTCAGCGATTCCTCCAGCAGGAGCAGCGCAGACCAGGAGCATCTGCCGTTCCAACACTGGCTCCGTTCCTTACCCGTATCTACCTGATGCTGGGCCGTCTGAAGGAGTCCGCGGCTCTGTGTCGAATGTACCTTGATCCGCTGGCTGACAAGGACGGCAGCTTTTATTATGCCTCCGGCAATATGAAGATCGATTTGGGCGAGGTCCTGTACGAATGGAACAGGCTCGAGGAAGCAGAAGCTTATATCCGGGATGGCCTGCAGGCGAATAAACCCTGGGGCAACATCATGACAGAAGGGTTCGGTCTTGTGGTGCTTGTCCGTCTGCTGCAGGCAAAAGGTGATTACACTTCAGCGCAGGAAGAACTCGAGCGTTTCGAAGTTGTGATGAAAGACCCTTCGCGGCCGCACGAATTTGATGGAGACCTGCTTACTTTGCGTACCCGCCTTCAGCTTGCAAGCGGCGACCTGGAAGCTGCTTCACGCTGGGCGGATGAAGTAAAACACGACGGCAGGTTTGAACTGCACTGTGATTATTACAGGCTCACATTTGCGCACATCCGCCTGAAACAGGGCCGGTACACTGATACCGAAAGTCTTTTGAAGGGAACCACTCCTCCGGAGCCTGTAGGCAGCTGGATCGCCAGTAAGCTGGAGTGGGATCTGGTCCTGGCAGCTGCAGCAGCCGGGCAGGGGCGTCTGCCGGAGGCGTTCGACCTGCTGGAAGACTGCCTGGCAGCAGCGGAACCGGAAGGATATATTCGTGTGTTCCTTGATGCAGGAAAACCTGTGGAAGACCTGCTGACTGCCTGCCTGCGAGAAAGGTCCACTGCCTGTTCTGACTTCGCGTGGGATCTCCTGAAGGCATTCACAAATACCAATAAAGAATTCTCCTGCCAGCCGGATGGGCGGCGGGGGAAGCTGGTTGAACCGCTTTCCGATCGCGAGCTTGAAGTGCTTGAAATCATTGCATTGGGCTGTACCAATCAGGAAATTGCCCGCCGGCTTGTAATCGCAAAAGGCACTGTCAAGGCACATACAGCAAGCATTTATCGCAAACTTGATGTTGCCAATCGTACTGAAGCGGTGGCGCGCGCCCGTTCGCTGGGCCTGATAAACTGATCCCCCTGTCATGAGCCGGCGATTCTTTCCCCAATAAACCTGGAATAAACCCATATTAATCCCTTCGGCAGATGCGGATACTTCCGCAGGGCGTTACCCTGTATCCAGAAACTGATACAGGAGGACTGTTATGCCGGAGTACTACGAGATCCGAATTAAAGGCCATTTCGAACCGGTCTGGTCAGAATGGTTTTCAGGGTTGGAGGTACAGGAACTGGAAGGGGGAGACACATTGCTCTGCGGCATTCTGGCTGATCAGGCTGCGCTGCATGGCCTTCTGAACCGTATCCGTGATTTTAATCTGGCCCTGGTCTCGGTAAGCAGTGACAGAACATCCGCAAAAAAAACTGACAAAGGAGATTGAGATGACACGTATGAAAGGATTTGTTAAACGTTTTCCGCTGGTTGCGTTTTTTATCCTGGCGTTCGTGATCTCATGGGGCTGCGTGCTGATGATCATTGGCGGTCCCAGCGGGATTCTGGTTCCCTATAAAGAGGCACAGCCCCTTATACCGGCAGCGATTGTGGCGATGCTTATCGGACCGGCAGCTGCAGGCATTCTATTGACAGTCGTGGTTTCCGGACGGGAAGGACTGCGTGAGCAGCTGTCCGGATTGCGAAGGTGGCGTGAAGGTGCGGGCTGGTAT
>JAFGNH010000116.1 GCA_016927115.1 Anaerolineales bacterium | reverse complement strand
GCCTCACGCAGCTCCGCCTGGAAAAACATTTGCAGAGAGTGGCGCACGGTGCCGTGCGCACCGGTCGCCGCCTGGATGCCGTACTGCTGGAAGAACTGGATGGCACGCTGCCCCATCCCGCCGGTCAGCATTACGTTCGCACCCTGTTCATGGATGAATCCCGGCACCTGGCCCGGCTGGTGATGCCCGAAAAACGGGTTTTGCAGCGAACGTACAGACTTGATTTCCTCACCTTCGACGTCTGCCAGAATAAAAAACGGGCAGCGGCCGAAATGTGCGCTTACAACACTTTCCAGTCCCTGGTCACTTTCAGAAGATACCGCAATAATCATTTTCAGTCCTCCGCCTTAAGACGATCGATTTCTTCAAGCAGTTCAGCAAGCTCTCCACGCAGTCTCTTTGCCCGCTTTGTGAGAACCGTAATCTCCGTGCTTTTATGCGTTTCTGCTGCTGCACCGGAGGCCGCTTTGTTCCCCATGCCGGCATGGCTGTCGCCGGGGACTGTCAGCTGCTGCAGTTCTCCGGCAAGGTACTTCTGCACCTCTTGCTCCACAGACCCGCCCTCTGTGACGAAGAGTGCCATACCCGCCTGCTGAAAAACCTTCATGGCATTCGGGCCCACCCGGCCGGTCAGCACAGCTTCCACCTTCTGTTCAAGCACAAACTGGCTGGCCTTCACTCCGGCCCCGCCGGAAGCATTCACCGCCGGGTTGGGTATCGCTTTAAAGTCCATTGTGTCTGTGTCCACCACGATGTAGTACGGACAGCGGCCGAACATGGAGCTTGATTCAGACGCCAGTGTGTCTCCCGTTGATGAAATCGCTACTCTCATTGATGTTGTTCTCCTTTTACTGATCGATTCTGCCCGGGTACCGTCACTTCCCTCAGCGGTGTACTGCGCCAGAAAGTGCAGTATCTGGGCTTGATTCTCATTCAGATCGTCGACCAGCCTGCTCAAACTAATTTCTCCGGCAGGAGTCAGGCTGTACACCCGCCTTGGAGGGCCCTGTGTGTCTTCTTTGTCCCAGCTGGACGAAACCCAGCCGCGTTCTTCCATCTCTCTCAGCGCCCGGTAAACCACGCTCGAACTTACATCTTCGAATCCGAATTCTTCCAGTCGGTCCAGCAGGCTGTAGCCATGCGCTTCTCCACGGTGCAGCTGCAGCAGAAGAACCGCTTCCATAAAACGGACCAATCTGCACTGCTTCCCCCGCCTGCCACCCTGCCGCATCACTTTCTCCTGTACCTGCCTTTTCCATTGAAGGATTCTAGCCCAACTATCAACAATTAGTCAATAGTGGGTATCACAGGGGGATCCGTTAAAATCCGGCCCATTGGATTGTAAAGGGTGTGTCCGAGGAATAAGAAACCATCCGACACGCAGGGGCAGGTTTCACGGGTGATGGGGTAATCCATCCGACCGGGATTGTATTATTCAGGGTGAAAAAGGTCGTTCGCCGGCAAACCTGCCCGCTCCATAATGCGGTGAAAAACGGGTACACCGGTCACAATAGATCACAGAAACAGGGTCTGCCTTTTACGGATTATCATAAGGAGGAGACCGGGTCTGGACACCAAAGGTCCCTTCATCTACCAGAATGATACAGTGTCCAGACCCGGTCTCCTCTTTATCAAACGTTCCGCAGGACCCACCCCTGCCAGCGACGGCTGAAGCCGTCGCTGGCAGGGGTGGGTTCCTCCTGGAGGGGATTATGTAATAATTTTCCCTCGATTGTTGTGCTGCAAGTTCCGAGTCAGGAGGTTTAATCGGGGCCGGCCTCCAGAAGAAGCACAAAGTCCCCTCCGAGGAGGGGATTTAGGGGTGGGTTCCTCCTGAAAGACACTGGGTTTGGCTGCTCCCGGAAGGGTCAGCGCCGCTCCCGCCTTCTACGGCTCCAGCGGTCTGCGCGGGAAGTGGGTCAACCGCCGCCAGTAGCGTTCACCCACCTGCTTGTTGTGCTCATCGCCTTCAGCCACATTCGCACTGATCAGCGCCGGCGGGATGACACCCCGGTCGATCAGGTTCTGGGCGGTTTGCGCAACAACAGCATTGAGCACAGCCACACTGATCATTGTCGAGGTCGGCCCCACATGCCAGTCCACCCCCTCCAGCGGGACCACCGCATCACCGCGCTGCCCGCCGGTATCCAGCACCAGGTCCGCCACCTCAAACAGTTTTTTGCCGGAGGAATGGCGCGAAGCAGCCCGGCTGGAATGTTCAAGGTTTGTCAGAGTTATTACAGTGGCACCGTGTTTTTTTCCATAAAGCGCTACTTCCAGCGGAACCGCGTTGATCCCCGAATTTGAAATCACCACCAGCAGGTCTCCGGGCCCCAGTTCATACGTCTGCATGAAAGTTTCGGCATAACCTTCCACCCGTTCTGCAGCCCCCGCTGCGGGGTCCTCGATACTTAATGCAGCAGCCAGTCCCCCTGCACGCCAGTACAGCTCCCCGGCGATAAATCGGGAGTGCCCGCTGCCGAAGCTGTACAGCATGTGATCCTGCTCGATCGCGTCCGCCCACAGGGATGCCATTCTGGTCATATTTTCCTGTTGTGAGGAAAATACTTGCTTCAACTGCTCTGTTGCAAGCGAGTAGTACAAATCAATACGATCCGATCCTTTTCCTGCTTCCATCTGATTCCTCCCGGATTCATTTTCCATGGTAAACAGCATATCCACTGCTTATAGCCTGCTCCCTTTTATTTATAACAGAAAACGCAACGGGCTTTCCGCCCAAACGAGGAACGAAAAGCCTGTTCAATCGACCTTATTACCACTTCATGGACGATAGTTGATCTCCAACAAGAACTGTCAGGCTGCTTCCACTTCTGCCCGAAAGGCGCTGCGTGCCGGTTGTGTTCTGAACCATAACCAGACCACCTGAACAATCACGCCCACAGAGAAAGCGATCCAGCCGACATACAGCCCCATCCACTTCTGAACAGCTATTCCGAAACCGAGCAGCACTATAGCGAACAGCAGGAATATCGCCATCGATTCGGTGATCCCCTTTGTCCTTCTGTTTGAAACTAGAATACCCTGATAGAAGCTGATAATCACTGTCATCGCAGGCATCGGCAGCGCAAACCAGACAGCTTTTTGCGCCAGCTGAGCAAGCTCCATGGAAAGCCCGGAAACCGTCCTGAACCAGAACACACCCACCGGTGTTGCGCTGACCATAACAAGCGCCACCGTCACAACAGCTGCCAAAATCATCCCGAATCGACGCAGCTGATAATACGATTGGCCATTTTCCAGCAGGGCAACCACAACCTCATTAAAGGCCATGCCGAAACTTCGCAGGATAAATACAAAACCCCCAACTACGGACCACAGCGCCAGCGATGTCAGTGCCTCCGGCATCCTGCTCAAAGCTGCACTGCCCAGCGGCTGGATCAACAGGTTCAATACAGACGTCAGAGCAAGCGGGATATAGAAAACCAGGAACATGCGGATATCAAGTGGCGGTTTCACAACTTCTGCCTGCCGCAATTCATCCCTAAGCACCGGCCGTACCCGGAAGCCGGTGTACACCGCTTCCGCAACAACCCCGCAGCCGACCGCCAACCCTGCCAGCGTTGCCCCGGGGATACCTCCAGCCAGCAAACCGGAGACAAGGATGGCCACATCGGTTGAAAGACGGATCATTGTGCCCACCCCGACCGATCGTGAATGGCCTGATCGTATCAACAGCCCCTGATTCAATCGCCGGTATGCTATCGCAGCGGACCACACCGTCATGAACATCAACCCCGGCCTGGCCGGCTCGATCACTTCCTGCGGGGCACCGATCAATGTCCCCACAACGAAGTAATAAAGCGGAGTAAAAGCTATCAGGATATGCACCACGGTGATCACCGCACTTGAAATAAACATAAACCGTCGGATTATCCGAAAGGAAGCCCAATCCTTGCTCAAAGCTGTTGAAGCTGCCAGCAGCATGATAATGGGCGACTCCACAATCAGGCAGATCGGAAAAATCACGCCACCCCATGCAGCCAGGTGAATCTGGGGATTCTCCATCCGGGTCATTACAGCACTCAGTGCTGGCAGCTCAAGTGCCATCAACATCCAGCTCGCCGCCAGCGGCCACCAGACCTTTACAATCTTCCGACCGGTAAGTTTCCCCGGACTTATTCCTGTTGTTATCGGCAAAGTAGTCTCACCATCTCCCGACCCATTCACACACTGCGCAGCCTCCGGCCACACCAAAGCCCGATCAAGCAGAAACCGGCATAGCCTCCGGGGGGATCTTCTTGCAGGTTCATTCGGTTTCGAATTTTAGAGATATCCAGCACTCAGATCTTTACGCAAATCCGGCCTGGAAGAAGACAGCAAGCTGATCCGCAGTCTGCCGGCCGGAGACATAAAAACCACACAGACATTATAAACAAAAAAAGAAGCCCTGTAAGGAACCATACAGGACCATCTCCTGCCCGGACAGGCTCGCACTCACTGTTTCCAATAATTGATATTGGGCATTACTCTTCTACAGCAGGCAGGGTCCACCCGAGCAGCCAGCCCTCTGTGAGAATACGCTGTTCACCCTGCACGTTGAGTACCAGTACATACGGCTGAGGTTCCTTTTCCACTTCCACCAGCATCCTGGTTTCATCAACCCAGGAGATTCGCTGCACAAGCTCACCATTAAATGTTTTCAGCACAGCGGGGATATCGCCAGGGAAGGATCGCAGTACAACCTGGCTCGCTTGATCTTCAAGGATGCTGTCCACAACTGCATAGGCTATCTGCCGCTGAACAGCGGAAAATGCGACCTCCCCCGCGTAATTCTGACCCGGGACAACCGGTATCCATTCCTCAACATCGCCGTTTACCTCAACGACCTTGAGTTGTTCAATCTGGGAATCTGAACCGCAGATACCTGCCAGGAACAGCGCATCTGCTGTTAGCCCCCGCCAGCACGGAGCAGCCGGTGATTCTGGAAGTGCTGCAGCCGTGGTGATCTGGTCGTTTGCAGGGGAGTAGATATAATAGCTCCCGAACACATCCGGCCATATCTCTTCCCCCATTTCCAGATACTGCCACGAATAAACCAGGTCTGCATTGTCGATCCACTGTACTGGTTTCAATACCAGTTCATTCATCGAGCTTCCCGGAGGTGCTTCATCCAGAATCCGAATCCTGCCGAGGCCGTTGGTGTTCGCAATCCAGAGCTCGTTCCTCCCCATCTGGTGAACACTCCAGGCAATACGGGAACCGTTTTCAGATACCACAAAACCATTAATCGGTTCTTCGCCCGGGAATTCCAGAGACACAACGCTCCCGGCGCGAGTAAGGTAAATCTTTGCGCTCTTTTCATGGAGATAATACAGAGAATCCCCGACAACCTGATACCATACAGAATTCTCAGGATTCAGTCCATCCGCATCCCAACGGGAAAGCAGCTCGCCATTCCAGTCCACCAGCGCCACCATGCCATCCTGGAAGACAAACACGTTTGGATCTACAGAAGGAGTCTCCGTTGAATCATCCGTTGGTTCGGGCTCCGCGGTCGACTGCAGCAGTGTTGGAGGAAGGGGAGAAGGAAGACGTGTGGCTTCAAGCGGGTCACCGAGGTCCAGGAAGGTACAGGAGGTCAAAACCACCAAGAACAGCAGAGGTACCGTACCAGGAAGAATTCGGGGAATCAGTGATCTGAAACTATTCCGGGCACTTGAAGACTGGCGGTTCAGGGTCATATAGTTCCCTCTTCGTTTACCGAAACCATCCTCCAGGAATGGCCTGTCTGCTTTCGGTTTTTTCAGATCTGCCTTTTATGCTCCATGCATATTGTAGTCGTCGAATTGGGGCATCCAGAGAGTTTTATCTGAATTAACTATGCTGGAAAATGGAAATCATGATTATTGCCGGTTTTTCCGGCAGAAGAGAACCTGTCCCTGAAATGATTCCTTATTTGCCTGTATAAAGCAGCTATGATTCAGACAGGCGCATCTGCAGGACAGCGAGCAGGTTTGGAAGCCAGCGACTGAGAGGGCGGAAAGTAGCGTGGGCGGGAACCTCTGGTTTAAGGCTGATCGAGAGTAAATACCCGTCACGTATGCTGAAACAGATATGCTGGCGCTGTGAGCCCGCAGCGATAACATAGCGGAGGTTTCCACCATCCACCTCCTGAAGCACTCGCTGCCCCAGGGTAAAAGACGCTGCCGTCATTGCAGAAATCGCATCAATGTCCACCGCTGGCAGATCCGGGACACAAGCCACGATCAAGCCATCCCCGTCAACCAGTGCAACCCAATCCGGATCAGGGATTTCCTGATTGATTCGATGAAGCACTCGATCCAATTCATCCTTCCGTGTCGCCATAGGTACTCTCCCTGTTCTCCATCAAGGTTAATCTTAATTTCCGTTCTTCGCAAGGATTCGGAAAAAAGGCGGGCCCTTACTTTTTCACAACCAGCAGATCCATAATAGCAACTCCGGATTCCATACCGTATCTGAAAACCCGTCAGGGGCGTTTTTCCTGTGCAGCCCCTCGATTTCAGGGGAACTTCCATGTACAATACAGATACAATATTTTTCCGCTTTCACCTCAGGACTCTTCTCCTGTCCTGGATAATCCTTATACAATACTTGTGATCAGATAGACCTCAAACGCAGCTCTGATCCAGATGATCAACGCCGGATCGCACAGATAACGGGCAAATCAGAAATATTATCTGTAACACCCTTTCTGTAAATCTGGAATGGAAAAACCTGCTTTTATCAGGAGGAGTAGCTATGAGCGAGATGCCTGTCAGAGAAGGCCCTGTGCTTGTATTGGGTTCCAGCGGGATAGATATCATCGGTCGTCCTGACAAGGAGCTCGCGCCCGGTTCCTCCAGCCCGGGTTCCCTGCGGTTCGCCTCAGGTGGTGTTGCCCGGAATGTAGCCGAAAACCTGGCAAGACTCGGGATGGAAACTGTTCTTATCACCGCCGTGGGGGATGATCCTGAGGGCAGAAATCTTCTGGAAAAAACAGCAGCAAGCGGTGTGGATATCTCCCACGCGCTGATCGACCCGGACGTAAAAACCGGCGCCTATCTGGCAGTGCTCGACCACAAGGGTGCTCTCTATATTGCTATCGACAGCATGAGTGCTGCCTCAGCCATCCAGCCTTCGTATCTCCAGAAATTCCACAATCTTTTCAAAAAGTCCTCTGCCGTCTTCCTCGATGCAAATCTTTCGCCCCGGACACTCCAGTCGGCGGTCAAGCTCGCCCGGCGGTATAACACCCCTATAGCGGCTGACCCAACATCCACGGTTCTTGCGCCCCGGATCAAACCACTGCTGGCAGATCTATGGCTTATCACCCCCAATGCAGTGGAGGCGGAAACCCTGTGCCCATTGGCGGGACCGGACGAGCTCCCTTCGAAAACCATCGCTTCAGCAAAGGCCCTGGTCTCCGCTGGTGTTGAGATCGCCATCATCACCCTGGCAGAGTCTGGGCTGGGATATGCCACCGTCGCCCAGAGCGGGCATGTCCCCGCAGTGTATACTGAAATCCTCGACCCGACCGGTGCCAGCGACGCGCTCACAGCAGCTGTGTTGTTTTCACTGCTAAATGGCATTCCCGTCGATGAAGCTGCCCGACTGGGCGCTGCAGCTGCGTCCCTGACCCTGCGCACAACCGGCAGTGTGGTCCCTGATTTATCCCTGGAATTGCTTTATGACCAGCTTCTCTGACGGACAGTTCTGCCTGAAAAATTTTTCTATCTCCATACAGAAAGGCCCGGCTATGAACCAGCTTAACATGACCATCCAGCCTGAAATCCAATTGGCGCTGAAGAGCGGGCGGCCAGTGGTTGCCCTGGAAACCACAGTGATCACCCATGGCCTGCCGGTTCCGGTTAATTTCGAACTCGCAAACCAGATGGAAGATGAAACCAGGGCTGCAGGCGCTGTCCCTGCAACCATCGCTGTGTTGAACGGCGAACTGAAGGTGGGGCTGACTCAAAACGAGCTTGAATTCCTGGCTACAGCTGAGGGAATTCACAAAGCTGGGAAAAGAGACCTGGGCGTTCTATGCAGCCGGAACCTTTCGGCGGGAACCACAGTATCCGCCACGATGTTTATTGCACACCATGCAGGGATCCGGGTTTTCGCTACCGGCGGGATCGGAGGAGTGCATCGCGGCGGGAGCGGCGATATTTCTGCCGACCTCCCTGAACTGGGGCAAACGCCTGTTGCGGTTGTGTGCTCCGGCGCAAAGGCCATTCTCGATCTGCCGCGCACGATGGAGTGGCTGGAGACTGCCGGGGTGCCTGTGCTTGGATGGCAAACGGATACTTTTCCCGCCTTTTTCAGCGTTTCCTCCAACCTTCCGGTGCACACCAGAGTGGACAACGCACAGGAAGCTGCCTCCATCCTGCACCACCACTGGCAAATGGGTTTGAAAGGAGCTCTGGTCACGGTTCCCTGCCCGGACGCTGAAGCTGTAGAATCCAACCAGGTGGAAGTTGTGCTGAAACAGGCCGAAAAAGAAGCACAGAAAAACCATATCACCGGCAAAGCAGTAACCCCTTTCCTCCTCTCCCGCCTGGCAGAGCTCACCGAAGGACAGACCATGAAAGCAAACCTGGCTCTGCTGCTCCAGAATGCGCGAACTGCGGCACAGATCGCTTCCGCCCTGCAAACCTTATAGCCGGTTTATACAACCCGGCTTTCATCGCCAGGCTTGCAGAAGCCGGATTCACCTCTACCTTTGTTAAAACCAAACCTGCCAGGCTGCAGATGACTATCCTCACACTTCCGGCCTGACAGGTTTTTTTCATCCCGGTCTTTTCGGGAATCAAATAATATAGTAATTATTCAGTGGGCTCTCTTGTGACTCTTGCACGAAGGTCCGGTGCAACAGCCCCTTCCTCACCGGGGAATACACGCAGAGGATTGATTTCCAGCTCACTCAGCTCCGGGAAATCCTCCATCAACCTGCCGATCCTGGCCAGCACGTCCACAACCGCTTCACGGTCACAGGCCGGGAAACCCCGGTATCCCTTGAGCTTCCTTCCTGCCCAGGTCTCTTCCAGCATGGTTTCCACTTCCCTGCGGTCGACCGGAGTCAGGCCGAATGAGACATCTCCCAGTGCTTCAACCTCCACACCGCCTGAACCGAACATCAGCAGCGGGCCAAACTGGGGGTCCCTCACGGCACCGACAATCACTTCCTGTCCTTCCGGAAGCATCTTCTGCAGGAGTGCGCCTTCAATCACAGCCCCCGGCACCTTCTCCAGTGGAAGCGCAGTAACCTGCCGGTACGCCTGTGCCGCTGCTTCCACATCTCTGATATCAAGGGCAATTCCGCCGACATCCGACTTATGCGGAATATCCGCCGAGACAACTTTCAGCACAACCGGGAAGCCCATCTTTTGCGCCTCTTCGACTGCCTCCTGTTCACTGTGGACAATTTTTTCCGGCGGGAGAGGGATACCGTAGGCCTGGGCCATCCGGCTCAATACACCGGGCTCAAGAAAACCATCCGCCCCAACGACAGCATCCGCCAGGGCTGCCTGCGCCTGGTCCTTATGGACATCCGTCAGTGTTACCCACTCGGGGGCGGGTTTCTGCAGCTGCCGGCTGCGCTGGCACAGCACCGACATCGCCGACGCCGCTTGCTCAGGATAGCGGAAAAATGGGATTTGCTCGCGCATGAATACTTCAACAGCCGTTATGATTTGCTCTTCGCCCATAAAGGTTGCCAGAACCGGTTTTTTCGCTTCCCTGATCACAGGAATCAAAGCTTCTGCAATCTCTGCCGGTGTGGAAACCGGCGGCGGGGGCAGAAGCACCATTACCCCGTCCACACCCTCATCAGCCAGCAGATCCTTGAGGCCCAGACTGAATTCATCCGGCCCGGCCTGTGCCAGCATATCGACCGGATTGTTTGTATTGGCCGCTTCCGGCAGCCTGCTTTGCAGGTTCGCCCTGGTAGCCGCGCTGAACTGCGCCAGTTCCATCCCATGGTCTACCAAAGTGTCTGTCATGATCGTACCGCAGCCGCCGGCGTTGGTGAGAACAGCCATGCGCCTGCCGCGCGGCAGTGGTGCCCAGGCCAGAACCCGCGCCCATTCAAAGAGCTCTTCTGACCGCAGCGCTCGCAGCACACCTGCCCTGCGGAAAGCAGCCGTATACGCGTTATCACTTCCAGCCAGCGCGCCGGTGTGTGAAGCCACTGCAGCTCGTCCACTTTCAGATCTGCCGACTTTCATCACGACAATCGGCTTCTCCCGGGTCACCGCTGAAGCCTCCCGGATGAACTGTGCACCGTCAAACACGCCTTCAAGGTAGACAGCAATGACCTTTGTGTGTGGGTCCGCAGCGGTGGGTGCAAACAGCTCGGATTCTTTGATATCCATTTGATTGCCGATACTGAGCAGTCGGGAAAGGCCATAGCCCTGCCCGCGGGTCAGATCGATAATGATGTCACAGATAGCACCGGACTGGGAAATGAACGCAATATTTCCGGGTTTCGGGCTTTCCACCGGCAAAAAACTGGTGTTTATTGGAAGATGAGTATCGATGTAGCCCACACAATTTGGGCCTATCACCCGGATACCAAAGCTTCGGGCGACCGCGAGTGTCTGCTCTTCCAGCTTCTTGCCTTCAGGGCTGCTTTCCCCGAAACCACCGGAGCCAATAATCGCGAAAGGAATTCCCCGCTTGCCGCATTCTTCCAGGGAAGCAGGCACATAAGGAGCAGGGATCAATATTACTGCCAGGTCAGCCGGATCGGGCACATCTCCTACCGATGTGTGGATCGGCTTCCCGAACAGCTCACCACCCTTGGGATTCACATAGTGAACTTCACCCTGATAACCGGATTCACGCATATTTTGCGCCACCGAATACCCCAATTTACCGGGACTGGCTGAAGCGCCTACAACAACTACACCTCTGGGAGAGAATAACGCTTGCACGGGAGAACGCCTCCTGAATTGGATTTCCTGCATATCTTCACTGTGGTGCAGACAACTTATGATAACAACTTCATTTAATCGTTCCAAGTGACAGAATACCTGAGGGAAGTCATCTAAACTCAGGTCATCTGCAGGAGCAATGTGTTTTCCTTCAAGTTTGCTCGTTCCTGTACAACAAACCCCCGCTTTGCCCTCTGAATAGTCACAGTAAAATCAGATTGTTACGTCCACAACCAGCATCGATAAAAACCGGAAATTTCAGAATTGAACGGTTTTCGCGGGGATTGTGCGGAAACCCGGAAGGAGTATTCCCCGCTTTCTTCACCAAGTTCTGTTGGCATGTGGTATGGCGTGTGTTAAAATCTACCAATGAAGTAAATGGAGACATATGAATGGTTGAGGTAACGATCGACAGTATCCGGGTCAGTTTGATGTCACAACACAGGATCATCATACTGAAAGAGCTGACATCGGAGCGCTTTCTTCCCATCTGGATCGGACCATATGAGGCGGAGGCAATCACAGTCAGTCTGCAGGAGATGGAAGTTGCGCGCCCCCTCACCCATGATCTGCTGCGGAATATCATTCTCACCCTTGGTGGAGAAGTCCAGCGGGTGGTGATAATGGATCTGCGCGATGATGTGTTTTACGCCCGCATTACAGTAAAACTGGGGGACCGTGTGGTCGAGATTGATTCACGGCCTTCGGATGCGATCGCACTCGCTGTGCGCGTCCATGTACCTGTCTTTGTCGATGAAGCTGTCATGGATAAGGCTGCTTCTATTCCTGAACAGGCTCTGGAAGACGGGGAAATGCCTCAGTCCATAGAAGACAACGGAGATGAGCGGCTGGAAATTTTCAAGGACTTTGTCGATAAACTTGATTTCGACGATCTTGAAGATTCGTCCGCTCCATCCGATGAAGATCTGAATAACTGATCGATTCGCTTCAGTCTCCTGCCCGATTCGTGTTGCCAACCAGTAAAACTGACAAGGTGGCGGTTCATGCCTGATTATTCGTCCTCTGCAGAGAATACCGGTTCCGCTCCATCAAGCAGTGTGGAGATCCCGCAGAACCGCGAAGCGGAAGAAGCGGTACTGGGTGCCATTCTGGTTAACCCGGAAGTGTATTACGACGTCGCCCAGTTCCTGGCACCGGATGATTTTTTCCTGCACCGCAATCGCTGGATCTACGAAGCGTTTATCAACCTCAACGACCAGCGCCTCCCTATTGATATGCT
>JAFGNH010000115.1 GCA_016927115.1 Anaerolineales bacterium | reverse complement strand
GCCTCCTTTGTTTCTGACAAACTTATGGAAGCACGGGATGACTATTTCTGCAATTCTTTTTACACCACTTTATGAGACATTATCTTCCTTGAATAATATTATACAAAATATCGATATAATATGTGATAGAAAAATATAAGAATAATTCTGTATACAGGGATTCGGGCGTGGTGGAAGAAGGTGAGCGATGTCCCGGAACGGCATCAGTATGGTAAGAATATGAATTCAGCGGTAATGCGGCGATTGGGATTGTGATATTTACCGTGTGCTGAATTTTACCGGATGCAAAGAGGATCCGGAAAGCCGGCACATATTCAGGGCGTCTTTCTCTTCGCAATATAGATATCGGCTTCAAGGATAACCCCGTTCTCAATAAAGTGATGGACGAAGAAGAGATTCCCTGCAGCATCAAGCGCAGGTTCGCCTGCAAACTGAGAGACGATCAATTCCGGCTCTCCCCAACTCTCCCCATTCCAGAGGGAGCGGAAAATCGCGGGAGAACCCTCGAATGTACGGGAAAACCACAGCTCTGACCCATCCAGGCTGAGAAAAGGCCAGCCGTCCATCTCCGGCGAATTGACGGCGGAGACATTTTCCGGTGCCTGCCATACACCTGCACTTTGTCGTGTGACCCATATATCGTATCCTCCCACTCCACCCGGAAGCTCGGCGTGGAAGTAGATTGCCTGCCCGTCTGCAGATAGGTGCAGCTCCCCGATGCCTATCTGTTGATTAAGAATATCTCCAGCATTTTCCCGGTTTGCAGCCGCGCCGTTCAGGAAATCCGTGGTGTAGAAATCGATGGGGCGGTAATTACCACTGCGGGCAGAGCAGAACCAGAGAGTCTGTTCGTGCAGGGTGGGGCAGCCGTTCAGTGCACTTTCACCGGAATCAGCAAGGAGGAGGAACACGGGTTCTCCCCAGGCCGAATCCGGACTGCTGCGAGAACTGTAGTAGATACCAGTTGATCCGTCATTCAGCTGCTGTTCTGCCGGGATAGAAGAATCAGGGGTGAAGAAGAAAAAGAACTGTGTTCCGTCGGGCGTGATAAAGGGGGAATCCTCGGATCCGGGTGTATTGATCAGCCCCGGCATGGGCACCGGTTCAAGCCAGTCCGGGTGGTGCAGGATTGGGGGAGTTGGGTCTGTTTCCGGAGATTGTTTAACAGCATCGGGCGGAATGGCTTCAGAGCGGGCGATGGGGAGTACAGGATCAGGGGAGGCGAAAGGTGCAGTACACGCGTACAGCCCTGAAAAGAGAATAATTCCAATGAGAAGCAGCGCTCCGGGTTTGTTTCTCTGTGCGGTACTCTGCCTCATTGGTCGTCGTTCTCCTTAACCAGTGATTGCAGGATACTGTTCGCACTGGATTTCAGGTCTCTGGAGAATGAAGACGGCAGCGTGATTGAATGTTGTTCTACGAGGCTTGCAGCGTGGCTGCGAATCTGTTCCTCGACATCTTCCGTATACAGGATCTGGGACAACAGACTGGCAGCGCGATTCTTGTGGTTGTTCTCAAGATCAGTTCTCGCAGTGAGCAGGAGTAGTTTCGGGAGCACGGTAAAGGTATCCGTATCCAACGCAGTCTGGAGGGCTCGGGTGAGAAAACCACGGGCAGGGGAGAAGTCTTTTAAACGGATCGAAATTTCCGCCAGATTTCCAAGGCTGGCAAGCATGGACCAGGTATTGGCGATTTCCTCGCTGATAGATAGGCCTTGCAGAAAACAGCTTCTTGCCTTGTCAAATTCACCTTTCTCCATGGCAATTTCCCCCAGGTTGCTGAGAGCTATTGCTTCTCCGTAACGGTCTCCATATTTAACACAAAGATTGTAGCTTTCCCGGTAGGCAAAAGCAGCGTCTTCCCACTTTTCCTGCATATGGAAGACTGTTCCCAGGTTATTCAGATGTACAGCTGCGCCGTAGTAATCCTGCATAAACCGGCTGATCTGCAGGCATTCACGGAAAGTCTGTTCGGCATTAACCAGATCTCCCTCGTAGCAGAGCACATCTGCAAGTGAATTGAGACCGGCCGTGATCCGCGCTGGGTCCCTGCTGGTACGGGCATGGGAGATGCTCTCTTCAAGGGCTGTGCGTGCTTCATCGATTTTTCCCTTGCGGTACATCGCATCGCCCACGAGGAAGGTAGTCAGGGCCAACCACCAGGGATCATCCTGCTGCTGAAAAACGGGTAAGGCAGCAGAACAGAGTGAGAGCACCCGGTCATGCTGTCCGAGATTGATTGCGACACCGGCCTGTCGTACGGAGCATACAGCCAGATCAAACGGTGTGCCTTCTTTACGCAGAAGATCTTCTGCTGCAGAGAAGGATTCTACTGCTTTATCGTATTGCCCCAGGCTCTGGGCAAAACCACCCTGGTAAAGGTGAAGCCAGCCCCGGGTTTTGTTGTAATTACACTCTATCGGGAAAGTCTCGGGTATGGAAAAAGCGTTAAAGCCTTCAAAATGACGGCTCTGAAGGTAGTAATACAGAAACATACCCTGCATGGACTGGTTGATTAATTGTTGATCTGCTTTATGCAGAGACCAATTCCAGGCTGCTGTGAGATTCTCTTCATCCTTCTGCAGACGGGAAAGCTCTTCAACACGATCGGGACTGCGCAGCGCAGCGCAGCTTTCTTTGAGGATGGTGCTGAACGTGAGGGTGAATTTTTCCTGCAATTTTTCCTGTTCGGTTGGATCTTGCTCCAGTTTTTCCTGCGCGAACTGCCGTACAAGAGGGTGGAATGCGAAGCGTATTCCGTCATGGACAAGGAGGGAGCTTGTAAGCAGGAGATCCATATCCTGCTGTGACGCTTCGGTAAGAGTAACTGCCAGTTCAGGGTCGAATGAGCCATGGAAGATTGCCAGTCGCCGAAGGGCCTGTCTGGAACTGTCGTTAAGCAGCTGCCAGGAATGTTCAAAAGTTGCCCGCAGGCTGCGATGGCGGGATGGAAGGTTGCTGATTGCAGAGGAGAGAGATCCAAGGTTGGTTTTGATCTGCTGGTGAATAGTATCCAGGCTGCGGCTGCGTGTTGCGGCGGCGGCCAGTTCAATACCAAGGGGAAAACCTTCGACAAGTTCACAGATACCTGAGATGGTAAAAAGATCGGCCTTCTTCCGGGAAACCGGCTTCCCCAGACGGGTACAGCTCTGAAGGAAAAGATCCACAGCTTCAGACGAAGCGATTTCATCAGCAGTGGCTGAAGCCAGAGGGAGTGAAAGGCTTCCGGGTGCATAGGTCCATTCCTCCTTGATATTCAGCTGCTGCCGGCTGGTGATTACGAATTGCAGCTTACGGGTGCGCCCGAGAAGCTGGCTGATCAATCCGGTGGCCTGGCGGAGGTGTTCAAAGTTATCAAGCACCAGGAGGATATCCTTTTTCTCCAGCACCTGAAAGATACGTTCATCCAGCGATTGGTTCTTCAGAGGTTGGATTTCAAGGTGCTGAGCGATCAGGGGGAGAATACGCTCCGGCGTTTCGATAGCATCGAGAGGGATGAAGTAGACCCCATCCTGATACTGCCCAACCTGTTCCCGGGCCAGCTGGTCTGCCAGTCGGGTTTTGCCGACCCCTCCGGGTCCGAGGATTGTAACCAATCGTACACCATCCCGGGAGAGCAGGCTGCTGAGATCATCAAGCTGCTTCTCCCGGCCGATAAAAGGAGTGCTTTCGGGCATCAGGTTGGTGGCAGCGGGGGGAAGATCTTCGACTGGCAAATCCTCCAGATCATTGCCGCGAAGCTTTTCAAAGAGCTGAACAGTTTCTGTTGACGGGTCCAGATCCAGTGATTCTTTGAGGTATTTCTTTCCGGAATGGTAGACAGAGAGAGCAGTCCGTTTCTGGCCGGACTGTGCATACAGGATCATCAGCAGCCGGCGAGTCTGTTCATCCCAGGGGGCAAGCTCCAGCAGTGTTTCCGCTGTCTGCAGCATCTGTGTATTCTGGCCGCGGCGCTGGTAATACCCGAGCAGGTTTTCATAGACGCGGATTGCCTGGCGGTGGATCGATTCTCGCTGCAGCAGAGCCCACTCCTCGAAGGGCTCACTGTCCTTGAGGTCAAAATCATGCAGAAAAGGACCGCGGTACATGTCGCCGGCTTTTTTCAGCCGGCGGATGTCGATTCTGGATTCCGTTCTCGTTCCTGCCAGGAAAACACTATTCACGTTTCCAAGGAAAGTATCCACATCGATTTCAAGTTGGGCATGGGGGGTGATACCGATACTCTCCCGGCTAATGTCCAAAAGAAGTTCCCTGGATTCAAGGTCTCCAACTGCTTTTCTCAAGGCTGTGAGTGCCTGGCGGAGGTTGTGTGCTGCTTTACCCGGAGGTTGTTCCGGCCACAGTAGTGCCGAAAGTTTCTCCCTGCTGTGAATGTGGGGAGGTTCCACAGCAAGATATATAAGCAGCCCTCTGGCTTTTTGTGAAACCAGATCGAGCGGCCGGCCGCTGATGCCAAAGTTGATATTTCCGAGAAGTTTGATATGAAGCGTCTGCATGAATGTCCACTGATTTGCCTGCAAAGTATATCGTTTCAGTGTAGCACAGCTTCCTCTTTCTGGCGATTGACGGTTTATTGACGGGCTGCTGGTAGGGTATGTACAGGTTGGGAGGGGTAATAGAAAAAACCAATGGAGAACAAAGATACATGGCAGAATATTTTTCTTACCTTCTCCGGATCTGGAACCAGAAATCCGGAACAAATCAGGAATGGCGGGCAACCCTTGAATCGACTGCAACTCATAGGGTGTTCTGTTTCAACAGTATGAAAAGCCTGACAGTTTTTCTTTCAGGAAATCAGGAAGAGGATTGCGGTTTGGAAAACTCCGGGGAATATGAGCGAAGTAACCAAGCCTGCGCTGAAAACCCGGGGCTTGGCGAGTGGAGAGGCATAGAGGAGGACTCAGTTTGAGTCTGAAATAGATCATGAAAGACAAAGGAGAAGCGATGTTTAAAAGAAGAGTTTTGATTATCTCACTATTGGTTTTGGGAATTCTGGCTTCGGCATGTGGTGGGGGAACAACCGGCGGGGCAGGGAGCGCTGATGCGGTCCAGGCTGATACCGATATTCAGGAAGTCGATGCAGTTTCTGCTGCAGCGGTTGAAGAAGAGCCGGCGGCGGAAGATACCTCGGAAGGATCTGAAGAAAGTGAAAGTGCTGAAGAGATACCAGTGACCGGAGCAGAAATTCAGCACCAGGTTTTCCCCGATACGTTTATGCTGGCCTCTCTACAGCGGGTCATTGACTGCAATACCGGCCGCCGTGCCGCGAATGAAGCGGACCCCATAGTTGCTCCGGAATGTGACCAGTGGGATTTGAATCGCTATGAACGACCGCTGGATAACGGGGATGGGTATATGGCTGCGGTGGATATCCTCACCACTGAGCTGGGGCAGGATGAAGATTGGCTGTATGCACAAATCTCCTTCTTCAAACTCGGTGAAGATGCGCCTGTTCTCAACGGAAGCTACGCGCTGGAGATCGATCTCAACCTGGATGCACGCGGTGACCTGATCGTGCTTGTGAATAATCCTGCTGCAATGGAACCCGGGGAATGGGGCGTGGCTGGAGTGCAGGTCTGGCAGGATACGAATGAGGATATCGGAGCCCAGACAGCAGTGCTTCCGGATGGTGGAACAGCAGGAGATGGATTTGAGACTTTGCTGTTCGATGCCGGAAAGGGGGAAGATCCGGATCTGGCATGGGCGCGGGTCAATCCAGAAAATCCCAATGTAGTTGAGCTTTCTTTCAAGAAAAGCCTGCTTGGCGGCCAGGGTGTATTCGCCTGGTGGTCGTGGGCCAGTGCTGAACCATTCGACCTTGCAGCTTTCGACTATGATGATACCTATGGCGAGGACGGCCTTACAGGCCTCGATAATACCTGTGCCTGGATGTTTGGCCAGGCACCGATCGAGATGCCCAATATTTGCCATGCGATTGTCGTTCCGACTGCGGAACCGGGCAGGAGGGGTGGTGGAGACAGCTGTTCGCCTCCTCCTGGGGGCTGTCCGCCTCAGCATATTTGGATCGAAACAGAGTGTGCCTGCATCCTGTACAACTGAGTGCAGGTATAGGAAAAGCAGGAGCCTGAACGGTTCCTACAAGGAAACAGTCAGGTGCAGGGGCGATATTTATTTCGCCCCTGATTTCTTCTTTAATAACCAGGGCGGAAACGCGGGAACCAACCGGAGGGATCAATGAGCGGCAGATCCAGCAGGGCGCCGTTCATATCCAGCAGGTGCAGTTCACTCATCATCAGGAAGTCCGAGGTTACCAGCAGGCCGCTGCCATCCGGAAGCCAGGCGTACGGTGGTGACCCCCACACGGTGCCCAAACGGCCCATCAGGCTGCCATCCGCCTTAAATAGAAATGGCGCTTCTACCAGGTAGTCCCCGGGTGAATGGCGGTTGGAAGCGGTGAGGAGAAGATACCCTGAAAGGGAGTAGGACGGGTAGCTGTCAATGCCGTTTTCGCTGCTGTCGATCAGTCGAATTTCCTGATCGGATTCGATGTCGATCTCATACACACCATCCTCTTCGCGAAAGACAAGCAGCCGGCTGCCATCCGAAGACCAGGCGGGGGTCGTGCCTGGGGCCAGGAAGCGGCTGGCCTGGAGAGAAAGATCCAGCAGGTGGACCTTTTCGCTGCCGCGTTCCCCGGTTACGTATGCGATTTGACGGCCGTCAGGAGAAAAGGAAGGCAGCATATCGCTGCTGCTATTGTTTGTAAGCTGCTGCCAGCTGCTCGTATCGAGGGGCATCAGGTAAAGTTCCTGATCTCCATCCAGATCAGAACTGAGAACGATCATGGTGCCGGTTGGATCCCAGGAAAAGCTGTTGATCAGGCTGCCGCTGTCGGTGAGGCGCGTTGGCTCCGTATCGTCCAGGGAAGCAAGGTATAGATCATTGGTATCGTAGTTCTCAGGGTTGGCTCTGTAGGACAGGTACGCGAACTCACTGGTGAAACTTTCAGAGACAGGTTCGACTTCCTCAGATGCTGCTGTTCCGGCGTAGTCAAGCAGAACGGGTTCCAGGCAGGTCCAGTTTTTACAACCATCCATAGTTTTACAGAAAAAGTGAGTTCCGTCGTGTTCAAATGTAGCGAATAGTATCTCAGGGCTGACTATGTTGTATTGAGCATCCCATTCCAGATCATCAAGTAGTTCCCAATGTTCCCCACCATCAACTGATTTAGTAATCGTAACACCGGCAGCGATAATTGTATTATCGGGCAGGTAAAACAAGTCTCCGCCAGGATATGAAAAGACAGACCATGTGTTTCCTCCATCAGAGGTTTGGTACAGGTATGGGAAATTCGTTTCGGGATCTGTTGTCTTGCAGTTAAGTGCGACCAAACCGCTGGCGGGGCTGAAAAGCTTCGGGCTGTGTGTGTAACACAGTGCCTGCTCAAAAAGGTCCGGCTTGTCTGCCGGTGGAGGAAGCTCTATGTTCTGCCAGGTTTCGCCGCCGTCCGTTGTTCTCTGAAAGAAGAGACTGGCTGAGACTCCCTGGCTGTTATGGGTCATCCAGCCGTTCTGGCTGTCGAAAAAGTCCCAACCGGTTTTGCTGAATCTGGCGAAATTATTCTGTTCGTAAGGATCGATCAGCTTGGTCCAGGTTTCACCACCGGAAGAAGTATGGAAAAGTGTTTCCCAAACCTGGCTCATACCCGCTTCAAGGCTTCGCAGCAGCCAGCCGTTCCGATTGTCGAGCGCGTGGAAGCGAGAGCCCAGCATGCCGGAAGGCAGGGCTGGTGCGGCAGTCCATGTGCTGCCTGCGTCAATGGTGGACCATACCATTGTTGAGCCGGTGTATACCACCCAGGCGTGCTGCAGATCGATAAAGGCGGCATCGGCCTGCAGTGAGCTTCCCTGCGGGGATACCTCCGGCGGCGAGACATCGATCCAGGTGCTGCCGCCGTCGTTTGTGAAAAGAATTCTCTCATCCGAGGCGGGTTCTTCTGCAGCTTGCGGGCTGCCGGCGGTGCTGATTGATCCAACAGCCCAACCACTGCCCGCATTCAGCATGTGAACCGCATGGATGTTAACCGGCACTGCGGATGACTCTGCTCCGGACGAAGTTGGTGTTGGGGAGGGGGTTGCTGCTGGTGCTGTCGCTGTTTCAGTTGGAGACCCGATGCTCTCTTCCGCGGTTAAATCTGGCGTTGGTGGTGATGTACAGGCAGAGAGCGTAAACATGAACAGGAAGATCAGGATTACGGCTTTTTTTGTATACATAGTCTTCTCTTTTAACAGGTCAGAATGGAAGCAGCAAACCGGTCAGGAAGCTGAGCAGGTTCAGGCCGAGGCTCAGCAGCAGGGCTTCCTGGAATTTTATAATCCGGCGCTGCAGAACGAACAACACAACCGCTTCAACCAGCCAGATCAGGATTTCTGCTGCCAGGGTTACAAAACTGAAAGAACCAAAACCGAACAGGACTGCAGAGATAACAAGAACCGGAATAGTGAGCAGGTTGGCGAGGAGGACAATTGTCAGTGTGGCTGTGCGGTCCCGCTTGCGCAGCGTTGCATACACGAGCGCTGCAATTCCCTCAATTATAGCGGTAAGCGGCATGGTGGGTGAGAGCAGGATTCCGCCCAGAAAGAAGAACCCGGCGGCAATCCAGATCAGGATGAACGGCACAGTGGCATTCTGCAGGTTGATATCTTCCTTATTCGCTCTGCGAATCAGGATAACCAGCAGTGTGCTGCCGCCCAGAATAACAGCTGTGCTTGCCAGGAGAACAACTACCACCATGAGCATCAGTGCGATCCCGAACGGGCTTTCAAAGGGCATACTGCCCCGATCCGCCGGGGGAATATTCAACAGCTTTTCAAGGAAACCCGGTTCAGGCACTTCGATCAGCAGCTCTTCACCCGTTACAATCACCGGGTAGCTGCCGGATCCGGAATATTCGATCACACGGCTGGACATTGTTTGCCCATCAGCGAAACCAAGTTCAAGCTGAAAATACAGATCATAGCCGTATGCCATGGAGGTGCATAGATTGTTGGATTCACAACTGATATGCTGCGGCCCCAACTCTTCCAGAGGACGGGGGTCGGAGCAGGACGGATCTGAGCAGGTATACAGCGCTACTGATGTGATTTCCTGGGGAGTACCTGATTCCCAGCTGATCGGAAAATCCATCCAGGGTTTGGGCCCCATATCGGCAGATACTGTTATGAGAGGCTGCACGAGCAGCAGAAGCAGCAGGGCAGGCAGGACTTTCCGCGTGATTGTTTTTGAAAAGGTATCCATCAGGTACTCCATCATTATTCCGGGATTCGTACCTGCAGAATACACTAGATTGGGTGAGAATCAAAGCAACGTTTTAAAGCACTTCCCCTTTTTTGATCGGTGTTATTTAGGCTGTTTCCCCTGGTTCAAATTTGTAGAACAAAAGAATTTTCAAATTTTGCATCGTTTTTACATCTTCTGAAAATGATCTGAATAGCCTCTCTATACACTGAAGACAGAAACAGCAATATCGGGAACACACACGGGTCTATGAAGGAGAGCTATTATGAACACAAAAAGAATGCTTATTCCGGTTTTAATCCTGAGCGTACTGGTTCTGACACAGGCTGCCTGTGGTTTAATCGACTGGCCTGGTGGAAATGCAGGCGAAGAAGCTGCCGAAAACGGCCTGGAGATTGTGGAACAGGGCCAGAATTCAACTGCCGATAATGAAAACAGTACAATCGATGTCACGATTGCCGGGCAGACGACCGGTTCCACACCAGGGGAAAATGTTCCGGGCGAGAATAACCCCGGAAATCAGACGACCCCTCCGCAGAATCAAAACAACCCATACGCTCAGAATGCCGGCTGCACCAATGGATTCGAGCTTGATGGCAGCCCACTTGTCTCTACAGGTGCACAATTTGATCCCGGTGAGATTTTCGAGGCCGGGTGGACTCTGCGCAACACAGGCACCTGCACCTGGGACAGTGCGTATGAGCTGGTGATGATCGGTGGTGAAAACATGGGCGCTTCCTCAGTGCAATTTTCCGGGGAAGTGGTACCGGGTGACACCATCACGCTGACTGTGGAGCTTCAGGCGCCCGCTCAGGCAGGCACCTATCTCACTGCCTGGAAGCTGGAGGATGGCAGCGGTTTCCGCTTCGGAATGGACAACCCGGCCAATGCTCCACTGAAAGTTAATATCGAGGTTGCCTCAAGCAGCAGTTCAACGCTTCCGGAAATGGAAGTGGCACCGAACCTTGATATGAGTAATTTCCCCAATGTATTCGACAACGGAGTCGGGCAGACCATGACAACCAACCAGTGCTATGATTTCGAAGGCGGCTCAGTTGTGTCCTGCAGCGGCGGGAGTGCTGATTTCCGCTACAACTATACCGTCGGCCAGGGCGGGGAGCTGACGGGCTTGAACGGCACCCGGTTTTCAGCCAGCTTCTCCGGTGCACCGGCTGAGGAAGACCTGCCTTCAGCAACCTTCTACTCGGATCCTGTCCCGCTTGCAGGATCGGGCCCTTCCGGACGCTACTATGGTTTTACAACTGAAATCGATGGAAAAACCGCCTATGGATGGATCCTGCCCACCGCATACAATCAGAGCGGGTTCACCTTCTCGTACCTGGTGTTTGAGCCTGATACATCTCCTGTGACGGCAGCGGCTATGCCGGAATTGAATCTGTCACTTTTCATTCTGACTTCGGAAGAACAGGAATCTGTCCTGGTAGACCGCTGTTACGATCTGGAAAACGGCACGAAAGCGACATGCAGTGGAACGGATGCGGATATCAAGTACACCTGGAATACCGGCACAGGCACTCTGCAATTCCTCAATGGTACACAGCAGAGCATCGGGGATGATGAGGCGGAGCCAGATAAAGCAGCCTGCCAGGCAGACTCATATATGAGCGGATACAACTTCATCTATGAGACTCCGGCGGATTACAACTGTTTCACTACATACGTAAACGGAGATCTGGTGTACGGCTGGTATCGGGTTACAGCCTACAACAGCAGCGGTATGACATTCGATTACTTGATATGGGAGCCGTAGGTTTTGATTTGGCTGATGCAAGGGGCAGATATCCGGATCTGCCCCTTTTTGATTCTAAATGCACATAGCGGAATCAAGCCGGTCCGATTTCTGTCTCGATTTCTTTACACCCTTTGGCCGCCGGCAGCTTGAAAAGGTAAGGTTATATTGTATCCGTAAAGGCATCACAGCAGGTGGAACCACAGGTAACACAGCATCAGAAGGAAAGTAAAACCAAGGGCCGCTGCCAGTGCGGGCAGGCAAGCCTGCAGCCATTGGCGAAACAGATCTTCTTCTTCCTGCCTGTTTTCTGAAAAGGAAAGAAGTTTAGATATTTCAGGAGGCTGCTGCTCTGTATGGAAGTTCCGATTGGATGGCAGGGAAGCTTCTTCTGATCGTGGTTGTTCAATTCTACTTGTCATGATATCCCCCTGTGCTTCAATTTTTTCAGGTATTCCGGCCATGCGCTCCGGAACGCTGCTGAGTATTGATTTGATTAACAGAATCAATCAATACCAGTATATGCCTCCGGCCAGGATATATATCAGACTTATCTATTAAACTTTCCATAGGAATGATTAAAAATCAGAGATATAGCCCATAATTCATCAGAAATATCCTAGAATTGATCGGTACTTTAACGATCTGGAAGGAACGGCAGGGATTTGCTAACGGCAAGCTGGCAATATGGCGTACTGCACGGCGATTAGCTTCTCCGTGTGCTTATTGATCATCTTTAGATAGTGGGAAGCACAGTAGGGATTGTTGTGATTGTATGTTTCCCGGCCGGGACAGTGCCAGCACACTCGCAGCAGCTGTCGAATGCACCGATAAATTCCTGTTCGGTATAACCCGCATGTTTTCTGCGTTACTGATTTCTCCATTAAGCAGGGCGTATATAACTTGCATTTTGGGGAATTGTACTGGTTTAATAAGAGATACTCTGTGAAACTGTGGAGCGCCCACAAGTGAAGGTTGAAGCGATAACATGTCCGGCTTGCAGCGGCAGGATAGATTGGGATAGTCAGGAAACGAGGTTCCGTTGCGGATATTGTGGAACGCTCCTCCATGTAGAGAATCTTCCCGGCCAATCACGGAATCCTTCCATTGCTGAAACTCTGGAAGCGAACCACAACCTCTCCCGGAAGCTGCTGGCTTTGTTCGGTCTGCAGGCAGATATCAGGGGATTGTGGCGGCAGAGAAGAAACTGGGGGCAGGAGAAGCGTTTTCGGGCCTTAAGGAAAGAGGAAGCCATACTTCTAGGCGAAGTGAAAAGCCTGCGGGGTTCACTGACCGCGGTTTCTGGTATAAACCCGGGCAGCCGGCCGGTTCGAATCGAGCCGGTGGACGTAGAGAGTGAAATTGACGAAAGCCGGGGAATCTTATCAATTATTGTTGTTTTCTTTTTTGGCGGGATTACCATGGTTCCCTTCATATTACTGGATCAATTCATTACACGCTTGTTCAACATGAACTCCCCTTTACCATTGTTTACACTGCTGGGTTCTCTGGTATACCTGAGTCTGTGCATAGTGGCATTCTTTTACTTTCGTCGCAAGGAGCACACGATCTATTCACTCGTACTCGATCTTGCTGAGCTGGTTATGAGAAAAATACGAAAGGCAGCATGAACCGGTCTCTCCGGAACTGCCGGAGGGATCCGGGAAGCCCGGAAAACCGGCTCGAGCATCGAGAGGGGATGGTAACAATATGCGATCTAAATCGTCTCTTTCCGGTTCCGATTTGCTGCAGCTGCAACAGAGAGCTGTGGTCATCCGCAAGCATGTTATCGATATGCTTTACAGCGGAGGGTCCGGGCATCCGGGTGGCTGCCTCTCCGCAGTGGAGATTCTCGCAACGCTGTACTTCCAAACAATGAAACTGCGGCCGGAAGAACCTCTCTGGCTGCAGCGAGATCGATTTGTGCTTTCAAAAGGACATGCTGCTCCTCTGCTGTACGCTGTCCTGGCTGAGGCAGGCTTCTTTCCCCTGGAATGGCTGAAGACATTTCAAAAGAACGGCACCCGGCTGCAGAAGCACCTGGATATGCATAAAGTTCCTGGTGTGGAAGTGTCTACCGGTTCCCTGGCACAGGGGCTGTCTGTGGCAGCCGGCATGGCACTGGCAGACAGGATTGACGGGCTGGACCGCTCTGTCTATGCACTGATCGGTGATGGTGAGAGCCAGGAAGGGCAGATCTGGGAAGCAGCACTGGCAGCTGCCCAACTTAAACTTGACCGCCTGATTGTCTTTCTCGATCAGAACAGGCTCCAGGTGGATGGCTGGGTGGAAGAGATTAACAGCCTTGAACCACTTGCAGATAAGTGGCGTGCTTTCCGCTGGCATGTGTTGGAGATCGACGGGCATGATTTTCACCAGATCCACGATGCGCTGGAGGAAGCACACCAGCATTCGGGAGCCCCGCATCTTATTCTGGCACATACAACGAAAGGAAAAGGGATCTCGTTTATGGAGAACCGATTCGAATGGCATTCGAAGGCTCTCTCTGAAGACCAGTATCACCAGGCACTGGATGAACTGGATCAGGCAGCCGCAGCTGTTGGAGGCGGTCGATGAATTCACAGACTATCTTCGCTGATCGGGTCTATGGCCACACGCTTGCAGAGATGGGAGCGCAGGTACCGGAACTTGTTGTGCTGGACAGCGACCTGCAGCGAGCTACAGAAGCCAATCTCTTCCAGGAGCAATTTCCCGAACGATATTTCAATATAGGTGTTCAGGAAGCGAACATGGTTGGCATGGCAGCAGGACTGGCGTTATCGGGAAAGAAAGTATTCTGCGGATCGTTTGCCTGCTTTATGAGCCAGCGGGTACTTGATCAGGCCGCTATTTCCGTGGCGTACTGCCGCGCAAATGTAAAGCTGGTGGGTATCGAAGCGGGGCTATCTTCGGGCCGTAACGGCGCTTCCCATCAGGCGATGCTTGATCTGGCAGTTTACAGGGCACTTCCCAATATGAGTGTGCTCGTACCCGCAGATGCTGTGGAAACCAGGCAGATTGTAGAATATCTGGCGCTGGAACATCAGGGTCCCGCATATCTGCGTATACAGCGCAAGCGAGTTCCGGTGGTGCTTGAAGAGACGTATCGTTTCTCCTTTGGCCAGGCAGGGCTGCTCCGCCAGGGTGGCGATCTGACGATCATGGCGTCGGGAATTATGGTGGCGCGCGCACTATCTGCAGCAGAGACACTGGCCCAGAACGGGATTCATGTCCGGGTGTTGAATTTTTCCACGTATAAACCATTGGATCGGGAAGCGGTTCTTTCGGCGGCTGAAGAAACGGGAGCGGTTGTTGTGGCAGAAAACCACAGCGTGTTTGGAGGATTGTATGGCGCAGTAAGCGAGGTACTTGCTGCTGCAAACCCTGTCCCGGTGAATTCAGTTGCTATCGAGGATGTTTTTGGGGAAGTGGGAGATGAAACCTACCTGGCGCAGAAGTTCGGCCTTACCGAGGAAGACATCGTTGGTGCAGCACAGGATGTCCTGCTGCGAAAGCGGGCGATGCGCTGAGAGCAAGCCTGAAGAAGGACATTGCATTGCTGAAAATTTCCCTCTATATAGATAGTGTTAAAAAATTCCTGTATCTTGGTTTATCGTCTGCATAAATCTCTGACTGTAAAATCGGATAGCTTATCTCTCACGCTCTTGAGCGTGAGAGATGGTATAGCGGGAAAGCTTCTCTGTTATGGAAGTTGCCATATTAAGGCTGTATGGTTGATATTTTCCGATGTTTTCTTCCGGATAGCAGAATCCAGAAAGTGTTCAGCAGGAAAGGAATGTTTACCAGAAAGGCAGCTGCGCTGATGGTGATAAGGATCGATTCGGAATTGAGTCCGAAGGATGACCCTATCACGACGTAGTAAAGAATCCCATCCACCAGATTAATAAAGGCGAATACAAGAACAGTGAAATGAACAATCAGTGATACGAAGATCAGAGCTGGTTGTGATCTGTCTGAAGCTCTGGCAGTCGCTTTCCTGAATAGTCTTTCCAAAGGCATTCCCGGTATAAGGTTAATCATAAGCAGAGCAGAAGGAAGCATCAATATCAAAAGCCATTCGAGCCTGTGAATGGGGATCAGTACCCCTGCAAAAAGAATATCGATCCCGAAATTTAGCAGGATAACCCTCAACAAATTCATAAAAAGCCGTTCCGTTTTGGTTTTCATGGTTATTCTTCCTCTTTTTGTGTGGCGATTTCAGTCAGGGAACTGTAGATCGTGTTAATCTTTTCGCGAAGAGCCCGTTGTTCAGAAGAAAGACGGATAAACCTTCCCATAGTTAAGCTGCGCTCCGCATTATGTATTGAAAACTTGATGGCTTCTGCTGCCAGTGCACCAACACCGGCAATGCATCCGGCCAGTGCAACCCCGGTTAACGGTGTAGCAGCGCAGGCGGCTGCAGTTGCCATAGCTGTTACCTCGATGAATAAAGTGTCCAGCATACCCATACCGACATTGCCAATAATTGTCCTGATGTAGCTGCGGATACTATCCCGGTTTTCAACGTATTGTTCAGTAAAATATTTAAAGCGCTCGATATATGCATAAGTACCTGGATCACGGGCATCAAGGATGATTTCCTGCCCATCCTGCCATACATGGATCATTGTCTGGCCATACCGGTCTTCATAGGCATAGCCGAGATGTGTTGTGCCGACTTCCGGGAGTACAGATACCAGTCCAATATCGGACCCTGGAATCTCCTCCTGTTGAAGTGGATCAACGCTTTCTCCGAAAGGTGGTGTATCCGGATCCAATGATGAGGAGGCTTCCCCCTCGATATCCACGGGCAGGATATCAGGGATAAAGGTGACCTGGACTTGTGGCTCAAGCGTAGCAGCAGAGGCGGATAGCGGTTGGGTCCAGGGTTTCGACAGGTGAAGCAGTGTCAGCATCGTCAGCAGGATCGGTGGAAGCATCTTTTTCCAATCGATCTTCCGGTTAAGCGATTTTTCTTTCCCCCCATCCATAGGATCTCCTTTCCCCCGATGTGTTTATGACTTTCAGTATCGCGTGGAATCGGGAGTGTATATCATAGCTTTACGTTAAAGTTGGGGAGGAAAAGGTTGCCTGGGGGCGGCCCTATACAGAGATTTTTCATAAACACTGGCAGGGCCTGTCGTTTTTTATTCCCGTTTAGGGGTTACAATCCTGTGCTATGCGGCTGGTAAGGCCTGTTTGCTGAAAGGGTTTTATTTAACTATAATGGCCGTGGATTTCACCGGGTGGAATGCCGGCAGCGAATCGAAGCTGCATATAAAGGAAAGAGCCTATTTTGCATCCCTCCCTGTTTGCTTATCTGCCGATCCTTTCATTTTCAACAAACAATCGGGGTGCTTTTTTTTCGTATGGTTAGGAATTTAAGAAGGTTTAATGTCTTGTGATCAGGTATGGTTCTCCGGAAACGCTTTAGAAGTTGATCTGTGCTGTGACTCCGGGCTCTGGATGGTTGTTCCAAACCGGTATGCCGGGTTCTGACAATTACAGTCAGCACAGATTTCCATGGATCAGGAGGAAAGTGCATGGCGGATATTTTCATATCCTACTCGCGAAAAGATATTGCCTTTGCCAGTATCCTGCATGAAGCGCTGACAGAGCAGGGGATCGATGCATGGATCGATTGGCAGGATATCCCCCCCAGTGCCGACTGGCTGGCAGAAGTGTATGAAGCCATCGAGCAATCCGACGCATTTGTGTTCATCGTCAGTGATAAATCAGTTGCGTCGGAGATATGCAATCTCGAAATACGGCGGGCACTCGATAATAACAAACGGCTGATCCCGATTGTTGTGAATGAAATCGAACCCCATGTTGTGCCGCCGGAAATTGCCGCGCTGAACTGGATCTTCTTCCGTGACGAGGATGAGAAATACCAGAAGGCTGTTACCGATCTGGTGACTGCGATCCAGGTGGACCATGCCTGGGTGAAACAGCATACACATTGGCAGAACAGGGCACTGGCCTGGGATCGCAATGAAAGGGAGAGCGGCTTTTTGCTGCGCAGTCAGGAGTTGAACGATGCAGAAACATGGCTGGCGGAAGCTACCGGGAAAGATCCGGCACCGACAACACTTCATACCCAGTACATCCTGGCCAGCCGGACAGCATCCAGCCGCCGGCAGCGAGTAACCCTCGGTGCTGTAGCCGCCGGGCTCGTTGTTGCCGTTGTTCTCGGCATTCTCGCCTGGACTCAGCGGAACCTGGCAGTGAGCGAAGGTTTTGAGCGGGCAACAGCTCAGGCAAATGCTGAGTCGGCGCGCGGGACAGCCGTGTATGAGGCTGAAGCACGGGCCACTGAAATTGTGGTGCGCGAGACAGCGCAGGCTGTGGCAGAGGAGCAGCGTGACCTTGCGCTTTCCCGCAGCCTGGCTGCGCAGGCATTGAATCAGAAGGAAGACTTTCTGGATTTATCGCTGCTGTTGAGCCTGGAGGCGCTGAATCTTTCCGATACAGTTGAAGCGCGCAGCAGCCTGTTGGCTGGTTTGACAACCAATGCTTACCTCGAGCGAATCCTGTTTAACAACGAAATATCAGTGGAATGCGTGGCATACAGCCCGACCGGAAATCTGCTGGCGACCGGGCACAGTGATGATGAGCAGCGCGGGCAGGTGAACCTCTGGGACCCGGATACGGGTGAAAAGGTGGGCGTAGTTGGTGTGCCTGGTGCGAGTGTCGGCAGGATCCAGTTCAGTTCGGAGGGACGGGTACTGGCCGTGGCTGCCGGAACTCCATATCTCCTCACGCTGTGGGATATGGACACATTGACGCAAATTCCAGGAGAGCTGGATCCCGAAGTTATCTTTGATCTGCATCCATCGCTGGAAACAGTGGCGATGGTCAGTGAAGAAGGTGTTGTTCAGCTGGTGGATTTTCAAACAGGAAACGTGCTGCAGGTGCTCTCTGTCGAAGAGGAATATAAAATACGCACCCTGGCATTCAGTGAAGATGGAACCCAACTTGCAGCCGGCAGCTTGACAGCGCCAATCCTGGTATGGGATCTGAACCATCCTGAGCTGACACCGCGTGTCTATGAAGGAACGGACGGGGCATATTTAATTGAATTCCATCCTGACGGCAAGCGGCTTGCATTTGCGATTGAATATAACTTCCAGCGGCTTAAAGCAACGATAAAGTTGTTGAATTTGCAAACAGGGCAAACAGGGGGCGGCAAGGATGTTGAAATGAGTATGTTCCAGACTCTGGATTTTAACCCACAGGGGACGATGCTTGTGGTGGCTGATGAAACTGACGAAGTCCAGCTGTGGGAAGTGAGCAACCTGGTTCTGTGGTCAGGGCAGATATTGAGTGGACATAGTGGTGAAATCACGGATGTGAGTTTCCACCCGGACGGGCACAGGCTGGCTTCCATTTCCACCTCCCGAACCTTCCACTGGAAGCCGGAAGCGACTACGCTCATCTGGAATCTTGATGAGATCTATCCGGTCCTGAGAGTGAATGAAGGCGAAAACGATCTCGATGAGCTGCAGTTTGAACCAGGAAGCGGCGCAGTTCTGGCTGCAGCCGGTACAGAACCCTGGGTTGAGTTCTGGGATCCAGAAACGGCTTTCTCGGTGGGAAGGACTTTCAAGAGGCATATGAGAGGTATAACCAGCATGGCATTCAGCCCCGATCACGATATGCTGGCTTCAGCTGACGCCGATCAGCAGCTGATCTTCTGGAATTTTGCGAGTGGGCAGCCACTTGCACCGCCTCTGCAGTCTCCTTCCGGCGACCTGTATCAACTGGTGTTCTCTTCGAATGGTGAGTGGCTGGCAGCGGCTGCTGAATTCGGCAGTGTGGTTGTCTGGAATGTGGCACAGGCTGAAGTGGTACACCAGTTCACCCCTGCGGATGAAGGCACGGTGCTAGCGCTGGCCTTCAACCGCGACAGTACTGTGCTGCTGGCACTGGAAGAAGAAGGTGTGGTTGAGGGATGGGATCTGGCCAGCGGCGAGCTCACGCTGCAGCAGAAACTTCCCGAAGACCTTATCGGAACACCAATTGCTGTGATGGATCGCTGGGGAGAACGACTCGCAGCTGTACGGCCTGATGGAGACGTTGTTCTGCTTACGGCTGGTGGAGAGGTTCAGTCCATCGTGAAGCTTGATGGGATCGACGGTTCAGTTGGATCGCTGGCGTTTGATCCGGCACACGATGTGCTGGTTTTAGGTGGCCCGGATATGGCGCTGGTGGTCTGGGATATCGCAAAGGAACAGATGATCGGTTCCCCCTCCGAACTTCCGGCAGGAATTAAAGATATTCTCTATAGTCCTGATGGATCCAAGCTGGCTGTACGTGACGGGGAGAATGTGATTCGTATCTGGGATATACAGAACTCCGGTGATCAGGTTGGGTCTGCGTTTGAGTATTCACAGACGTTTGTCTTCAGTGAAGATGGCAGCTGGATGGCGCTGGCGGATTATGATGATAATATCAGTATCTGGGATGTTTTGGCAGGCGAGATTTCCAGTTTCCCCGATCAAGGGCCATTTGAGGATGTGGAAACGATTGCGTACAGCCCGGCCCGTACGGTCCTGGCAGCAGCGGGGTCCAATGGGCTGATCGGATTGATCGATCCGGGAACGGAGGAGCTGCTGGTGGAACCGGTGGATTCCGGACAGGATTGTGTAAACCGGCTTGTCTACAATCCTGATGGTGACCTTTTTTCGGCTGGCTGTGATGGAACCGTGCGGATGTGGTCTGGGGAGGATTTAAGCCCGATGGAGCTGGTGCTGCAGCATGAGGACAGCGAGGGCGAATCAGTGAGCGTGGATCACATTGCACTCAGTCCGGATGGCACCCTGCTGGTGAGCATGGGCGGCAATACACTGATGCTGTGGGATCTGCGCTCAGAGCAGCCGCAGGCGGAGATCCTGCATGGCCAGCGGGAAGAAGTGCTTTCGAGTGCCTACGACGACTGGAACTGGGTAACCTTTAATCCCGCGGGAACAGTCCTGACAGCTGCACGTACAGGTGCCACGCTGGATTTCTGGGACGTATCTTCTCGTGAATGGATGCGCCAGATTCTGGTGGCGGACTATGGCGGGGCGGAAGGTGTTAACAGTGTGGCATATAGTCCGGATGGCCGCTGGATGGCATCGGGGCATTCCGGATTCACGATGCTCTGGGATGTGGGAATAATGCAGCGGGTAGGAATGCCGTTGGCTCATCCGCGAACAGGGAATGTATTCGGCACGACGCTGGAAGTGTTTAACCCAGACAGCGATTTGCTGGCGGCGTCAGGGTTGGGGGGGATACAGTTCTGGAACCTCGATCTGGAATTCTGGAAGGAGGCAGCCTGCCGGATTGCCAATCGGAGCCTGACAATGGAGGAGTGGGAACAGTATTTCGGGACGATCCCCTACCGGGAAACGTGCCCGTAGGAAAGGCAGGCACATGAACGGGCCTGCTTTAATACGACGGGATGAATGCCTGTATGCGGCAGCGGTTACTTGAAAGGGGAAAGCAAAAATGCGTTCAGTGCCGGTTCGAAAGCCGGCAGGAGCATCATGAACACCGCAGCTGTGGCGATTCCCAGCGCGATACCGGCAACAATATCGGACACATAGTGCACGCCCAGCGCGATCCGGGACAGGCTGACCAGCGGCGCCCAGATCCACAAAACGACAGCAAGCCAGGGCGGCCCAAAGCTGACAGCCAGGGTGGCAAGCAGAAAGGTGCGGGCGGCGTGTCCTGATGGAAAACTGTGTGGATCGGTGGAGCGGTATATCTGGCCCCATTCACCAGGCGGCCGGCGTCGTTTGAACAGCAGCTTCAGTACAACAACCATCAGGGCCAGCTCGAAGACGACAATTCCCATAGTGCCGGTTCGTACCTTCCAGACCGGGCCGGCAAAAATGTAGATCAAGAGCAGTACCAGCAGGCAGAACCAGGAGTCCCCGGCATGGGCGAAAAATACTGCTGCGGGATACATTGGGAAGCTGCGACTGCGCAGCTGCAGGGCGCATGACAGTGCAGCATCCTTCTCCAGAATCCGGCGCAGGTTCACAAGTTAACCCTGATCAAAATCAGCCCGCATAATCTCAAGCTGATGCGGTTTGTCAATATCCATGGCCATTTCTGCAAAAGGACATTCAACCGCCACGCCTTGAATCTGCAGGCTGCGGCAGGCGCGCCTGACAGTCTGCTCAAGCGTTGATGTCCGGGTTATTACACCGAGGAGGGTGTCTAACCCGACCGTGAGTGCCTGGCGCACCGGGTTTTTCCGCTGACTGATGAGAATCTGCCAGATCGACCGGTCGATCAGAGCAAGGTCCGCCCGGACTGTACCGAGATCACCGCCGCAGAAATCGCCATCCCGCAAGCGAATATAGGTACGGTTCGCTGAAGGAAAGCGTGCTTCCATTGTCTCCCGCCGCACCACATTGTAAATCAGGTCGGCATCGTGTCTGGCGGTGTTCTCAACGACCCAGTTAACCATGGGAGCAGTTATTGCGGGGATGTCTGAAGCTGCCATCAGAACGTGTTTCTCATACGGATTCACTTCAAGAGACTTTACCAGTCCAGCCCGGATATTTGCCAGCATATCATGTTGGTCAGGAACAAGGGAAACGGATTTGGAGCAGGTCAAACCCTGCAGGTCGGTAAGCCCGACAAGTACGATATGCTTTACATGGGGTGAATCAATAAATGCATCCAGCACCCACTGCAGCATGGGTTTGCCGCCGATTTCGAGCATGGCTTTGGGCTGGCCCTGCGTACATTCGATCAGCGGCTCTCCGGGTGCCGGGATCCCTCCGGTTGTGATAATAACGTCCATCTTTCGTTATAACTCCTGCAGTTGAGGTTCCATGCCGATCTGGTCGACCAACGCCTGCAGTTCGTCGAAGTAGGAGCCTGGATTACTGTAATCAACCGGATCCTTTCGGCCGCTGGCAGCCAGCAGCGCTGCCTCCATCATATTGGTTCCAAAGGATCGGCCGTCCAGTACAGGGGTGGTAGTGAGAACGTATTTCACACCTGCGCTGCGGAACAATTCCATATCAGCCTGTGTGGTTGTATTGGTGACGACAAACCGCCCGGGAAGTTTGTCGGGCATATACCGGGTGATGTAATGGCAGTCCCCGGCGATAACTTTCGCCCACAGGAAGTGCTCTTCACCTTTAGGTTTGCGCTGCCCCTGACTTTCTCCGGTGGGGTACAGCCAGTGGAACGGGATACGGCCGGCGATCGGCATGAGTACGGCTGCCATACGCTTCACTGCCTTTTCGCTGCGCAGGATGATGGGGATATCGAGCGAATATACCAGGTCTCCAAAGCGGCATTGGTATCCTTGCTCGACAAAACCATGGGAGAGTCCCCAGCGGTCGGTGGCTGTCATAACCAGTGCATTGCGCGGGTTGATCTGGTCTCCCAGCAGCCTGTCGAGGGTGCGGGCGGCACCCCTCTCCAGTGTAGTTTTCAGCCCGAGGCCATCTGCAACGGGTGTCTGATGTACATCGCGAACCAGGCTTTTAACTGAATGGAGCCGATACCAGTGTTTGTCGACCATGAGGCCCAGATCTGTACCACCGACTCCGAAGGCATCCACTTTACCGTCGAGTTCAGCATATAGCTGCGCAGCTTTTTCCATATCCCCATCAGTACCGATTCGCTCAATGCTGACCTGTTCTCCCAACAGTTCAACCACAACCGCTTTATCACGTTTTGAGGATCCAATGCTGATACTGACTGCACGTTTCATGCTTGTACTCCGTAAAGCTGAATTTGATGGCTAAGTATACTTGATTTCCTGTGTGCAGGTTCCGGGTAATTCCAGGTAGCTGGTGGTATCAGGAAAACTTTAACGGCCGGATTGCAAAGCAGAGCAGGCGCGGCCGTATGAGCGCGTCTGATTAGTTAACACGCAATATACTGCAGGGTTTCTGTTCTGTAAGCTGCAAATCAGGTCGGCAGATTTAATGCTGCAGGGAAGGATTGATGGGCTATCTGGTTTAAACCAGCAAGTCTGCCGGTGTCTATTGTGAACAAAGGCCGGCGGCATAGTGGGGGTTGAACCCGGTGATTATTTTTTCTGTTTTATGTTTTCAAAATGCAGCTGGCGATTGATGCCTGCAAATTCACGCAGAATCCGCCGCTTGTTCAACCCCATGGATTTGAGAGAGTAGCGGTGGTTGCTGCGGAAGCCCTTTGCTTTTTTGGCCTCCAGCTGCAGAACGCGTTCATACTCCGGGCTTATCTCAAGGCCGAACTGATGATAGATCCTCTCAACAGTACCCTTGGGGTCCGCAACAAGGTCCGTATAGCGGATGCGAATATACTGGTCAGGAGGCAGCCTCTTCAGATACCGGTGGGGGTACAGGTACCAGTGTTTGCTGTATTCGATGACGGTGTCCTGCAGCGCGTAATCGGTTTCAGGTTCTCCATAAGTATGAAGATGATTTGAAAGCAGGCTTATTGAGGAAGGGATTACCTGCAGGGGGTTCCGAACCAGGTTGATGAATTTGGCATCGGGGAATTCCTTATGGAGGGTTCTGACTTTTGGAGAGTAGCTGGGATTTTTTGAGATATAGCGTTTCCCATGGTGACTGAAAATATGTTTTTTCAGGACTTCGTGGTAATAGAGCATATCGCGTTCTCTGACTGCGGCAGGGATCTGATCATCATAGTAAAAATATTTCCTGATCAGGTCCGGGAAAGGGAAAAAAGCCAGCAGGTCGTAGGATGACCAGATATGGAACATTACAAGGCCATCTTCTTCAGGCTCATTCAAGCCGATTTTATGCATGGATGAGTATTCGGCCATGATCTGGTCGAATGTATTCAGAAGTAATTGTGCCGGATTACCGATCGCGTAGTTCAGCCGCATTCCCCAGTGAAGCAGTTTTCTGCCCACAATGGAAGGGGCGACATAGATCTCCCAGCTGGTCAGACTGGTTGCGTTCCTGTCCTTGACCAGAAGGCGGTGCAGGAAGGTAGTGCCGGAGCGAAAGTTTCCGATAATGAAGATGGGCTGTCTTATTTCCTGCAGCTGGTGTTCAGGGTAAAAGAGGTTGTCGAGCAGGTATGCTATCCGGATGCTGAAATGCCACAAGGGGTAAAAGAGAAAAAGGAAGACCAATACAAGAAATCGCTTCGGGGTCAAACGACCTGGAGTTCCCCTGGATCGAAAGAAGGCATAGTACATGGTCTGGAAATATAACCGGATGTTTGTTCTCATAAGCGAATGCTATACCCGACCTGTTTAGTGTCTAATGTATCATACCTTAAATATCGTTATGGGGATTATGATTTAATTATGACGGATTCCTTAATACTATTTCCAGGATGAAAAGTGACTTTACAAACATACAAGTCCCATGTGGATGTTCAGGGCATATCAAGTACTGCTACTGCCCGAAGCCGGATTCATTATTTGTCTGGCTTTCTGAAAGACGCAGCCAGGTTTCCTCCGGCACCACACCACGGATGATGTCTATCACGGTTTGCCCCTGCTCCTTGCGGGTTTGAATGAGTGTGGCGAAAGGTGGCAGATTGTACCGGCGGCCACCGATATTGATCTGCAGCCTCAATTCTGGCGAACCGGTCAGGCAGTTTTCTGTTCGGAGCCTGAAATAGCGAAAGATATCCTGTTCCAGAAGAACAGCATATAGCTGGTGCTTCTATGGTTCGGTGAGATCGAAATACTCTGTCCATCCGAGGGGGTGTTCTGGCTGCAGCCTGAATGGTGGTGCAGGTAACCTTCAAGGCCGATTCCGAAATGGATTGTATAAACATATGTGTATTGAGGTGGAAGGGACCCTGTATCCCGGTAAAGGGTGAGATTAAAGTCCGGGGTTATATCCCGGGATGGCTGGTTGACCATGTATGGTCTACCGCTCCTCCCACAACCGCAGTTGGACTGGATCTGCCAGAGGCTGGATGTTGGAGACTGTTTTTATGTCCGGTGCAGCCAGCTGCCGGGAGAGATTTTCGATGTAACTCTCCAGATCCGCATTGCTTTGTATGGGCACGGCAGCCCGGGCTTTAACGAGGAAGTTGTTGCCTGTCGAGTCGCCGCTGATGGCAGCATGCGAGGGATCCAGCACATCCAATGGGCTGCCCTGGCTTTTCGCAAGGCGGACAGTATGCATGGCGTGGCTGGAGAAAGAAGCCTGGATCAGGAGAACGCCTGCACTGAGGGCACTGCGGATACGGTCGCGTTCGATCAACCGTCGTTTCCGGGCGCTGGTTCCGTTGGGATGCTCGCTGATCCAGCAGCCGCCCTTTTCCAGGATTTCTTTGGCCAACCGTGTGCTTCTACGGGGGTGAATCTGGTCGAGGCCGGACCCGAGCACAGCAGTGCCTGGGCGGGCAGCCTGGAGGGTTCCTCTGTGTGCAGCTGCTTCACAACCTTCGGTAAGCCCGCTGACAAGGTACCATCCTTTTTCGGCCAGGCGCCGGGCATAGGTTTCCGTAAGCTGCAGCACTTTTGGGCTGGCGGTACGGCTTCCTATGATGCTTATGGTTTTCTGCTGTTGCAAGGCTTCCGGGTTGCCGCGAATAAAAAGTATAACCGGGAAGTCAGAAAGCGCAGCAAGGCGCTGCGGATATCGGTCTTCACCAAAGCCAATAAGCTGCACTCCGGCCTTGTGGGCGTGGTCCACGATGGCATCAGCCTGTTTACGGGCCCGTGCCAGCTCCTGGTCACCCGGGAGGCGGAATAGAAAACGCAGGATTTCGGATTTTGCATGCAGGGGCTGCTCAGAAAACAGGGTGCGATCACAGCTCAGCAGCAGCTGCTGGACAGTTCTGCGGCCAACGCTGTTGAGTTCAAGCAGGGTCAGAAGGTTGAGGTGATAGGTAAACATCCTGTAATCCCGGTATCGGGCTGCAGCCCGTATAGTGGTTAAAGTATACCGTTCCTCTTAATGAAAAGCCTGTGGGTGAGTTGGAATTCCCACTGATTTTATCCCCGACGGAATCATAGGGGGCAGATGGAGTAAAGGGAGTTCATGTTAGCCTAAAGTTACCAGGTGGTTATCCGATGGTGGAGGAACGCGTTAAGAAAAACCAGTACAGTTATGTTCTCTGGTTCTCCTGTCAAATATTACACCTGTCAATATTGATAAGTTTCCTCCAGGTATTCTTGAAAATCCGCCGGCTGGTTATCTGTCAGATCCTGAGCAGGATTTACAGGTCGCATCTCTTTCCTTCTGACACACCAACTCTTACGAAAACACCGACCGGGAGAACAGACCAACGGGACGGGATGCAGTAGAAATCCTGGAGTATGTCATCGGCGATGAATTCGGCGAGGACCGGGAGAATTGGAACAAGTAGGGGAAAGCGAGGGGTCAGTCAGACTGATTTCACGGAAGTGAAGAATTCCTGCACTTTTTATGCGGTTTGCCCTCTGGATGGATTTATACTTTGCTGAGACTATTTCTGAAGACTTTAAATTCCATCGGAGCCATGATGATTCATCGACGATTTCTCCTTTTTTGTTTGATCCCCGTATGTCTTGCTGGTTGCGCACTGCTTGACCAATCGACACCAGCCCCAACCCCAACTCCTTTTCCCGAACCGGAGCCGCTTTCACTGGTAGTCCTTAACCAGCAGGTTGTTGATACGGTATGCCTGGAGATCCGGCAGGCGTTTCCGAATGCCCCAGGCAGGGGATCCTTCCCTCTGGAGGAAAGCATTTCCGGAGTGCTGGAGGCGGCCGGGATGCAGGTGGTGGAGGACGACTGTACTGCCATGCTGGCCTACGACCTGCAGTTTGAGGCATTGGCCGCGAATTATGTCCCGGGAGGGCAGTGTTATACCGGACTGGAAGTCACCGGGGAGATGAGTCTTACGGTGGATAGCGAATCGTACACTTCCCGGTTGTTTGCCCTGCGTGAGCCGGCGGATACGGTCGGAACCTGCATTAAAGATCCGGCTGATTCTTTTAATCAAATTTATCCCATTCATGAAAATTTGCTGATGAACAGCCTGCGGGAAGCTTGGGGTGACAGGATCCTGCTGTATGGATTTAACAGTGATTTCTATTCAGAAACGGGAAATATCCTTCAGGATCTTGGCATGGATGTTTTACCGCTGCTGCTGGAAGGGATGAGGCATCCCTCTGCGGAAATTCGGAAGGGTTCAATAACCACACTCGATTATCTCGACCCACCGCCGATAGAGGCACTCCCGGCTTTGATTGCTGCATTAGATGACCCACATGAGGGTGGTAATTTCTACCGGAACTCATCTGACGGCAGCTTTTTCCCCAATCTTGATGTGCAGCGAGCTGCAATTGATACCCTGCGCCGCTGCTATGGTCCATTGGCTGAACCGGCGCTGCCAAAATTGGTGGAGATTCTAAAGGTAGAAATTGAGCGGGAGAACAAACCAGCAGTAAACGATATAGTAAGCACACTTGAGACGATCAGCGGCGAACAGTTAGGTGAGGATTGGGAAGCCTGGCAGGAGTGGCTGGAGACACAGGGGTAAAGGGTCCATCATGGAAAAAAAGAAGAGCCGGGGATGTTTGTTATTTGTAACTGGTTTTGTCGTGCTCATTTTTATTCTCCTGGCGGTTGCCATGATTCCGCAAATTTTCCCGGACCGGGCAGGCCGGAAAGATTCATTCGGGGAAGCTTTACCACAACCGACGCCCTGGATGGTCTCGGAACAGGACGGTGAGCCGGTAACCTCCATCTGCCTGCGGGTAGAGGAGAGCTACCCTGATCTTGATGAATCTCAGGAGTTGTCGGTACTGGAAGGCTATACTGTAATGCTCACTGCTGCTGGTTTCGAGGTGAAAGTACGCGATTGTGAAACAGAGCTGGATGTACAGGTGGTTGGGGAAGCCGTTGGAACGAACTACACATCCAGTGGTTCACCGCATTATGCCAGCACCCGTTATTCGGGCATTGTTGTACTCCATCAAGCTGACCTGGTTAAAGAGCTGGAGGTTGTCGCGGAAGGACCTGCTCCTGAGACGATCTCAGCTGATAGATTCCTGACCCCGGAAGATGCACCCTTTGATGAAGGGGCACTCTGGTTTGTGTACAAGTCGATCGAAGGCTTGTGGGGGCCGGACAGTATTCTTCCGGCATTTACGATAAATGAAGAAACGGAGCTGCCATTTTCTTTTGTGGCTGAAGAGTATCTGAATGAAATGGGAGTTGCTTCGATACCGGTGCTTATACGAGGAACCCGCAATCCCGAAGCGAAAATCCGCGAGGAATCTGCACGGATGCTGGGCCGGCTGCATAGAGATGCGGAGGTTGTAGTGCCGGCACTGACTGCGCTTCTGGCAGACCCTCACCAGGGGGAGGGCCCTCACCAGGGTGAATGTCTGGAGCGGAACAGCAATGGGAACTGCTATCCCTATTTTGATGTGCGCAGCAGGGTTGTTCAGGCGTTGGGAGCGTATAAAGAAGAGGCGTTTCCGGCAGTGCCGGCATTGCTGCAGCTCCTGGAAGAAGCCGCTGCCGAGCAAAGTGAAACTGAAATGGAACTACTGGTGGAAGGGCTTGAAGAGATTTCCGGTGAGAGTTTCGAAGATCCTGCGGATTGGCAGGCCTGGTGGGTTGATACTCAGGGTTCCTGAGAGAGTGTAACCAGGATTGCTGCGGGGATGTTTGCTGAACAGATCAGGGAGAAGAGACGAAATCCCTTCTCCCTGGCAGTAAACCGTTTTAATTGCTGCGGTTTGAGTAGGAGCGTTTATTTCTGTTCTGACTATGATTCCCACCAGACCCGTGATTGTAATTGGTCCGCTTTGGCTGCGAATGTTGTGCAGATCTGCCCGGAAACTGTCGTTCCGGTTCGAATGACCCATAATCGAACCCGGCCAGCCTGCGCCGTTCGAGTTTTGTTTTGAGAACCTTTTCAATTTGATACACCTGGTCTGCATCTTCCTGTACGGCAAAAGTGAGAGCTTCGCCGGTCTGTTCTGCGCGGCCGGTGCGTCCGATTCGGTGCGTATAGGCGTCGACTGTATCGGGCATATCGTAGTTGATCACATGCGAGATATCCTGCACATCAATACCACGGGCGGCGATGTCGGTCGCGACCAGAAAGTCGGCTTTCCCGGCTTTGAAACTGTTGATGGACTGCTGGCGGGCATTCTGCGACATGTTACCCTGCAGAACGACTGTATTGAAACCTTTGTTCTCCAGATCCCTGCCCAGACTGCGGGCACGGTGTTTGGTACGGGTGAAAATCAGCACACGCCCGGTTCCGGTTTGTTGCAGGAAAGAAAACAGTATTACTTTTTTCTTATCGGTTGGCACTGGATAGAGTGCATGGGAGACGGTCTTCGCCGGGGCATTCATATCTATCTGCACCTCGGCTGGATTTTTAAGGATCGATTGACTCAACTTCCGGATATCATCCGGCATGGTTGCCGAGAAGAACATACTCTGTTTTCGCTGCGGGACCTTTTTCAGGATCCGGCGGATATCGGGCAGGAAGCCCATATCGCACATACGATCAGCTTCATCGAGCACTACGATCTCCACGTGGGACAGATCGATAGTGCCGCTGTCTATATGGTCCAGCAGACGGCCGGGACAGGCGATCACAATTTCCACGCCGCGTCTGAGGCGGTCAATTTGTTTGTTCTTGCTGACACCGCCGTAAATGGCAGTGCTGCGGACAGGGGTGAATTTCCCCAGCGCATGACTGTGTTCATAGATTTGCTCGGCGAGCTCGCGGGTTGGGGCGAGAATTAACGCCCGGGGTTGGCGCAGCGTGCCTGTGGTCAGGTGCTGCAGGATCGGGAGGATAAATGCGGCGGTTTTCCCTGTGCCGGTCTGGGCTAATCCCATCAGATCACGCCCTGCGAGAAGGTGGGGGATTGCCTGTTCTTGAATGGGTGTGGGGGTGGTATAGCCGAATTGTTGCACTGCCTTCAGAAGGCGTGCATCGAGGTTAAACTGTTCAAAATTCACTGAGATACTCCTGGCTCTGTTGAGCCAAGTCGCACCCTCAGCCCTCTGTGATCAACATAAAGCTGATCCGAAAAACAAAACCGTAAATTGCCGTTAAAATTTTCAGCGGGCCATTGCGGCCCGCCGATACGGACACTGAAGTATACCAGATAAAACCGAAATGGTGGTGTTGATCTCTTTTTAATCTGACAGGACGGGTGGAGCGGAAAAAAAGGTATAAGGAGAACAGAATGCAGAGGAGCAATTATGACAATCCACAGGCCCTGTCTGTTTTTACCGGATCCTGCGCTCTTTGTCTTACTGGTTTCATTCGCGGCCGTTTTGCCTATACTGGAGATATTTGGCTGAATGATTGAATCCCGACGCGGTCCGGTTTTAGACTGCAGGGGAGAGATGTTTTGCTGTAGCAGATGCTTATATTGAGGAACTGTACTCGTATGAACCGTCAAAAACTCTGGAAACAAATTCTCGTATTTATACCCGCTCTGATCTGCACCGGCGCGGCGGGTGTCCTGGGGCTGATTTTTCACGACTACCCGGTACTGCACCTGAGTATTGATTTTGGCAGCCTGCTTATCCTTGCGGGAATCCTTTTATCTTCCAGGCTGCTGATAGCACGCTTTCGCCGCACGGCACGGGATAAAGCCGTGCAGCTGCAGCTTGATGCGGTGAAAGATGAGAATAAGCAGTTTTTGCTGCGTCTGGACCATGAACTGAAGAATCCGATATCGACTATCAGGACAGATGTGGCGCATCTGGAGCAGTTATGCAGCAGCGGATTTGCCCATGAAGTGGATTTCCCGGAGGACGAAATGCAGCAGACTATGGCGCGGATTACCAGTCAATCCGCGCGGTTGAACCAGCTGATCAGCGATCTGCGTAAGCTTGCAGAAATGGAAACATACGTGCTGGATTGGGCATCTGTGGATATCCACTATTTGCTTGAGCAGGTTGTCGAAGCCGTTCGGGAAAACCCTTACGGTGAGTGCAGACAAATAACGTTGTCCCTGCCCGGTGCACCCTGGCACCTGCCTGAAATTCGAGCGGATGAGGATCTGTTATACATTTGCCTGCGCAACGTGCTAGATAATGCACTTAAGTACACTCAGCCGGGGAACAGCATCGAGGTCCGTGCTCATGAAAACAGGCACTCGGTACAAATTGAAATTGCTGACAACGGCATTGGTATTCCGACCGAAGAACTGCATAAGGTTTGGGGGAAGCTGTACCGGGCGCAGAATGTGCGCGCCTTTCCGGGCAATGGCCTCGGCCTTTCGATGGTACAGGTAATAGTTTCACGTTTGAATGGGAATTGTGAACTTCGCAGCCGGGATGGGGAAGGAACAGTGCTTATAATGAACCTGCCCTGTTCACCAGAAGACTGAGGTGCCTGTTACAGAATGGTTGCGGTCTTAACACTGAAAACGGTAATTAATTTGAGATACTCAGTCTGAGGGAACCGATGCGAAAAGTTAAGTACTGGTTCATGTTTTTTCTTGTTCTGCTTTTAACCGGCTGCCAGGAAATCCGGATTGTAGTGGAGTTTCCACAGGATACAGTCCCCGTACAAACGCAGCCAGCAGAAGTTGAACCTAAAGAAGGGCTGCCTTCAACTGACGCTGAACAGCCAGACGTTTTACAATCCTCTACCGAAACGATACCCGCGCAGACGGAGCAGACAGATATGGCGGAAGGATTTGATCCGGAGGCGTATTTCTTCCCGCAGGAATCACTTCCTCAGGACGTGTATTTCCATGTTGATAACAGGAAAACTCTGCTGGTTTCCTATCTGGAGAATCCGGGAAGCCTCTATGGGATTGCCCATGTGCGCGAATATTATGCCTATAACGAAAATCTGTTTGTCACCCAGATCCTGATCCAGCTGCCGCTGGATGGCCGCCCTGAAATGCTACGCTCAGGGCATTTCGGCCAGGATTTTGTGCCGACAACGGAGGAACGGTCGTTGGGTGATGCTTCGGTTCAGCTGCATTATCTGGCCGAAAAAGAAATCAGCTACCGTTTCTACAGGAACAACATCATGGTCGTGGTGGATGTGCGCGGTTCACATCCGTTTGCTACGGAAGATAATGCCTACCAGCTGGCAAAACAGATCTATGACACACTGCCTGAGTTTTTCCCCTTTCCGGAAATGATTGAATCACCTCCGCTGGAACTGCAGTCTTCATTGCGCGGCAGATACTTCAGGGATCTTATGCTGGTCGATTGCTACCCGCCGTTCGAACAGACGAACCCCCTGATCGAAACGGAGATGGGCTACTGTTTCCAGGCGGATGTGACGGAGCTGATCCTGAATCTGAAGGTTGGGATCTACGACAAACGCTACGACAGACTTGTCTATATGAAGGAATTCCTGACACTTCCACCGCTCGGGGAATGGCGAACAGGCCTTTTTTATCCTGTGTGGGGATACAGCTGGCAGCATTTCCATGAGGGTGATTATGAAGCGCTCTTCTGGGTGGACGATCAACTGGTGGAGGTGATCGAGTACACCTACCTCAAGGAACAAGCTCCTTAGATTTAAATGTCCTGCCCGGGTTTCATAAATCCTGACCAGATGCTAGTATTAAGCCTACTTGCAGAAGGGAAGGAAAACACACCTGTTTCATGGAAGAAAACAACGATACTACCGGGCTCAAGCGTTTCTTTATTTTTCCTCGTAAAGATGGCACAAAAAGAACCCGTTTTCCGACCATGTTCTATCCCCTGCGTTTTCAACAAAAACATTTGCCGGTCTATCGTCAATCTCAACAGGGAACAATAAATCCGGATGTATTCCGGAAAGAATCGAAAAAAGCATTCGATAGGTTCCCCGAGGAAAAGCGGGATTCCAGGATAGCATCGTATACTCCGTGTCTGGATACCGGGTGGTGGGTGAGGAGGCTGCTGGTTTCGCTGATAGGTGCTGCACTGGTTCAACTGTTGAATTCCATAATATTTCCGCTCGAATACACCCCGGCCAGAACAGGTTATTTATGCTTATGTGCCGATTGAGGCCCGGTGGTTTGGCCATGAAATCATCCCGGACCCGGATCTGGCTGTGCTGCATTTACGTGTTGACAGCCAACTGCTCGATACCTTCAATATGGAGTATTATGAAGAGTGGAAAGGTTCACAACCCATGCTGCTGAATATTTCAATCGGGAACGAAATGGACGAAATGAAAGACAACACAAAAGTCAGGACACGGTGTTGAAACTGGATCAGGTAGTTTTATATCGTTTTGACAGATACATAGTTCCGGAATAGCCGCATATTACTCCATATGCCGGGAGGAAAACATGACAACGAAAAAACCTTTTGAAAAAGTGATTTCGATTCTGGGGGAAGGAGAAATTCAAGCGAATCTTTTGCCCGGCAGAGAGGGGGAAGTATCCATCAATTATGATACCGGTGGAATCTGGCGTACCGAACAGATCCTGCGGGCTTTGTTGGAAGAAGCCTCGCTTCCCGATGTCCGGATTATCTGTCAACCAGCGCCTGTTCTGCAAGAAGGGGCCGGCCCGGACAGGGGCACCAGGCAGGTTTTCCAGACATGGCGGGCGTACCAGAATGCATGGCGGATTTGTGAAGTGCTCGGGCGTACACAAGTAAGTGGTGGTGCGCAGGAGGAAAAACCGCATTCTGTCGCCGGACACGTGGTACTCCTGCAGGATCAAAACCCGGATACCGCCCGAACCGTGCAGCTGGATTTTGCCGGAGGTCTGCCTGAATGGATCGTTTATGCAGCAGGCGCACCGCTGTTTGAGTCTTCTGTCTGGAAGCAAGTTTACGACAAAGCACTGGACCGGACTATCCTGATCCTCGATATAGAGGATCTGAGGAAGGATTTCCTTTCGATCAGTGAGGGAATTTCCTGGGAAAAAACGATCGAAAACCTCATTGTTGAAATCTACCAATATAAAAAACCGCGTTTTTACGCGCTTCGTGAGTGCCCTTATGTCGTTGTACGTTTTGGATTAAGTGCGCTGCTTCTGCTGGAGAACAGGGATGATCAGGCAGACTGCTGTTTCGTATTTGACCCACAGCGGATTGAATGGGAATTCACCAGGTTACACCCGGGCTCCATAGACGGCGTGCTTGAGAGCCTGATGGCGCTGCTGGGATTTTTGGCTGTCCGGGGGTCTCTGGAGCCAGAGATTTTACAGCGGTTTGCCCTTCAGGCGCTTTTTCTTTCACGTACCCTGCAGCGTGATGGGCGGATCACGCAGGAAGAATTTCGCTTTCCTCTCTCCCCGGTCGTTGAAAGTATCAAGCCTCTGTTAAAACCAGAGAACGGGTCTGGTGGAAGCGATCTGGCGCAGGTGCGCTTCAACAGCAGCCGCCTCATTTCATTGGTAAAGCATGAACAAACATCCAACTGGTCCCTGCTGGATATCCAGCAGCAAACGGATTATCTGGAGCTTGCCAAGGATATTGTGCGGTATGGCCCGGAAGTATCCCTGACCAGCACACCGATGTGCCGGATGGGGCACCTGCTTACGATCGACCGCAGCGAAATAGAAAGCTACCGCTATATTAAAAAGTTGATGGTTTCATATCTACACCAGAAAGGCAACAACAAACCACTTTCCATTGCAGTATTCGGCTTTCCGGGATCGGGGAAGTCGTTTGGTGTGAAGCAGATTGCAAAATCGTTGAAGGATGAAGGGTTCATGCTTACCAGTACAACCTTCAACCTGTCTCAATTCAATCAGCCTGAAGAACTATACCAGGCGTTCCATCAGGTGCGGGATATTATCCTTTCTGGCGAGATCCCTCTGATCTTCTGGGATGAGTTCGATACGGAAAAACTGAAGTGGCTGCGTTATTTCCTGGCACCGATGCAGGATGGTCAGTTCCAGGAAGGCCAGCTGGTTCACAATGTCGGCGAAGCGGTGTTTATTTTTGCAGGAGGAACCTGCAGCAGCATCGATCAGTTCCGCGAATTGTGCTCGACACCGGATGGAAGAGCGAATAAAGGTCCGGACTTTGTAAGCAGGTTGAAAGGCTCAATCAGCATCAAGGGGCCAAACTCGATTATATGCTACCAGAAGGACGGCGAACCGGTGGCTGTGGATCCCTACTGGATGCTGCGCCGGGCGATCCTTCTGCGTTCGATGCTGCAGATGGGAACTCCCTCCATTTTTGAAAAACGCGATGGTATCAAATTTGCCCGCATAGAGGATGGGGTTTTAAACGCTTTCCTGAACATCCCGCAGTATTTTCATGGTGCACGTTCCATTGAAACCATCCTCAGCATCAGCGATCTGCAGGGGGAATCCTGTTATACACGCTCCTTGCTTCCTCCGGCCAGTGAGCTGGAGCTCCATGTAGATGGAGAGTCTTTTATGGACCTGGTGGAGGAAGTGGTTTTCTCTGATGAGGATATCGAACGGATGGCAAAGGCTATCCATGCGGCGTGGCAGAAGCAGAAAAGTACCGGTGATTTGCAGCAACAGGATGCTGCTCTTATTGCGTACGACACGCTTCCGCTGGATGAAAAGCGCCAGAACCGCACCAGTGCGCGCAGCATCCTGCGTCATGTACGGGCAATCGGATTGGATCTGATCCCACTTACTGCCAGCGCAAAACCGGTGACTCTGACTTCTGACCAGATCGAAGAGATGGCCAGAATGGAACACCAGCGTTGGGTGCTGACGCATATTCGTTCCGGCTGGGAATATGCACCTGTCACCCGTAAATCATTCAAGCAGCACAATGATCTGGTGCCCTGGGATGAGGAAGAAAAGGGCCGCATGGTAGAGGTGTATGGGCCGGATGAAGCCGGCCGGATGGGGACTGTTGTGCTGTCGGATTCGATCAGAGATCTTGACCGTGTGATTGTGCGTTCGTATCCGGACATCCTGCGCCAGGCTGGTTACACGCTGGTGGCCGGGAAGAAGGCGTAGCCGAAGATAGCAATACGAATAAATATCCGGAAGAGACAGCGGTCGTTTCCTTTCCGCCGATGTTTTCACGCTGCAAACCAGAGTAATCCATCAGAGAAAGCGGTTGTGCTCTGCTTTTCACTGGCTGCTTCATAAGTTGTGGAGCGGCAGCTGGTCGAACTTCGCTGCCGTTGTGTATAGAATCAGAGGAGGGCCTTTCCCCGCAGCTTGCTGCGCAGCATTAATGTAAGATAAGGCCATGAGCACACTAAAAAGAAAGAGT
>JAFGNH010000114.1 GCA_016927115.1 Anaerolineales bacterium | reverse complement strand
TGCAGGTAGATATGTGCTTTTCCCGCACATTTCGACCCCAGTCTACCATCTAATAAGACGTTTTCAATCGAAAAAGGCTTACAATAAAATTACAGGTTCAGAACAAATGATCTATCGATTATGCGGGTAATTTCACTGAATCGCACAGGATTCTGAGTTTCAGGTATAAATTTTAAGATCCGGTTTCCATAGTCCTGCCATTCTTTCTTGATTTCTCTATACACTACAGACGTAGTGCCTCAAAATAAAAGGTTACTTTCGGGTAATCGTTGCCTCAAATAGAATAGTTACCGAGCAAGTTTCCATAGTTCAGCACATTTCCTGTCAATGGATGTTCGCAATGTCACCGGATTCAAGGCAACATACTTTGACATCAATTGAGCCTTAATCTCGACACCGACGGATGGCTCCGCAAGTGTCCGCCGGAATGGTGTCTTGGCAGGATCATACTTTTTGATGGTTCTGCCGTCAATTCGTTCTTTGCTAATCAGCTTCAAGGCCGGTTGAAAGAAGTTGACATACAGGCGAAGATCCGCATAAATCGCTGCCAACAAATCCAGCTCTGCTTCTGTTTCCATCCGCTGATAACCAACTGTCAGGCGCACCACATTCCAATTCTTCTGTTCGACATGCGCCTGGTCATTTTTCTGATAGGGACGCGAACGAGTGAAGGTAATCTGTTCTTCCCGACAATAACGCAGCAGCGTATTGTTGATAAACTCACTGCCATTATCTGAATCCAATCCTAACAACGGGAAGGGTAGATTCTGTCGAAGCTGTTTGATAGCCTGTGAGACTGCTGTCTGGGTCTTATTCACTACACCCATGCATTCTGTCCATCCTGTGGCAATATCTGTGGCAGTCAGCGTGTAGAGATAGGTTCCTTCAGTGGTTAAGCCACAATGTGCCACCAGGTCGATCTCCAGGAAGCCAGGACGTTCGTCTTCCCAGGGAGTATACGTTTGGATGGGAATAGAGCTCTTGAGTAAACTGCCCGGTTTGGTTGTTGATAAACCGCGCTTGGTTTGCACCTCCCGCTCTCTCTTCAAACACCGGTCAATGGTTGCCCGGCTCATCTTCAACAGCAGCTGTTTGGTCTCGGGTGCAATCTCTATTTCACCACAACGTTCCAGGACAGTTACGCCTTCCGCCATGAAGGGGTGCAGCCTTTTGGAGCAAATAAAGCCATAGACTTCCCAGACACGCTTGAGCGCCAGAACAACATCCGCTTGATAGGTCTTTCGACGCCCCCGTCTCTTTTTCGAGGAGGCTGGTTTATGGCCATGTTTCAAGAGCCTGATTGCATATTTCCGGTGGTAGCCCGTGGTTTCGATAAACTCCGTCAGAATCTGTGTTTTGGCTGTTCGATCTGCCTTCAAATAACGGGGTCGAATTGTTTTCACAAGTTCCTGCTTGCTGCGTTGACTCATCATAGGCTCCCTCTGCGGATTTTTTATCCGCCTCAGGGTAACATTCTTTATGAGGCAACGAAATTTAGTAAAGTAAGATTATATTTGAGGCAATGCGACAGATTGACGCTGCAGAAATGACCGTGATACAATAGCATTCGTTCCGCCCCCATCGTCTAGAGGCCCAGGACGTGGCCCTCTCAAGGCCAAAACCGGGGTTCGAGTCCCCGTGGGGGCACAGAATTCACAGAGACCGCCAACAGTACATGTTGAGCGGTTTTTTGTATCCAGTTTGGTTTGAAAATACGGGTAACCCGGGGCGAAACGCGGACAGGATCTCAATTCCAGAGTTTTTTCGTTACTGGTTCGGGTTCCCGCAGGTTCTTTAAAGGCTCGACATTCCCGCCAGGTGCTCTAACGCATATTGAAGTCTTGTGTAAATGCGAATCTGAATCGATTCAGCGTTCAACATGTTCTTTTAACAAAGAATGAGGCAAGAAAACTCAAGCACAATATCGGGAGATCTTACAATTGAGCAGACATTCAGAACTGGCAGTATAGCAAAGATGAGTACATCATAGATCAGTCATAAATTTGAATATTTTATCTTCAACATCTAACAAATCTTCATGTCCGAAATCGGGGTAAAGTATTTTTGACTTTGAGGACTTGATCTTATTATACGCAGCGAACTGTGTGGAGGGTGGGCATATCTCATCCATCAAACCAACACACATCAATACCTCTCCCTGAATGCGTTCGGCTAAATGCTGCACATCAATATAGCCAAGCCGCTCAAAAACAGCCCCTTCTCGTTCGTGGAGGGGATCGAATTTCCGGAAATAATCCCTCAATTCAGCATATGCGTTGATGGCAAGATCAATCTCCCAGACCCGTTTGTAATCACATAAGAAAGGAAAAATCGGTGCCAGTCGTTTGATACGAGGTTCGAGCGCTGCACATGCCAGGGCCAATCCACCACCCTGGCTGTCACCGGTAACCCCGACGCGATTCTGGTCGACCTCTGGCATATCCATCAGGATACCGGCCAATTGGGCTGTATCCAGAAATATACTCCGGTACAGTAAATCATCTGGTTTCCCATCGAGTCCACGAATAATGTGGCCATAGAACGTTCCCCCTTTTACTCCGCCAACATCTTCAGACAGACCTCCCTGACCGCGACAATCCAAAGCTGCCACTGTAAAACCTTGAGCAACGTAACCCAGTTTCCTGTACCAAACCCCGGAACTATGTGAATATCCATGGAACATGAGCACGGCTGGTCGGGAATCAGTCATTTGTTTTGGGCGCAAAAGTTTGGCGTGGATTCGTGCTCCTCTGATTCCGGTGAAATACAGGTGAAAACAATCGGCAAAATTAGTATGAAAGTCCGCCGGGATTATTTCAATACACGGGTCTGTTGATCGCATCTCATCCAGACCCCTGATCCAGTATTCATCAAAATCATCAGGTTTTGGATTACAACCTTTGTATTCTTTCAGCTCTTCAAGAGGCAGGTCAAAGGTTAATGGCATTTTGATATCCTAAAAAAAGATTTGTTGCTAAAAGAGCGGTATTTATGCTGGATCAGATTTGACGAATCCAGACGCGCATATTTCCATAATCGCGGTTGCCCCAGGCAAAATATGGAATCGCTGCAATACGTGTAGTTTGGCTAGGGGGGGTAGACGACTCTTTATAAGCGTAAAGCGAATCATCTTCAATTGATTCCCTGGTTTCAATAACCAAACCGTTGGCTAAAACAATCTTCATGCCTTCCAAAACATCCTGGCCATCCTCCAGAGAAAATTCAGGGGTGTTCAATAACCATATCCTATCCAAATCAGCATACTCCTGGTCGACACTTTCAAGGCAATAAATTATGGGGCCTCTCTTGATGGATACCAGACCTTTGAGATTTGATACGCCGGGGTTGGCACTCATAAACCGGGCAGGCATTGGAAGATTCAATTCAACAACATCTCCCGAGGACCATTGTCGCTCGATTTTGCAATAAGATTTGGGGTGGATATGTTCAGGCCAGGTTATTCCATTGACTTTCAAAGTCGCTCCTGAATCACACCATCCCGGAATGCGAATATTAAGCGAAAATTTCGCCTCGGTATTCACCTGTATTCTAATATTTCCATCCCATGGGTAATTGGTCTGCTGCTGCAAATTGACAGTATTACCGTTCAGGAGTTCAAGCGCACAAGTTCCAGCTGCATACTGATGGACCCAGACTTCGTTATCCGAAGTTGAATAGAAGTATCCTGTGATGGATGCCAACAACCGCGCAATATTCGGTGGACAGCAGCTGATCGCAAACCAGGGTTGACGCCGGTGCATGCTATCACAGGCTAAAGGGTTTGAATAATTGTAGCTGGTGCCTTCCAATCCAATACCCGCTAAAACAGCGTTATAGAGAGTCAGTTCAATATCATCTGCATATTTTGCGTCCCCAGTGATTGATAACATTCGCCAGGACCAAAAAATCTTGCCTATAGCGGCGCAGGTTTCTGCGTATGCATCTTGACTGGGAAGCTCATAATCCTTTCCAAAAGCTTCACCATCACGTCGGGACCCGATGCCTCCTGTGACATAAACCTGATATTTCGATAGATGGGTCCACATAGCTTCCAAAGCTGCAAGCAGGCTTTGATCTCCATTTTCAATGAAAATATCGGCAGCCCCCGCATTTAAATAAACAGCTCTAACGGCGTGACCGTACATTCGCTGTAACGCTCTGAAAGGGAGGTGATCCTGGTAATATTCTTCGCCACCGATAACACCTTGTCCGCGATTTTCAAGAAAGCGGGTACTTTGTAAAAGGTAGCGGGTGTCTCCGGTATGCCGATACAGCTCAACAAGTGCCATTTCTATTTCCGGATGTCCAGGTACTCCCTTTGAATGAGCACCTGAAGGACCGAAAGTCTTAACAATCAGGTCTCCAAGGCGTCTGGCTGCCAGCAACAGGGTATTTTCCCCGATACACCGGTCGATCGCAATTGCCGCCTGGATTAAATGACCAGCGCAATAGAGCTCGTGTTTATCTTTGAGGTCAAACCAGCGCAGCTTTGTTTTCTCTCCTATAAAATACGCGTTCAGATATCCATCGGGTTGTTGAACAGCAACAATTTTTGCTACGACATCTCTCACCAGATGAGCCAGAGCTGCATCTTGAGTATCAGCAAAAACATATGCTGCAGCTTCCAGCCATTTATAAACGTCCGATTCGTTAAAATACAGTCCCTGGAATGGGCCAGCTTTCTTTCCTGTCTCGCGAGCGAAATTAGCTAATCTGCCAGTAATGTTCAGCTGTTGATACTGGGTTGGCAATGTAACCTCGCGGAGGAGTCGCTGACGGGGTTTCCAGAAATCATCGTGAAGTTGAACGGAAGCAAATGGAATTGGTCGAAGTCTGGATGACGGACTTCGGGTTGTGTCTGCTACAAAAAAATTGCTATTCAAATTGAAGCCTTTCCTGAGGTTTGATTTGCTAACCGCGGACAAGTATTATTTCCGGTGTATCTTATGATCCGTATCAAAATTGCTACACTATTTAAATTGCAGCATTATTTAACACAGGCTTACCTGAAATGATCATACTCTCAAGGTCATCCAGCGAGCTGGATTTTACATCGAGAATCCCTACTCTTTGCCCACCTTTTAAGACCATCACTCGATTCCCGACTGCCAGGATATCAGTTAAACGGTGTGTGATAAAAATAATGCCCAAACCCTGGTCTCGCAGGTGGGAGATCAAGTCCAGTAGTCTGCCGGCTTCCTGTACTCCAAGTGCTGCGGAAGGTTCGTCCATGATCAATATTTTCGCATCGAACCCGATAGCCCGGGCTACTGCCACCATCTGACGCTGTCCACCCGACATACGTTCCACCAGTAGTCTGGAAGACTGGATACTAATTTGAAGGCGTTCAATCAGTTTGCTGGTTTCCTGGTACATGCGGCGCTTATCCAGGAATTGTATTCCTAACAAGCTTTTTGCATGTTCCCGCCCAGCGAATACATTGGCGGCCACATCAAGATTGGGAAACAAAGCCAAATCCTGATAAACCATGGCGATGCCGGACGCTTGTGCATCTGCAGGGTTATTGAAGTTGACCGGTTCGCCTTCGATCTCAATATCACCCTGATCCGGAATCACTGCCCCGAACAAAATCTTCATCAAGGTAGATTTTCCAGCAGCATTATCGCCGATCAAACCCAGTACTTCGCCTGGTAATAATTCCAGATCCACATCTTTCAGGGCTTGAATATTTCCAAATTTTTTAGAGATCCCTTTCATCTCTACAAGATAGTTATTATTCATTCTGGATGTCACTCCAAATCTGACTGGGAATAGCCAGGCTATTCCCAGTCGGCAAAACCTTTATTGGAACAACTCAGTATCAATTTGAGTTTTTAGCACTTCCCAGTTAGCTTTCATGGTATCCATGTAGGAATCAACGTTTTCCTGGTCGATGAAAGTAACACCTGTATCAATAAAACGCTGGACAGGTTCTTTTCCTTCGCGCATCAGATAGTTTAAATAAACCATCATATAGCCCTGACCAAACGGCTGCTGGGCAACCGAGAAAGTGATAACTCCTTCCCGGATACCTTCCAGTACTTCAGGGGAATCGTCATAGGCGGTGACAATAATATCGTCCCGGCCTGCTGCTGGAAAGACGGATACCGGGCCTACGGCTTGATATTGCCCGGTGGCAATGTATGCGTTCATTTCGGGATAGGTCGACAACGCGTTCTCTGCGCAAGCAACAGTCCCGGTTGGGCTGTCGCAATCATTCAAAACGCCGATCACTTTGATGTCGGGATAGTGTTCAGCAATATAATCGGTGAAAGCCAATTCGCGTTCCTTCTGGCCGGCATCTGGCTGTTGAGTGGAGATGACAACATTCCCTTCCCCACCCATCATGGTTGCCACACGTTCAGCAATCAGTGCGCCAGCGGCTTTAAAATCTGTCGAGTAGCATAATGCGGAGACGTTATCTTCAGCACGTCGATCCCATTCAGCAGTGTCAGTGCCGCAGCCGCTCATCTGATGCGCCATGATCCCCATTTCATTGGCGGTTTGTAATACAGTTTCGGTCGAGCCCGGGTCAGCTGCCAGGACTGATAATCCCACTACACAGGGCATCGAGAGGGATGATTCGGCCAACTCAACCTGTTTCTGAACGTTGAAATCTGCTGCTGATAACCAGATCAATTCCACGCCAAGATCTGCTGCGGCCTGTTCAGCCCCCTGGTTCATAATTGTGAGATACGGATGCACAACTGGCATGGCGATAACATAGCGGTCTTTTTCACAGACATTGGCCTGGGACCCTGCATCAGATTGTCCACAAGCAGCCAGAACGAAAAGTACAGTTAATGCGAAGATCAGGGAAACTAGTTTATTACGCATGTATCATAACCTCCATCTTTTTCAAGGTTGTCTGAAAATATCTATCTTTGCTCGATACAGTAATTGATTTGTTGGATTCTTCTCTCACCTCCTGGTGTCTCACCGATCTTTTCCGATTATTTTTTTCCAGGTTAATTGACCCCGTCGGAACTGATCAATTATTAATGCAGCAACAACCAATAACCCTTGTACAACATCCTGCAGGAAAATATCAATTTGAAGGATAGCCAAAGAATTACGGACAATCCCCATAATTGCAGCTCCGATCAGGGTTCCCAACATAGAACCCACACCTCCGGACAACAACGTGCCCCCGATGATCGTGGCTGTAACAACAGGGAATAATAAATCCTGTCCAATTGAGGGGATGCTGGCTCCGGTTCGTCCGACCGCTACGATACCGCCCAGAGCAGCCAGAAAACCACTGATGGTGTAAATGATGATTCGGATCCGGTTGATATCCAACCCCAAAGCATAGGCTACATCAATATTGCCGCCTATCATCAGAGCACGACGGCCAAACAAGGTCTTGGTCAAAATATTCTGCATGATTACGGTTACAATCAGCATAACCAACACCGGAGCCGGAAGGATTCCCAGACTGCCTTTACCCATCCACAGGAACGAATCCGGTAAGCCGGTAACAGGATCACCGCGGCTGGCAAAAAACGACAATCCTTTGAACGCGGTCGAAGTAGCCAGGGTCATCACAAATGGATGCAAGCGTAAACGAGCGGCTAAAACACCATTAAGGAAGCCGCAGCTGATACCAACCAACAAGCCCACACATATCGCTGCTATCGGATCAAGCCCCCAATGCTGCCAGGCGATTGCAGCGATCATTGACCCTAACCCTGCAATTGACCCTTGTGACAGGTCGAAAGCACCGGAGATGATTACCAGGGTTTGCCCCATCCCCAGAATTGAAGCGACTGAGATCTGCTTTAGAATTACCGTAATGTTATAGGGGGAGCGGAAGGAGGGTGAAATGACTGCCATGATGATAAAGAAAGCAGACATCGCCAAGAATACACCGGACTCGCTGGCATTAATAAATGATCGAAAACTCCGCTCTAGAAATGAACCAGTCCGATGCTTTGTTATTTCTCCACCGTTATTTGAGATTTCTCTCATAAAGCCTCCGAAAATATATGCTTCAAAATCCGGTGATTACTGTGTGAAAGACAGCCGCTTATTCTTTGAGCAGTTTTTTCAATTCATCAAACCGATAAAGAAATTAACCTTTTAAAACAGGGGCAATACTCCCCCTGCGCACAACCACGCCCGATAACTTTTTCTGGAATGGTTCGGCTGTTTCCAGTTTGTTAATGATATTTAGCAGGTGCAGCACAGATTGTTTTCCCATTTCATAATAGGGCAAACGAATCGTTGATAGAGGTGGTCGTATATAACTGGCAATTTCCTGGTCGTCATAGCCAACAACTGAAATATCCTGGGGAATGCGTAACCCCGCTTCCTGGATCGCCTCATATGCGCCCAGGGCAATTAAGTCATTTCCGCAGAAGAAAGCAGTCGGCGGATTGGGCAACTTCAGGAGTTCTTTGGCAAATTTGTATCCGCTGTCCGGCCGCCAGTTACCATCCCGGACGATTTCGGGGTCATAAGCGATCCCAGCTGTTTCCAATGCCTGTTTGTACCCAGAAAGACGTTCCTGTGCCGCGTCCATCCACATTTCACCATTGAGGAAACCAATTCGCTGGTGTCCTGCTTCCAACAGCATAGTAGTGGCACTTTTTCCACCCTGGATTTCATCCGTGGTGAAAACCGGGACCGAGGAATCGACACAATATCCGTTCATTGTTACACAAGGAATAGAGCGGATATTGTCAGTCAGTTTTAGTTCTCTGCGGATCATTGTAGCCAGGATGATCCCATCAACCTGCCTTTCGAGCATTGTATTAACAGCCGCATTTTCAACATCCCGGATACCTTCTGTGTTGAGCATGAAGAGTAGATATTTATTTTTCCAGGCTGCTTCCTGGGCACCTTTGAGCGCTTCTCCACCATAAGAACTGGTCCCGATTTCATCAGTGATAAATCCGATGGACCTGGTAGCAGTCTGCTTTTGTCCACTTCTGAAGTATTTTGGCACATTGGGGGTATAACCCAGCCTTCGGGCTGTATCTATTACTTTCTCCCAGGTCTGCTCCGAGATATTGGCATCCCTGACATTGTTCAGCACAAAAGAAACTGTTGTTTGTGAGACACCAGCCTCTTTTGCAACGTCGGTCATTGTGGTCCGTCTGTTTTTTGGTTTTTTGGGCATAAGTTTTTTCAAGGAAGTGATACTAATATGTATTACTAATATATATTAGTATTTTAGCATTTATTACCCGCCTGTCAAGCAGCCGTGTTTAAATATCTTAAATATTCCCGGGGATAATGGTTCTTTCAAAGCAGGTAGGGGCGAATGGTCATTCGTCATGCTCTCCCTGTTATTCGTTGCATCTGCTGCTTTCGACTCAAGATTTCAATCCGTGATGCCTAAAGAACCCACCCCTGTTTCCCCTCCGTGGAGGGGATCTGGTCTCAGACATCCGGTGCAGCGTTTGCGTTCGAATGGTATTCCTGCTTGAAAGATTTCTCGAACAGCGTAGGGAAAAGAAAATCCCCGCCCGTGGAGGGGATCTGGTCTCAGACATCCGGTGCAGCGTTTGCGTTCGAATGGTATTCCTGCTTGAAAGATTTCTCGAACAGCGTAAGGAAAAGATACAAGGGGTGGGTCTAAAATATGTTCTGCTGATAATTCTGAGAAGGAATGGATGTACGAAGTAGAAACCATTACCGTTCAAGACCGCTATAAATACACGGGAGCCAGTTAAAACGATACAGAGAAGGGGGGCAGGGAAACAGGACTGCTGGAGTAGCTGAAGTTGATTACAGGGTTTCAAAGAAAAACTTCACCTGGCTGACGAACAACACGGTCTGGAAGAAACAGCGCAGCAGATCACGACTTTCAATATGTGGGCTGGAGGTTGAATATTCATTTCGGGCAGGCTCAGACAGGGTTGATCGATTCTGTGGGGAACGTCTGCTTCCCAGGCTGGGTTGTATCAGGCAGGGCCGTGGACATACAGTCTGTCCGGGTTCGCAATCCTGATACAGGTTTAAAAAACGCTGCAGATATCGTGTTGAAAAACCTGAAACGATTGAAGCAGTACTTTTCTGTCGGCAGTCGCTTTTCCCTGTCGGCTGTCCTGTGTGTGAACGCTGGCAAGGACAGCCGTACAGGGGAAATGCTTCATTCAATCCTGCGTTTCTGTTTCTGCAGCAGCCACAGTCCTGCCAGTGTAATTCCAGCCATCATCAGGAGACCTTCCCAGCCGGGTGAGAATACCAGGGCCAGGTTTGGGGCGACCCCGATAAAACCGCCTGTCACGAGCGTCGTCAGGAAAACATTTGCAATACTGCGCACATTCAATTTCCCGAAGATATTCTTGAGGTGATTCTTAACAGTGCCGGGTGCAATGTGTAGAGCGAGGGCAGTTTCCTGGTTGGCAGCTCCGTCGGCTTTTTAAAAAAAAGGAAACGAGCGTTTGATCTAAAATAGCCCGGTGATTCCGGGGTCTTGGTGGCAGCCGGGTTTTTTCCGGATGACCAGCTCCTTTTATGTTCAGTACATTTATTTGAAAACATGTACAAAATGCAGTACAGTGGAATCAGGAGACTGGACAGCAGGGATAATAATCAGAATTCTTCTATCACGCAGACGTAATCCCGGCAGTGTGGCAGGCCATTCATTCAACCTGGAATCCTGAAATTTCGAGGCGGAATCAACGCGGTCTTTGGGTGGGACGGAAACCATGTGGAACAGAAAGATGATGGTAAGCGGAATTCTTGTCACTATACTGGCAGTGGGGCAGATAGTGCTGGCTGTTATCCTCTACAATCCCGCCGGCAATGTGTCTGTGATTAATCTTGGCTGGGGTGTGATGATGTTGTCAGCTGTATTTGGATGGCTTCCAATTTATACTTTCCGAAAAAAGGGGAACGTGCAGGGAAAGGGGTATATGCACACAACGACCCTGGTCGACAGTGGTGTGTACAGCATTGTTCGTCATCCGCAATATCTTGCCGGTGTCCTGTTGAGTATTGCGCTTTCATTGATATCGCAACACTGGTTGGTTGCTGTATTGGGTGTGTGCGGGGCTCTTTTCTATTATCAGGGTACCTATGATGAGGAGAAGCGCTGTATTGAAAAATTCGGCGATACATATATTGAGTATATGGAACGGGTCCCCCGCATGAATTTTGTGCTGGGGATCATCCGGTGTCTGCGGGATACCAGGGCATAGACTCCGTGCAAAATAAAAACACCGTGCTGTCTTGGGGGATTTTGTTCAGGCAGCACGGCTTTGTTTTTATAGGTTATTACGCAAGCCGGTGGGAATCCTGTTTGGATACTTGCCTGTTATCCTCAGTGCCGTCCTCCTCCCGGCCTTCCGCCGCCCATCATGTCTCTTAACATTCCGCCGCCAGTAACCATACTTGAAATGGTCAGGCTGGCCACCTGGGTGCCGGGGGTGTAGGAGCTGTCAGCGTATAAGCCGTCGGTGATGCTTCCGGATGCGTTTCCACCGGTATAGATCACGCAGGTTTCGCCATTCTCCAGTTCTGCTGTAGAGAACAGGACAGACTGGTAGGATTTCGCAGGCAGATAGGTCAGAATTTCTTCACCGCTATCACTCTCAATGTGAATCATCGTGCCGGTTGGCTGCTGGCTGTCGAAGTTGTACATCACCGAATACTGGCTTGAGGTCTCGCTGGGAGCCTGGGCCATGCCGGAGCTGCCGACAGCAACAAGGAAGCCGCCGGTGATGTTGAAGGTGCCCATGTAATCCAGTGGGCCGTTTCCATCATTGATCGGGCCATCAACAATCACATTTCCGCCTGTCATTTCAAACGAACCGTTGGTGTCGAGTCCATCACCGTTGGCATTCACATAAATGGTGCCGCCGTTGATATAAACCCAGCTGCCGTCGGAGGTATTGAAGGCGTTCTCTCCGGGCCGTCCGCCCACGGCTGAGTTATCTGCTCCGCCGCCAGCGTTGATGCCGTCATCACTGGCCATCACGTGTACGTCCCCGTTGTTGATGGTAATAACAGCGCTTTCCAGCCCTTCATAGGATTGGGTAATGGTGATCGTACCGGCATTAATAGTCAGGGCTGAATCAGCATGCATACCATCGTCGCCGGAGCTCAAAGTAATTTCCCCGCCATAGATGGTGATAGTGCCATTACTGTGCAAGCTGTCATCTGCTGAGTTGATTGTAAAAATACCTCCACTGATGGTCATCGCCAGCCCTGCCTTCAGACCTTTGGCGCTTTCGGCCGGTTTATCCGTGTTGCCCTCCGTGCCGCGTCCGCCCCAAATACCGCCGCCATCGGTGCTGTTATTTACTGTTCCGCCGCCGGTTGTAATGTCGACCGTTCCGCCATTGATCTGAAGAATTGTTTCGGCATGGATCCCATCGAGAGCGGCTGTTATATTCAGGGTGCCGCCTTCAATCAGGATAAAGCCTTTGCCCGATTCATCTGCATTGGTGGCTTCAAGTCCATCAGCACCGGCGATAACAGTCAGCGTACCATCGAGAATAGAGAGGGAATCTTTACCCTTAATACCATCATTTACTGCGGTCACGGTGATGATGCCGCCGGTGATCTTCAGGTCGTCTTTGCTAACGATGCCGTTGTTATAGTTCGCAGTCACAGTGAGGGCGCCGTCACCGTTAATGGTCAGGTCGTCGTGGCTGAAAATGGCGGCATTCGGTTCGCCGCTCTCGTCAAGGTTGGTGTAGCGTCCCCCGTCGCTGATGTTGTTCTGCGTACCGTCGGAGAGCGTGATAATCACCTTCTCGGCGTTCGCTACGTAGATCGATGCGCTGCTTTCGTTGTGGATATCGACGCCAGCCAGCAGCAAAACTACATTCTCTGAATCCTGTGTATCTACGACAATTTGCCCATCGTTGAGTATGCCGCTGATTTTGTAGCTGCCGGCGGCGGTGATGGTGGCGGAAGAGCCATTTACTTCTACGCCCGCTCCTGCTGCATCGATCGAATCGCCTTTAAGGGTTATGCTGGTCGTTGCGCCGACATCGGTAGATGCGAAATCGTCGTCTTCGAAGTCGGCAGAGACCGGGATGGCAATCATTTCCTGGGATGCTGCAGCAAGTGGTGTTAAGTCCGATGCGCCATCCCCCGTCTGTGTGTTGGAATCTGCGGCAGCAGTTCCGGAACAGGCGTTGAGTATCAGTGTCAGAATCATCAAAATGTAAAAGAGGGTTCTGTATTTCATGGAGTTTCCTTTAGTAAATATATTATTTTTCAAGACCGGATAAGAATTCATCGACTGCTTCGGCTCGCTGATATGCATAGGCGATCAATTGTTGAACCGCGTTGTTGAAGGCTTCTTCGCCGACATCGGCGGCTGCGTAGGGAGCAATCAGATCTGCCATGCTTTGATAGGTTTCCACCATGTGGTCGGGATTGAAAGGACCTGCGACGATTTCGGCAAGATCATTGATATAAAGCTCGTAGTAGATGGGGTCATCGAGCAAGAAGCGTATCAGGGGCCAGTTATCGCCGATTTCGGATTTATCGAGCGAGACGGTGCGATTCGTACCTCCGCGGTTATTCGGCGCGTTACCTTCGATGCCATCGACAGTCCTGATGTTATCTCGTGCGCCACTCCCCATGCCTGTTGTGGACATTGTCTCATTGTGATCCCACGAAATCCAGGTCAGTTTTCCTGTATCGAAGTCATTGTACAGGTAATAGTTGTGATCCATGTTACCGTAGGAATCCCAATGCTCGATGACGGCTGCAATTGCCAGCCATTCGATGAAATCGTCCACATCGAAAATAGATTCGAGTTCGGCACGCCATGCGGCAGGGTCTTCGTTGCGTAAATTGGAGTGCAAAACGGCGAAGAGCGCTTCGATGTCGCTCCAGTCGGAATCGCTGTTATTTTCTTTCTGGAAGCTGGCTTCGATCCGGTCGTAGGTGTTCGCTGCAAAGCTCGCTGCCGAGCCTTCGGCTTCGTATATGTTCCCTTCGTCCTCTCCGAAATAACGCTCGACAGCGGTGTCGTCGATAACTTCGATCATGGTGTAGAGACCCAGTGAGACAGGACCTTCGCCGTAATCAAGGAAAACTTCGTAGAAAGCGGTCTTGGCGACGGGCAGCGAAGCTTCCTCCAAAATTTGCGACGAAGCTGCGTCACGCAGGAAGGAGGTGTCATTGTAGCCGTTAGCCAACGAAAGCTGCTTGAAGCCGTAGAAACGCTGGTTGTCGATCTCGGGGTATTCGTCTTCAAATTCATCAAAGTCGAGCTTAAGTGGCAGCTTGGTTGTACCGCTGCGCCATCCGCCGTTGAGCGATGAGTTGCCTTTGTAGCGCACGCCGACATTCGTCCAGATATTGCCGTCGAACTCAACCGTTGCTTCGACCCACATCGGGTCTTGGGATGTTACGTCGTCCCCGCCTATACCACCTTCGGCCATTTCGGGGCGTTCACCGTCTACGGGCGGATTGAAGCCCCCGGGTGGTTGGTTATTACCTCTTTCGCCAGGTAGCGGACGGTCGCCTAATTGGGATTGTTCATCCGCAAGAGCGCCGCCCCTCTGCTCAACGCTGCTGCCCTGTTCGCCGAAAAGCGCCACCATATTTGCTTGCATCGCTTCCCAATCGGCCGGGTCGATCGTAATTGTGATCTGGTTGACCTTGTTTTCAGGGAAGACTACATCGTAATTCGAATCGACGTCGTTGCTGTGCGTTTCTTCGGACCAGTTTGCGGGACGGAAGACTTCTTCGTCGCTTGTATCTGCTGTGGATGTCTCTGAGATAAGTGCAGCAGGGCTTTCTTCATCTGCTGCAGTTGTGGTGTATTCCTGATCCTGAGCGATAGTAGATAGTGCATCGGTCTCAGCGGCCGCGGTGGTCCCAGCACATCCGGTCATCACTGCTATCAGAAATATCAGGGTAAGGTTTGTGATCAGTTTCTTCATGATTAACTCCATTTATATAGTAAAGGCTGTTATTGGGCAGCTGCCTGCAGCCAGAACCAGTAATGAAAGCAGGCTGACAAGAAGCAGTACATACGGTAAATTTCGTTTTAGTTTCAGGGTCATAATAGTTCCTCCACGCTAAAGGTCGGTCGTGTTGTAGCCGGTGATCAATGTAACTTTATGGTCACCATTCAGCTTTTTGAGTTCCTGCAGGAAATCCTGCATGCGGACAGATTTTCTCGTGGCGATGTTGTAAACCAGTTCGATCAGTGAGCCGTTCTGGACAGTATCCACACTGATCAAATCTGAAACACTCGTGTATCGATAAAACACTGGATCAAAAAGAGTTTCAAAAGGAGTACCTTCCGGCACCTGTACTCGCAGGATTTGAGATGCATTTTCATGTGCGAACCAATCCAGGCGGGTCATCAGGAGGACCACCAGGCTGATCACTACGGCAGCGATGATCGCAAGCAGGTAGAAGCGGGTTCCGACTGCCATCCCGATTGCCATGGTGAAAAAGATAAAGCCGACATCGCGCGTCTCTTTGACTGCGTTACGAAAACGGATGATCGAAAGTGCACCAACCAGCGAAAAGGCACGGGCGATATTGGAGCCGACGATGAGCATAACCAGGGCGACAATCATCCCATTCATTACGAGTGTGAAGACAAAACTCTGTGTGTATGAAGTGCCGCGGTGGGTGTGCTGGTAGATCCAGCCGATAAATGCGCTCAGCAGGAAGCTAAGCGTGAGTACAAGGACAACATCCAGCACGGTGAATTCACTGGTAAGATCGGTAATGTTGAAAACATCCATGGAAAACCTCCAAATCCGGTTAATTTAATTCGTTGTTACAGGCTCTGGATACCCATTCTCTGTCTCAGCGTGCTGAACACAGACAGGGTGGAAGACAGTACGTCTTCAGAATTTTCAGCGGGCAGCCAACGCCACTTTAATGCAGGGATATTGCTGGCCGCTTCTATACTGCGGCAGTATTTGCTGATCCGCATCAGTTCAAGGTTGTGATCCGCAATCATATTAGTCAGCCAGTAAGGCATCCGTTCGTTGATCTTGATCTCCATTACCACCTGGTTCGGCGGCAGGATCGGCATGGTAGTGGCGTCCTCATGCAACCGCAGCCGGTTGGGCTGGAAAGTCAGCGACGTATCGAATGTGACCCGAAGGCCGGGATCATAAGCTGTTCCTGTAAAAGCCTGCCGATCGTAGCGGACGATACTCATCGGCCGCAGGTTGTACTGCCAGAGGAAAGCATAGACTTCATCGAAAAAGGGCTGCTCTGCTGAGAAGTCGGGCATCCGGCGGTCATTACAGAGGCGCAGGGCATCGCCGTATGGCAGAGAAACCCGCCGTTTCTGGGTGACCCGATCGACACGTTGTTTGATCTCGATAAAAACCGGTGATTGCTCAGTCAGTGGTCCGTTGGTTACATAATGGCGGATCCGGAGCTTTCGCCGGAAACGCAGCCCGTTTTCCTTCTCGTGGTAGCAGCGCAGGCCGGGTGAGTCATAATACAGGCTGCTGAGGGTGTACCGGCCGCCCCAGCCCTGACTATCCGGGTCCATGAAGTTAGGCAGGCTGGCCTTGAAACGTTCGGCCTGCCGTAATGTGATCACGTACTTCAATTCAAATCGGTTGAATTTACGGATGTTGTTTTCTGCGTTATTCATAGTTCTCCCTTTCTTCAGACCAAAGTCTAGTCCTCAACACTGTGAGAAACCCAAGAAAAGCCTGTGGAAATGCTGAGAAAAAGAACCTTTGCTTGAGAGTAAGAACAACTCCCGGATCCTGCAGGGAGAAGTTGTTCTGCACTTGAAAATTTGTATAGAAAGGGTTCCGCCGTTTGTATACCTTTTAATGAAGGGAGCATTTCTATGGCCGAGTCAGGACGCTCCGGCCAGCAGGGCTGCATCTACCAGGGCTTTCACCTGGCGCTGATAATATACGGGTAGACTGAGGAAATCTTTGAGGAAGCTGTGAATATGTTGAGAAAATGGCTGCGGGGGCTGCGTTCACAGCATTTTCACAGGAAGCTCCATTAGAGTATGGGTTGTGATACTATGAAAAAATGGGAAAACGAATGCCTGCGGTACTGATAGTTGATGATGACCCGAAATTATTAAAGATGCTCCAGCGTACACTGGCGTATGAGAATCTGACCGTTTATACTGCGACCAATGGGCTGGAAGCACTCCCGCTTGTTTCTGCGAACGAACCTGATCTGGTAATTGTGGATTGGAAAATGCCCAAAATGGACGGTATCCACTTTGTCCAGCGCCTGCGCAGTGAAGGCGATCAAACCATGATTCTTATGTTGACAGCGCGCGACGCTGTTGAGAATCGGGTAGAAGGGCTTGAAAGTGGGGCGGATGATTACCTGGTAAAACCTTTCGCCCCGGCCGAGCTCGTTGCACGGGTGCATGCCTTGCTGCGGCGTGTGGAGGCAAAACCGGAAAACCAGAAGGCTTCCTATGGTGACTTATGGCTCGACCCGACAACCCGGGAGGCGATGTGTGGTGAGACAGCCCTTTCCCTCACCGTAACCGAGTTTAACCTGCTGCACATGCTGCTTCGCCATCCACGCCAGGTACTGGAGCGAAAGCAAATCCTGAACGAAGTATGGGGATATGATTTCGGCGGGGATGATAATGTACTGGAAATCTACATAGGGTATCTGCGGAAGAAGCTCGAGGCAGATGGCAGCCCGCGGCTGATCCAGACAGTGCGCGGTATTGGCTACGTACTGCGGGAGGAATGATGTCTATCCGGCTGCGTCTTACCCTGCTGTACAGCTTTATCCTTTCCCTGACCCTGATTATTATCGGTGTGGCTCTGTATTCGATCCAGTCACAAAATACGCTTGATGCATTAAAAGCTGATCTCAGCCAGAGCAGTGAGAAACTCGTTGACGCTGCCATCCATATGGACTCTGAAATTCCGATGCAGGATCATATCCAGCGAGATCCGCCGCCCCCACAGGCTTTTGACGAATTTTCCAATGACCAGGCATTCCGCAATCTGCGCGAGCGGGAAATAGCGCGCGTCCTTGATGCGGAGGGAAACCTGGTTGCAAGTCCGTTCGGGCGAGTGGAAGACGCACTTCCATTGAGCGAAGAGGGGTTGGCAGAACTGCAAACTCAAAAGGCGTGGTGGGAGGAGAGCACCGTCTCCGGTGAGCATATGCTGATCTACAGCCGGCCGATCGTGCAGCAGAATGAAACGGTTTTGATTCTCCAGGTGGCTCGCTCTCTGACAGAACGTGACCGTACCCTTCAATCCCTGGCGGCAACCATGGGCATCGCCAGCCTGCTGACCATACTGATCGCTTTCGGTGCCGGCTGGGCCATGTCCGGGTTGACCTTGCGGCCGATCCACCGTATGACAAAAACAGCTCAGGAGATCGGTGAGGAAAGAGATTTTACCCGCAGAGTTGATTACACCGGCCCTCAGGATGAGGTTGGGCGCCTTGCTGCAACTTTTAATCAGATGCTTTCCGGCTTGCAGGAGGCATACCAGAAAGTGGAACATGCACTCCAGATGCAGCGGGATTTTGTAGCTGATGTATCCCATGAGCTGCGCACACCACTCACCACCCTGCGCGGCAATCTGGGATTGTTGGGCCGCAACCCCCCGGCATCCGCAGAAGAGCAGGCGGATATTCTCATCGATATGGTTGATGAAAGCGACCGGTTGATCCGGCTGGTAAACGATCTGCTGCAGCTCGCGCGAGCTGATGCGGGTAGAAGCCTTGTCAGGGAGCCGCTGCTGCTGAATCCAGTGCTTGAAGAGACCATCCGGCAGGCTCACCATCTGGATCCGGATAGGTCGATTAAACTGAAGAATCCGGTCGATGTGTCTGTGCTGGGGGATCGTGATGCAATCAAACAAGTGATGGTGATACTGCTTGATAATGCGTTGAAGCACTCTGAAGGGGGGATCCGGATCGCTGTTGAAGAGGCAGGCTCACAGATAGAAGTATGTGTCCGCGATGATGGACCGGGGATCCCGGCTGACAAGATGGAACATGTTTTTGAGCGTTTTTATCGCACGGAAGACAACCGGGAAACAGCCGGCTTTGGCCTGGGGCTGCCGATTGCCAGGTCGCTGGTGGAGGGAATGGGGGGAACGATCACGATAAAGAGCGGCCAGGAATCGGGTTCCGCGATAACGATGTGCTTCCTTAAACCGTCTTTTTCTTCCTGAGGTTTCCACGCAGCAGACTGAGTATGCGAACAGCATACCGGATTTCATTCCCCCGGGGTGGGCAGGCAAACGGTGGGGTTTGTCCACAACCTGCATGGGGGAAGGGAGCCTGCAGCTCACGGCAGGATGTGATTGGAGCCACCATTCGCAAGAGTCTCCCTGATAAGCTCCTGCTTGAGATCCCACAGCTTTTGAGTGAGCGAGACATGATAAATGTGCGGGTTCATGATCCGGCGTACTCCGGGATCGAACTGCTCAAGATCTTTCTGGCGCACCTCACGCATCTCTTCGATCGAGGGTGCTTGATGGACCATCTCGCCATCTAGAAGAACATCTACCAGCAGGGGTTCGATACGAGTAATCTCACTGGCAGGGATTTTTCGATACTGGTGTGGATTTATCGGATGGCGCAGCACAATTGGATCCTGCTTTTTCAACTCCTCATCGCTCAGACTGAGCAGGTCAGCAGTTGCATAACCGCGCTCATCATAAATACGCCAGACATGCTTATTACCGGGATTAGGGATCTTATCCGGATTTTCAGAGATCTTGATTGCTGGTTTCCACTGCTGGTCTTTCCTGATGGCAACCATTTTGTAGACCCCATCGAGGGCACAGTTGCCAGCGGAGGTAATCAGTCGAGTGCCCACCCCATAGGCCAGCCGTTTGATTACCTGGTCCGGATCGAGGCCATATTGCGGTGCTTCTTCACGGATCTGGCGGATGATCTGCCAGATAACCAGTTCATCGAGCTGGTTGCTGAGCACAATCGAAACTTCGGGAAAGCCGGACTGGTCGAGCATCTGGCAGGCATGGATGCTGAGATGAGCCAGATCGCCGGAATCAAGCCGGATACCGATCGGCTTGTGGCCTTTCCGTTTGAGTTCCTCGAAAACGGTGATCGCATTGGGAATGCCGCTTTCAAGTGTGTCAATAGTGTCTACCAGAAGAAGGCAGTCGTCCGGGTAGACATCGGCATAGGCTCTGAAGGCATCCAGCTCTGTCTGACCCAGAGCAAGGAACGCCTGGACAAGACTGTGGGCATGTGTTCCTTTTGGCGGGAAGCCCAATACATGGGAGATACCGGTATTGGATGTGAAATCTGCGCCCCCGATCAGGGCAGCTCTTGCACCCTCATTGACGCCCTTTCCCTGCCCGCGTCGCATACCGAACTCCATCAGCAGCTGGCAGTTTCCACTCTGGCGGATGCGGGCGGCTTTTGTGGCAATCAGGATCTGATAATTCAGTTGATTGAGCAAGGGGGTTTCCAGAATCTGGGCAAGTGCCAGCGGCCCCTGGACAATATTGACAGGAACATTGGGGTGAATGACCCGGCCTTCCGGGATAGAGCGCAGGTTCAGTGTTTCGAAGCTGCCGTTGTTCTGGAGCCAGGTCAGGAAATCATCCTTGAACAGGCGTTCCCCACTCTGGCCGGTCTGGGAGCGAAGCAGATTGATTTCTTCATCCCCGAAGCGTGCTTCCCTGATCCAATCCAGCAGCGTATCCAATCCAGCATTAATACAGAAGCCTGCTTTATGCATGCCGTATTCGGGATAACTGCGGAAAAAATGATCAAATTGAGCCGGGGTTTCATGCAGCCCGAAACGGTAGTAGAGCTGTGCCATTGTCAGCTGGTATTGGTCGGTGAAAAGAGCGCCTTCGGCGATCCGCCGCTGTCTGGTGTTCATGCCTGCCTCCGTGTACCGGTATTGTTAGTCTGGATCCGGCTTCTGTCAAGCCTGCGGGTTTTATTCGCCGATGATCTTTACAAGCACTCGCTTTCGGCGCCGGCCGTCGAACTCAGCGTAAAAGATCTGTTCCCAGGGGCCGAAGTCGAGCTTTCCTTCAGTTACTGCAACGACTACCTCGCGTCCCATAATCTGGCGTTTGAGATGCGCATCACCATTATCTTCCCCGGTGCGGTTGTGCTGGTACTGGCTGATCGGGGCGTGTGGGGCCAGTTCCTCCAACCAATTTTCATAATCCTGTATCAGGCCGGATTCATTGTCGTTAATGTAGACAGATGCGGTGATGTGCATTGCGTTTACCAGCATCAGGCCTTCCTGGATGCCGCTTTCCTGCAAACACTGGCGAACCTGTGGGGTGATATTGCGGAATTCTCTCCGGGTGGGTATTTCAAACCAGAGTTCTTTGCGATAGCTTTTCATAGGATTCCTCCGGGGTTTTTGGCGGGTTTCTCTATGTATGTACCTGATTCTAACAGAAGGAGAGTAAGAGAGGAATCAGGAACCCGAATCTCCCGCGATCGGGCTGGTTTTCAGCCGGTCTTGCTGTACGCAAGTTATTTTCTGTTCTGGGAAGTCGAGCAGGGGAGAATCTAGAGGATCTCCTCAATTGAAGGGATCTCCGCCGGCCACTTTCCATTCTCCTTGAGATTCCGGATTTCCTCTCGAATGGTATCCAGAAGCATCCGGTTTGGGCCCAGAGACTGCAGTTCAACGTCAGAAAATTCCTTCAGAATGCTTGAGAGGAAAACAGCACAAAGCACCAGGGGATCGACCTCCAGCAGTTTCTTTTCAAACGCTTCTTCACCTGCATTCATCCAGGCTGCCCGGCGTTCAGCCATCACAATCTGGATTTCATCCAGCAGAGTCCGGATGACTGTGTGCCGGTGGTTGGCAGGAAGGATCGGTGCTGTGGAGACCAAATGACACTGTGTGAGGTCGGTTTGAGTGAGGATGGAAAGCGTTCCACCGAAGGAAAATGCTTCCTCACGTTTTCCCTTCCGATCCTGGATGATAATTATCCCCGGTGCAATGGTATGATGCCCAATGCTTCTATATGGGTGAAAGAACGTGTGCTCTTCAACTGCCGTATGATCATTCACGGCTGCGAAAACATGGACCTCAACCGGATCAAAGTGGTCGCCGGTGGGATTTTCAGAAATGTTGATAATGAGTTCTTTAAAACCAATACTATCCCGCTTTTCAAACGGAATGAAAATATACCCGAGTTTATTATCTTGATTTAACGATTTGTCCATTTTATGTTTTCTACCAGCTTATAGGCCTGCTGTGTCCATACTTGAAAGGCACCTTTGACAATCGCACAGCAGCAGGTTGTATTATCCGGTGACCGGTATGAATCATAACATGAATGAAGGAAGAATGCTGAGTTCGCAAGGTTCCCCCCGCAATAGTAACAGCAGCAGATCACAGGTCAGATTCCTGGTTTTTTTCCCAATGCAGCAAGATAAATCGCAAATTCATGTTCTCCATCCAGATGGAGAACTTCGTTCAACTGGTTGTCGTCGAATGCTGCGATTGCACAGACACCACAGCCCATCGATTCCGCCGCAAGGTAGAGGTTCTGACAAACATGGCCTGCATCCAGGAAGAGATAGCGATAGCCGCGATCTGCATAGCGCCATATCATCCGTTCCGTGACAGCATACCAGATGAATGTAACCGCACTTTTTTCAATGCTGCCCTGATTCAGGCAGGCAGAGCGGACTTCCTGCGCGGCCGATTCGGAAAGTCTCACCGGTGAGATCTGGTGGTCCAGTGCAAGATAACGGTACAACCCGGGTTCAAGATCCGCACAGCGATTGATCAGAAGGGCTGTTTCAAACGCATGCCGGGATCCGGCCGAGGGTACAGTACGAAACGTAGTTTGTTCTCCGACTATTCGCTTTACGCCCTGGGTAGCCCACAGCAAGGTGGAAAGTTCCTCCAATGAGAGAGGGGTCGGGTCGTAGTTACGATATGTCTGGCGGTTTTCTATTGCTGTGCCCAGGTTTACCGGACTCATTACGGCTTCCGGAAGATCGATCCGTATATCGGAAACAGCTGACTGCTGCAGGGGAGGCGCAGGAACGCCCCGATTTTGATCGGAAGAGCCCATATTTTCGTATTTTGTTTTTTCAAGAAAATCCTGCCCCACTGTTGATTTCATACAGCACTCCTGTTCTGAAATAAGTTCGGTTTCATGTTATATCAATTTGAAAAACATTGCGCGGCCGCTTTATCCTGCAGGTTCTCCATCATAGAAATTTGCTGTTTTGGATCCGGAGAAACGGTCCGGATCCGGCTGTCGAATGGAAAACAATGGCGGTGCCGCATTAAATAGCAATATGAGATCTTTCCGTGGAAGGAAAGGAACCTTTCTGCTGCGTCCTTTGTTTCCCCTCGATCCTACTACGGTATGTCATGAAGAACCACCCAGGAACGCAGCAAGATCGGTTTTCAGGGTGGATAGTGAAGGTGTATGTATGTAGATCATATGTCCAGCCGGATAGTAACATGTGGTTATGTTACTGTTGAGAGATGAATCCAATCCGAGATGGGTGAAGGTGTAATCTGTAGCTGCGAAGGGAGTAGCAAGGTCAAAATAGCCATTCGCCACAAAGACCCTCAGGTATGGATTCTGCGACATTGCAGAACGCAGTGTTTCGGCAACGTTCACATAGCGGTTTTGATAGGTGCTGTAATCCCAATTCTCATATAATCCGGTAAGAATTTCATATACTGCGTCACTCTCGAACTGGAGTTCGCTGCGCAAGTAGTCGTTCATCGCTGCGGTGTATGCGCCGAGGATCAGGGCATAGCTGGGATCGAATTCCGGTACTTCGCCCGCTGAATCACGGTCTAAACCAGTATAACGAGAGTCGAGCCTGCCGATTGTTTTCCCCTGTGAACGGAGCAGCTGCTTCGTGAAGCGGAATATCTGGATACGCAAATCCGTCTGGTAGAGGTATTCTTCTGAAAGACCGGTGTATGAGTGCAGCTTCTTAACAACGCTTGTACGATCCTTTTTCGATAAATTACTACCCTGCATCAGTGCCAGCAGATACTCAGTTTCGGCATATTGGCGGACTTCCTTCAGGAACGGCATCAGTTCAGGGTATTTTTCGCGATCGATGCAGTTGTGATACCAGGCGCTGGCAGCATAAGTAGGAAGAAAGAGCACGTAGGGAAGGTCGTTTCCGGGATCAAATTTCGCGCTCTGGAAATTGAGGATAGTGGAGATCAGGATGATGCCGTTCAGATATAAACCGAAACGTTCCTGCAGATAGCCGGAGAGGCCGGCTGCACGGGTGGTCCCATAACTCTCTCCGGCCAGATACTTGGGGGAACTCCAGCGCTGACTGCGTGAGGTGTAGATGCGAATGAATTCGGCGACTGATTCAATGTCTTTCTGAATACCATGGAATTCTTTCGGTTCCTCGTTGTCGGGGGCAGGCCGGCTGTATCCTGTGCTGACCGGATCGATAAACACCATGTCTGCCCGATCCAGTAGTGAGTAGGGGTTATCTTCCATCAAGTAAGGGGGTGGGAGAATGGCGCTATCCTGCTCAAGGATAACCCGTTTGGGCCCAAGCATGCCCAGGTGCAGCCAGGCGGAAGAGGAGCCAGGTCCACCGTTGAAGGCAAAAATCAGCGGCCGGTTGGAGACATCTGTAATATCGGTCCGTGTATAGGCAGTGTAGAAAATTGCTGCCTTGAATTTTCGCTCATCTTCTTTGAGGGGAATGGTACCTGCAGCAGCTCGGTAGGGTATTTCTTCACCGTTGATCCTGATTGTGTGGTTGGTTTCGACGAGCTTTTCTTCGAACTCAATCTTTTTTTCCTCGCCGGCCTCTTTTTCGCTGATTTCGGTTTTTTGTGTCTCTTTCTGCATGGGGTTGCTCCTGGAGTTCGGCTATCTGTTCCGGTTCGTGCTTGCGACAGGCTGTAACCGGTGCTGTCTGCCAGTCGATATTCTGATCTCTGATGATACTATGAATTCTGTTCTGCCGTATAAAACTGAAACGAGTATCTGTGCTGGCTGTTTATCTGCACGGCACGAAACGCTGCCGGCCGGAGGGGATTCGTTTTTTCAGGAAACCGGGGCACACCGAAGAGCATCATCAGGAGGGATGTGTTCCGGTTCACCCTGTGTACCCTGCAGGTTCCGGTCGGATTGACAGCAGTGCTCACACCGGCCTTCTGAGATAGTCTCGATTTTGTTACTGCCGCCAATATTAGATTCTGTACGGAATTCGTTCTATTATGGAGAACTGGTTGCAGCTGACACGTCCAGGCTCAGGATCACCGGTTCACCGATGGTGTCGGATAAAACGGTATGCGGGAAGTCGGGGCTGTTTTCGGGATCTATTCCCAGCTCTCGATAGTCTTCGGCGAATTCCGGCACTTCGAAAACGACTTCATGCATATAATCACGCTGCTGTTCTTCCGCCCACAGAGCCGCTTCCTGCACTGAAATGAATCCATCCTTATCAGCATCACTACCGGAATCTGTGAAAGCCTGGCTGAAATAGTGTGTATAAACGAACCCGATGATGGGCAGCCCTTCGTCCTCAAGGCCGCACCAGCCGTATTCGTACTCCTGCACAGCTCCGATAACGATCTGGTTTCCCGGTATCTGTTCAACGGTTTTAATAAATTTGCCGGCCTCACAGGCATCCACAAGTAATATTTTCTCTGCACGGATGTTTTCCCATTCCGGCGGAAAAACTTCTTCCCACTGGATGATGTGGCTCAGATAACGGCCGTGTGCAGCAACATAAACAAATATGAGATCATCCGCATCCGTTTGGTCTTCCAGCCAGTTGAGCTCCTCCACGAAGTCCTTTTGTGAGAACTCCGGAATGGAATGGATCCGTGCGAGCTCCCATCCGGACTCGAGCAGTAGTGCCTCTATAAGGTTCATGCTGATGTAGTCAACAGGCAGATTGGTCATTCCCACATCATCATACCCATCCTTCTCAAACAGTACAGCCCATCTGTTTGTAATTCCATCACCGGTGGTGGAGGAGGGGGAAGGTTTCAGTATGCTGCAGGCGGAGATTCCGGAGAAAAAACCAGCAGACAGGCAGAGTAGAAGCAAATAAATTGGGAAGTGTGTGACTCTGCGTTTCATTTTTTTTCACTATCACCCGGATTCTGTGGATACTGTAGAAACAGGATGCGTTTTTCTTACGGGTACGGGTATTGTATGAACGGCGACATCCAATGAATAGAGACTACATCAGGGGCAGCAGTCTCTGGACCGCAAACGAAACAACCAGAGCAAACAGGAAGCTCATCATGGTGCCGATGAGGATATATTCAGCTTCCATCCGATTCGCGCGGTCCTTGATTTCTCCGAAGCGGAACAACGATTTTGCTGCGATCAGGATCCCAATCGCTGCAGCCTGATTGAACAGAACCAGAAGAAGGATCATGCTTCTTTCCAGCAAGCCGATGACATATCCGCCATTATCAAAACCTCGTGAAAGTGGATCGATGGTATGCCCCGAATTAATACCGTTTTGCTGGCGGGAGATCTCCAGTTGACGCAAATAGGGAGTGGTTGCCATTCCAATGAAGATGCCGCCTACCCGGGTCACCAGGATGACTCCTGCAGCCAGGATAATAATCTGATAATAATTACTGCCCAGCCAGAGAGCCCAGAAGGATGTTTCCTGTGAATAGAGTACCGGCAGCAGAAATGCCAGAAGGGTCAGAATAAAGATATGGGCTAATTGATCTATCACAAACACAAGCACACTTTTATTCTTTGATCGTGCTTTCATCCGGTCGATCAGTGCATGGGAGATCAGGATAGAAAGTGGAATTTCCCACCACGACAGGACTCCAACCAGCAGGTATGCCAGGGCGGCGTGGATGGAAGAGTGTTTCAAGAGGACTTTAAAAGTCTCTTTCCTGTTGATGTCATTTTCGGTTTGCATTAAGAAATCTGCTATGAGGTGGGCGGTCAGAAGGCAAACCAGAATATGTATGCTTCCCAGGTTCATTGTTCTACCTTTTTAACGTGAGACCAGCTGCAGCTGTACGGATTACAATAATAAGCACTTGTAGTATATGAATACAAGATAATTAACTTGTCCTATTTGTTGTTTTGCTGCGTTGAGAAAGAGATGCCAGAACAGTTTTTTCAAAAACTCCAACGGCATGAGATAGAACAGACCAGCTTGCGCTGTCAAGGTGCTGGGCAACAGCCTGCTGGCTGATTGATTCAGGAATCCATGATTGAGCAATATCAATCTGTCGCCAGCCCTGCAGTGCGCCGGTGACAGCACGAGCCTGTCTCACGGTCCATTGATTAACAATCGAATCAAGAAGCTGCAGCATGGCATCAAGGACTTCTTCCACGGTCGCGGATCCGGCAGCCGGCCAGCGGCAGCCCAGGTGGGTCTGGCGGGACAGGGATTCCAGCAGATAGCCGGATGCCCGAAATACTTCCCCATCACCGGTTTCAATATTGCCTTCGGGCAGATAATCAGCTGCGCCTATTGCAATCGCGATACGGGTGTCCATATCTTTGTTGTTTATACCCGTTTTCAATATGCAGCGTATCAGAAGGGCTATTCTTAATGCAAGGGAAGGGTTCAGTACGACCAGCTGCCAGCCGTCACCTCGATATAGTCCGATATCGTAAGGCAAGACTGCAGGGTACAGATTCTGGATATGTACGGCAGCCTGATTCAGCATCGAAAGAATCTCTTTGCGCGTACTCTCAGCATAATCTGAGAAACTGACGATATCTCCGGTAAGGACAGCAATAGAAGGTTTCTGTTCCATAATCCATCTTCCATCCTACCGTATTTTTACGCCGGAAACAAGGATTTCCGTTTGTATTGAATGATAACAAGCTAATACTATTGTGGGGAAAGGAAGGCGCCCGGGTAAATTTCACCGGGCGTCGATCGCATTTAAAATGAAGGAAAGGTCATACTTGAACAGGTTTGTCTGGGACGTCAGGTGTGATTCACCGGTTCTGTTGATCCTGCAGCAGAGTAATGAGAATTCGGGCAGCTTCTTCCGGTCCGCGTGTTTCCCATCCCGGTAATCCCAGCCGGGTTCGCAGCTGGCCGACAAACAGCTCATGCTGGAAGAAGTGTTCGAAATAACGGTCGGCCAGTTCTTCGTGAAGATCGAAATACTGCGGCGGCCCGAAAATATTACCGAAGTAGCTCTGGACAATCCCGCTGGCTGTAGTGGTGCCTTTGCTCATTACCCGACCCTCACGGAAAACAGCGAGAGCTGATTCGCTGTCCGGAAATCTTTCGAAAACAGGATGGGTTTCGTCCACTTCCTCATAGTTGTTAGCATACATCACAATATCTATGGGAAAACCTTCGATCACATGTGCGTATGTTGTGATCGGCAGCAGCAGCCGGGCGTTCGTCTGGCTGGGATTCATAAAGATGGCACGGCCCATCTGGCCGAATTCATAGCCGGGCTGCAGATCGTCCAATCGTATATACGCGCCGATCTCAGTGCCATATCCACAAACCTTGCCGTTTGTGATTTCCAACGAACCCATATCATCGGCAATTATGGTCATATCCTGCAGCATATCCTCGCTGAGCACACGGAAGGCCTCAAGTGTTTCCGATTTTCCGGCACCGCTTTCTCCAACCAGCAGAACTGTATAGCATTTCTGATTCAGGGTGATGTTAACCAGGGCGCCGTGGAAGGGAAGTCGTCCGCGTTTCATCACAATAATATTATGCAGCGTGAGGATCATTTTCTTCAGGTAGCCGAAGTAGCCGAAACGGGATTCGTTTGGAATTGCACCTACCAAAATCCCGTTTTCTTCATCATCATAAAATATGGTAGGCAGATCACCGTAGCGATTCAGTGTGTCTCCAGGAACACCAAACAGGTAGATAGCGTCTGGCGGTTTCTTTAGATCTTCATCTTCCGCCAGTTCAAACAGGTTGCACAGTGAAAGGCCCAGTTCGAGAAATTCCTCATGGATGTAGGTCAGAATAGACAAATCACCGACTTTTGCCGGATACGCTATCCATTCACCATTGTCCAGATCGACGAGGCTCAGCGGATTTTCATCAATGCGTTGGAACCTGCCTGAGCGTTTATTCATGGGGGGATTCAGTACCAGGGGAGGGTAGAGCAGTACCTGGCGGATGATTGGAATATCCTGAAGGCGGTTGTAGGGTGTACCAAGCTGGTCGATCCATCCGGTTGCCAGCGGTTCGCGGGAAACAATGGTTCCGATATCCACACCTGCACGTGCCTGACGGTAGATGCGTGGGTGTGCACCAGAGATATTTTCGGCGATGTCTCGGTACGTGGCAATCACGAGATGCATCAATGTCTCGACTGTATTATTAAAAGTCCGGTAGGGCCGATCATCCACGCGCTGCCCATTCATCCCGGATACAATTACAAAACGGTCATAATTCCGCCAGGCATTATAGAGATATTCAACAAAGTCCTGAAGTTTGCCAGGATCCTGGAAAAACACAGCTGATTCAGGCAGGATATTGGGAATCACGCCGCGTTCAAGAATGGTCAGGTATTGAAAAGTCTGGATGAGGTTGTTGATGCCTTCCGGGGTAACTCCCATCTCTCCGAATATATCCAGCATCGGTGAGCCTCTGCGGGAAAGGTCTTCCAGGACGTTTTCAAGCAGCGTACGGAATGGACGGCTGCGGAGCATCTCATCAGCTGTATCGCATAGTCTTCCCTGAGACTGGATAATGACTTTATTTTTCAGGAATTTGGTTTGTTCACTCTCTCTACCCACAATAAACTACCCTTGCTCTGCGTAAACCGCAGTTTGAATGGTTTCAGGAGATCTGTTTGATAAGTGTTTCAGTAAAGGACTGTGTGTTTCCACTGCCACCCATATCCGGCGGCAGGTTTGCACCGGCGGTATATACTGCATCCAGCCCCTGTTCAATCCGTAAAGCAGCACTGTTTTCACCGAGATGCCGCAGCAGCAAAATCCCGGCCAGTATCAGCGCGGTGGGATTGGCAATGCCCTGGCCAGCGATATCCGGTGCGGAGCCATGCACAGCTTCGAAAATGGCACAGCGATGACCCAGATTAGCGCCCGGTACAGTGCCCAATCCCCCGACGAGGCCGGCAGCCAGATCGGAAACGATATCTCCGTACAGGTTCGGGCACAGCATCACATCATGCCGTGCAGGATCGACCACCAGATCCATGCATAACGCGTCTATGATCCGGTCTTTAAAAAGCAGGCCGGGATAGTCTGCTGCTGTTTTTCTGGCACAGGATAGAAACAAGCCATCGGATTCCTTGAGGATGTTCGCCTTATGGACTGCTGTGACGCTTGATCGTCCATGTGCCTGCGCATAGTCGAAGGCGAAACGGGCGATGCGGGTGCTGCCGGAACGGGTAACAAGTTTGGCAGCGATCACAGTATCCTGGTCAAGCCATGTTTCATCACCGATGTACAGACCTTCGGTGTTCTCCCGAATGATCACAAGATCCACATTCTCAAACCGGCTGAAAGTGCCGGGCAAAGACCGTATCGGGCGCAGGTTAACAAACAGGTCCAGGGCACGCCGCAGACCGACATTGACACTGGTGAATCCGTAGCCCACAGGTGTGGTTATCGGGCCTTTTAAAGCCACACCGGTTGCGCGTACAGCCTCCACCAGCGCTTCAGGCAGAGGGTCCTGTCCGATTTCCTGTGCCTTCAGGCCAGCTTCGAAAACATGCCAGTGAATGTCCACACCACTGGCTGCCAGCACCTGGCGGGCAGCATCCGCTACTTCGGGCCCGATACCGTCACCGGGGATCAACACCGCTTCAAGGCTGCTCATTCCAGTCCTCCGAACTTAAACAGGTATGGAACCAATCCGCCCTCGGCAAGAATATTCCGCATGATTTCAGGCGGTGGAGAGAAGCTGAGCTTGATATTCCGCGAGATGTTTCTCACAGATCCAGCTGCGAGGTCGATTTCCAATTCGTCACCAGTTTCAAAGCCTGATGTATCACAAATGATCGGCATAATACCGACGTTTACCATGTTGCGGTAGAAAATCCGGGCAAAGGACTGCGCCAGGACTACCGGGATGCCGCGTTGTTTGATCACGAGTGCAGCATGTTCACGTGAGGAACCCTGTCCGAAGTTTTTTCCACCGACAATAATCTGGCCTGGCTGCGCTTCAGCCGCGAAGCGGGGATCTGCATCCTCAAGTGTATGTTCAGCAAGCGCCGGAATGTCGCCGCGCATGTGGTAGAACCGTCCGGGTGTGATATGGTCGGTGCTGACACCATCACCGAATACCCAACAGGTGTTTTTGATAATGTTGGTCATGAGTGCCTCCGGAAAGAACGCCGTTTTGATTGGGTGGAAAGGTTCATACCAGCACCTCCCGGGGGTCGGTGATTTTCCCTGTCAGAGCGGTTGCTGCTGCTGTGGCAGGAGAGGCAAGGTATATTTCACTCTCCGGATTACCCATTCTTCCTTTAAAGTTCCGGTTCTGGGTGGAAAGGCAGCGTTCGCCGTTTGCCAGGACGCCGTGGTGCACACCGACACAGGGCCCGCAGCCGGGAGGAAGGATCAACCCACCAGCATCAATAAAAATGTCAAGCAGCCCTTCTTTAATAGCTGCTTTGTATACAGATCGAGAGGCTGGGCCGACAACCAGGCGGGTACCGTCTGCAATCCGTTTGTCTTTGAGGATCGCAGCAGCAATCCGCAAGTCCGAGAGCCGACCGTTGGTGCAGGTACCGATGAAAACCTGATCGATCGGCACGTCCCCCGCGTCCTCAACAGCGCGGACGTTATCAGTGAAATGCGGGAAAGCCACCCGGGGGGAGAGGCTGCTGACATCGATTTGCAGTACCTGTTCGTAGGAGGCGTCCTGATCCGGAGATAACGGTTTGTAGCTGTTCGTCCGTCCCTGGCTTTCCAGGAAGGCAAGTGTGATGTTATCAGATGCGCACAGACCGGCCTTGCCGCCAGCCTCCACTGACATGTTGGCCAGAGTCAGGCGGCCGTCCATATCCATCCTGTCGATTACAGGGCCTCCGAATTCAAGAGCCTTGTAGAGAGCGCCATCGGCACCGATCTGTCCGATAAGCTCCAGAAACAGGTCTTTGGCATAGACACCGTCAGGGAGGGTGCCTTTATATTCCACACGGATTGTCTCCGGGACTCGCAGCCAGGTCTGCCCATAGGCAAAAGCCACGCCGATGTCGGTGGATCCCATACCGGTGCCGAAAGCAGCCAGGGCTCCCGCAGTGACTGAGTGTGAGTCTGCACCGACAACCAGCAGGCCTGGTGCAGCCCATTCTTCCGCCACCAGCTGGTGGCAGATCCCTTCCCCGGCTTTATAGAAAGTTGCGCCTGCCTGGGCGGAAAAATGCTGCAGACGCTGCTGGACATTGGCCAGTTCCCGGCGCGGCGCGGCGGCTGCATGGTCTGAAAAGAACAACCCCGTGGCAGCTACCTTGTCCTTTCCCAGTGCTTCGAACTGATCGACGGCCAGTGGGCCTGTTCCTTCATGTGCCAGAACGATGTCCACTGAAAATACGGCAAAGTCACCTGCTTTCAGATCACTGCCTGCTTTTGATCCTAGAATCTTTTCTGCGAGTGTTCGTCCCATCATTTGTGTCCTTGAGGATGCAGCTCTTCATAGAGCAGCATGAGTTCTTTGGTGAACAACGGGCGTTTCAGTTCTACAGCAGCTGACCGGATTTTCTCGAGAAGCGCCTGGGCTGTCTCTCCATCCAGGTTCATTCCGAACTGAGTGGCAAATTTATGCGTCAACGCTGCAGTACCGGAATGTTTGCCGATGACGATCTGGCGCTCCAGGCCTACTTCATCAGGACTGAAGGCTTCATAGCTGGACGGATGTTTCAGGATGCCATCGGCGTGAATGCCGCTTTCATGGGCAAATACGTTGGTGCCTACAATTGCTTTCCATATCGGGATGGCACGCTGACTGGCCTGGGCGACATATTCTGCAACTTCGCGGAACCGGACTGTATCGATACCCAGGTCTATGTCATAAAGATGTTTGAGTGCCATGGTCACTTCTTCGATAGGAGAATTACCGGTTCGCTCGCCGAGGCCTCCGATCGATCCGATGACCCCGTCAGCGCCTGCGCGTACACCTGCCAGGGCATTGGCTGTTGCCATTCCAAAATCGTTGTGCATGTGCATATCGAGGGGGCGGGTGATGTCCTGTTTAAGGTATTTAATCCGTTTATAGGTTGTGTAAGGATCCTCCACTCCGAGTGAATCACAATAGCGCAAGCGCTCCGCCCCCAGGTCCCTGGCAAGATTGAAAAATTCAAGCAGCATGGCAAGTTCGGTGCGGGAGGCATCTTCCGCACTGACCGTGAATTTCAGTCCGAGTTTTTTCGCTTCTTCAGCAGCTTCGCGGATGTGATCAAAGACCCATTCCTTCTTCTTGTGGAATTTGCGTTCAATGTGCGAGTCTGAAGTGGAGATGGAAATCACGACCCCGGAGACGCCGCATTCTGCTGAATCCTGGATATCGTCCTTTCGTGCTCGAGCAAATGCATATACATCCAGGTTTTCGCCGCTGCGGGTTTTCAGGTCAGCCTCAACAACGGCCATGATGCACGCCTTTTCCTCAGGACCAAGGGAAGGAAAACCGGCTTCCACGGCAGGGATTCCGATTGCAGCAAGCAGACCGGCAATCTGACGCTTTTCCCACGGGCTGAAGATCACACCGACGGCCTGTTCGCCGTCGCGCAAAGTAGTGTCCAATAATCGTATGGAGGAGGCATTCATGTGATTTTCCTTTCCCGGAGCATTAGATAAGCTTCAATGACCTCGTTATCAAACAATGAACGTTTGAGGGCAATAGCGCGTGAGCGCAATATGGGGACCAGGTGGTCAAGCTCCTCTTTGCTGGCGTGGTATCCTTGTTCACGAAGTTTGCGGCTGACGACAGTTTTTCCGGAATACTTACCCACACTGAAGCGGCGCATCAGGCCGACTTCGCCGGGAAGGAACATTTCATACGTGGCTGGATCTCCCATAACACCACTGGCACGGCCTTCCGATTCGTATACAAACAGGTTTCCACCGACAACTGGTTTCCAGGTTGGAATAGCGCGCCCTGAGGCAAGAGCTACGTATTCTGCCATCTCCCGGAACAGCGAAGTCTGAATGTCCATTTCAACTCCGCGTGTATAACGCAGCGCCATGACGAGTTCTTCCAGGGAGGCATTACCTGCACGTTCACCGAGGCCGTTCACTGTCGTGTTGACGTAGGTTGCGCCTGCCTCCAATCCGGCAATAGCGTTGGCTGTTGCCATACCGAAATCGTTGTGGGTGTGCATTTCAATAATAACGTCGACTGAATCAGCAAGCGCTTTTATCCGTTTATATGTTTGCAGCGGGTCGAGGATACCAACAGTATCACAGTAGCGCAGGCGATCGGCACCCGCCCCTTTTGCATTCTGAGCAAATTCAATCAGGAAATCAGGATCAGAGCGGGAGGCATCTTCAGCGTTTACTGAGACGTACAGGTCGTTATCTTTGGCAAACCGGACGGATTTACTTACAGAATCCAGTACCCACTTGCGGTCCTTACCCAGCTTATGCTGGATATGGATATCGGAAGCGGAGATGGAAATAGCAACTGCATCCACACCACAATCCAGTGAATGTTTGATATCACTGATAACGGCTCGGTTCCAACCCAACACACTGGCGGAGAGTCCAAGATGGGCGATTTCTGTAATCGCATCCTTTTCATCGCCACCCATGGCCGGGATACCGGCTTCAATCTGATGGACTCCTATACGATCGAGCAAGCGGGCGATATGCAGCTTTTCCTCATTGGCAAAAACGACGCCGGCGGTTTGCTCACCGTCGCGCAGAGTGGTGTCGTCGATGAAGACAGGCTCCTTGATCTTTGAGGTCAGCACTTCCTCAGGGAAAGCTTCCAAAACAGAAGATTTGAGTTGGTCTACCATTATGTTGTTCCTGCTCCTTTCAGATGCTTTCTTATTCAGGATAAAAAAAACCAGTCTCCGTTGGGAGACTGGTTTGGGGTTGCTGTGCATGTACCCGGAAACTCATCTACCCAGGTGGGAGGGTGTATGTGAGCGGCTGCTGAGTCTGCGGGAAATCCTTATAGAGAAGAAGCATGGTTCTCTCGATTCCAATCCGGTTCGATCCCGGATCAATTAACTCTGCGCAGTGTAGCATATTGCCTGAGCATTGTCAACTATTTCCTTTAATGATTAAAACTTTAAAGGGTTCCTGGTAATAGAAATGTGAAATATAATGTTATATAGAAAATAAAATATATAATATATGGTACTTAACTTATTTGATAATAGCAGGAAAGTGTCATTTTAATCCCGGATCAGAAAAATATATGAATTGTTGTAAAGTCTGGTGGCCAGTAGAAACAATGGCCCATTTCGATCAAAACCCGGTTGGGACAGCCTTAATGGATCAGGTGGTCCGTCGGAGTTTGCATTTCTGCAGCGGCGATTTCCCCACTGGTCCACGAGGACGCCAACAGCTTCTCGAGGAGCTGGTACAGATCAACAGCTAACGGGAAACGTGTCGTAAAGAGGATCCGGAAGAGTTCAACTCGATCGGAATGAGTTTACAGAAACGGCGCAGTGTACTGATAGACGCCGGCGTTTGTACAGCTCCACTATATAAAATCGCAGTCGAAAGCACGATTAATATGAACGGGTTGCGATTATTGAGAAGGAAGGGACTGTTTGCACAGCCAAAAACCTCAGACTCGTGGAATCCAAAGGTTCTGGTGTGGGATCTATCGAATATGGAAAATATCAAAATCAGGTCGGAATTGGAGGATATTGAGGTTTAACGGTGTTTTTAGCTCTGTTCCCGGATCTTTCGTGTTACCATTCAGGTAAAGATTAGTACTTTTGCATAACTGTCGATTGGTATGGAAGGTAATGAATAAGACGGTAGCCAGATCCTTCAGGACTTCTTTAATTATACTTATCATATTCCTCGCGGTTATTTTTAACTTTGAAAGGCTTCAATATATCGCCGGCCTGGAAGTTGTAGGGATACATAATTTTCTCTACCTGTTGATTCTGATATTCATCATAAAAAATATTCTTTTCCCTATTCGGAGCAACCAGGGGCTCTGGTGGCATAGCGCCTTTGGAGCAATGATGTATCTGGTTCTGCGGCTGACGATTTTTTATGATGGTGGGTTATTCGGTGGAATAAAAACGTACGGGACAATAAGTGAAATCTTGTTCCTGGTATTGGCAATATTACTAACGGCAAGAACCATGCAGCATTTTTATCGAATGGAAGATATTCTTGATGAGATGTTTTTCCCGGGATTGGATGAAAGAGTAGTGGCAGGATCCCTCGCCCAGAGAGAGATAGACAGGGAACTCAGCCGATGCCGGCGATATCAGCATCCGTTGTCATTGGTAATGATTAAGCCTGATCAGGGAAAGGGAGGCATCAAGATACAGGCACTATTGAAAGAGGTTCAGCAGTACGGTATTAGCAGAATTGTGGGAGCCAGTGTAGGCAAGCTCCTGGCTGAAAATATTCGCAGGTCAGATACGATTATTCGCAATGATAAAGATGGCCTTTCCTATCTTGTGCTATGTCCTGAGACGACTTCGGAAGGTGCTTCAACCCTTGCCGAGGGTATTTTCGAACTGGCCAAAAGAAAAGGGATCACGATTTCCTATAGCACTGCATCTTTCCCTGATGATGCCATAACGTACGATGATTTAATCTCACAGGCGGAAAAGAGGATTGGAAGTCGTGAAAGTTTTGTCCCTGGAACAATGTTGCCAGAAGCTAATCGATAGCGCCTTTCGCGCCTGACAGGATAACAACGTATGGAGAGAATTGAAGCAGGGAACAATATGCAGTTCCACATGCCAGAGTGGTTTGAAGCTTTAAACCCTTCAAGCAGGCTCATCACTGGCAAGGCATATTCAAGCATTAAACGCCTGTGTGACATCCTGCTTGTCCTCCTGACAGCTCCGATCTGGTTAGTTCTTCTTCTGCTTATCGCAGGCCTCATAAAGCTTACTTCTCCGGATGGCCCTGTAATTTTTACACAAGAACGAACAGGGCAGGGAGGGCGAAGGTTCAGGATGTATAAGTTCCGCACCATGGTACATAATGCGGAGGAATTGAAAGAGAGGTACCGGTATCTTAATGAATTGGAATGGCCGGATTTTAAAATATCAAATGACCCGAGAATTACCCCGGTAGGAAGAATTTTACGCAGGACCAGCCTGGACGAACTACCTCAAATGGTTAATATCCTGAAAGGTAATATGAGTTTTGTTGGGCCGCGCCCCACATCCTTCCGCGCTGAGAATTATCAACTCTGGCAAACAGAGCGTCTTGATGTTGTCCCGGGGTTGACCGGGTTGTGGCAGATAACCGGCAGGGCATCGTTGTACTACGACCAGAGAGTTCGGTTGGATATTGCGTATCTCTCCCGTCGTTCTCTTCTATTGGATTTGATCATTATGCTTCTCACTATTCCCTCTGTTCTGAAACAGCGGGGAGCGAAATGACAGGAGGCGGCAACAGTAAAAAGAAGGAGAAAGCAAAAGTCGCCTATGTAATGTCCCGTTTCCCTCATCTTCCGGAGACATTTATCCTGCGGGAAATGTCAGAGATTGAGGATCTTGGGTGGGAAGTCTGTGTCTATCCGTTGATTCATCAAAAGCAGCATGTCGTACATCCGGAAGCACAACGATTCCTTGCCAAAGTCCGCTACAGTGCTTTTCTTTCCATCAGAACCATGGCAGCAAATATCTCGCAGTGTTTCCGGGATCCATTCAGGTACCTGCGTATCTTTACGGTTATGGTCAGGGGAAATCTGTCTTCGTTGAAATTTTTACATCGAAGTCTGGTGATTTTTCCGAAGGCTGTGCAGATGGGGCGAAAAATGCAGGCAGAGGGGGTGGATTGCATCCATGCTCACTATGCTACCCATCCGGCACTGGCTGCCTGGATTATCAACCGTTTTTTTTCAATCCCGTTTATTGTGACCGTACATGCGCATGACATCTTTGTTGAAAGAGCGATGCTATATGAAAAACTATGGCAGGCAGCACATATCATTACGATCTCTGATTTCAACCGTAAATTCCTGAGAGACAGGATCGGGGAATGGGTTGAGGTAAAATGCACAACCAACCATTGCGGCGTTTTTCCGGAAAAGTATTCTTCCCAAAAGGAAAGTAGAAATGGACTTTTCAGCATCATTTCAACAGGCTCTCTGCAGCCGTATAAAGGCCAGAAATACCTGATCGAGGCAGCGCGGCTTTTGATGGAGCGAGGCGTTCCATTTCGATGTACGATTATAGGTGCTGGCGAGTTGAACACTTCGCTTTCTGCGCAAATTCAGGCTGCCGGTCTGAGGGAGCGGGTTGAACTTGCCGGCCCGAAAAACGAGGACGAGGTGGCGGCTTACCTTAAGCAGGCGGATTGTTATGTACAGCCCAGCATTGTCGATCGTTCAGGAAAGATGGAAGGCATTCCGGTGAGCCTGATGGAGGCGATGGCTACTGGCGTTCCAGTGATAGCCTCTTCTCTTTCAGGAATACCGGAGTTGGTTGAGCATAATAGAAGCGGCCTTCTTGTGCCACCAGGAGATCCGGACGTTCTGGCAGAATCGATATTCAGGTTGTGGAACGATCCTGCTCTGGCAGCTGAGTTAGCTGCCAATGGCAAAGAAGTTGTTTCAGCAAAATTCAATGTACACAAAAATGCCCCCTTTGTATCAAAGCTGTTGGGTAGACTGCTTCATGAGCAGTAATGGGAGTTGAGCGATGGAAATTAAGTTATATGTGAAGATGCTTCAGAGGGGGTGGTGGATCATTGCCTTGACTGCCCTTTTTGCTTTCAATGGCGCCTTGATAGCTGCATATTTTGCCACGCCCATGTACCAGACCACAGCAACGTTTTCGGTTAGTCCAAGCGCAGCGTTGTCAGGTGCTGACCAAGTGACACTGAACAGCATGGAAGCACTGGATAAACGGTCCATCACCCAGACCTACGCAGAATTTCTGAACAGTCAACATATCTATGAGGAGACTGTCCGCGGGATGGGATTGGATCCAATCAACCTGGAGGAATATTCACGTTCCACGGTTGTTTTACCGGACGCAAATATTCTTTCCCTGACAGTGTCCGGGGAGGATCCGGAGCTTGTTGCAGCCCTCACGAATAACATCGGCAGGAAAGCGATCCTTGCGATCACGGAACTCTATAAGGTATATGACATCCAACCCCTTGATCCGGCTATAGTTTCGCTTGAACCCGTTTCTCCCAAACCTGTTCGTGATGGTGCTATAGCACTTGTCCTTGGACTTGTTCTTGGAGCAGCGCTGGCGATTGTGCGTGAAGAGATCCGGATCCCACTTGATGCATATCGTCAGCGGCTTAATATGGATCCGGTTTCGAATGTCTATAATCGAAAATATATTGAACGGACCTTTAACGAGATCGCCAGTGTTGACCCGGAGAAGATAACCTCGATCGGTTTGATCAGATTCAATGCGATCGCAGAAATGATCGATTCCGCCCCTCTGGGAGTACTTCAGCAGCTGCTGCGGCAGATCACCACCATTCTAAAGGATCAAATCCGAGGGAATGATATTCTTGGCCGATGGGATGACTCAACGTTTATTTTTATCCTTCCGGCTACTGTCCAGGGGGATGCTTTTCGAACTTTGGAACGAATTCGCAGCCGGCTGGTGAATCCGATGCAAATCAATATTCTTGATGAATCCATCAGTTTACGCCCGTATGTCAGTGTGGCAGAAATCCAGCCGGGGGACACCGGGCTGGAAGCAGCAGAACGTGCAGAAAACCTGCTGGAAGAAATTGGATAAACCAATACAGGAAGGTGTGATCCTGGCTGCAATGCATCCGGGAAAAGTCAGATTATGCTGGAACAAATCAGGTTGAAGGTCAGAGAAAACCAACAGCAGTTCATATTCGCAGTGCTTGCTGTCCTGACTGGAGCAGCGATTGGTTTGGCAGTGGGACAGTTTGAAAGTATGCTCCTGCTTGCTTTACCAGTTGGACTCGTGTTTGCTGCGTTGACTTTCTTAAACCCGGAGCTGGGGATATTACTGTTTGTATTTATTACCTATATCCGCTTCTCTGATGTTCTGGTGCACTCTTTTGGTGTTCCGTCTATTGCAAAAGGGATGGTCGGTTTACTTGTTCTTGCCATTCTGGCTCGCTGGGCGGTCCTCAAACGATTCCCGGAAGGGTGGCTGCGGGTGTCGGTATTGATTGCAGCCTATGGCTTTGTTGTTTTTGGCTCGATTCTCCACGGGAGAGATTATGCCCGCGCTTTAGCTGCAGTTTCTGACTACTGGAAAGATGGTTTGATTGCCATTCTGATGGTACTTCTCATTCAGAAACGGGAAACATTCCGCGGTGTTATCTGGATGATGATCTTCGCAGGTATTTTTATGGGATCAATCAGTATGCACCAGTACCTGACCGGGAATTTCTCCAGCGATTATTTTGGCTTTGCTACTGCTTCGTATCTGAATATTTCTGAGGGTGTGGAGGGAAACAGGATATCCGGGCCGCTGGGTGATCCCAATTACTACGCTCAGATTCTTGTTTTCCTTTTTCCCCTTGCCGTAGATCGATTCTTCCGTGAACCAAACCGCTACCTTAAAATTACAGCCGGCTACGCGGCTTTTGTAATCGGGATGACGATTGTTTTCACGTTTTCACGTGGTGGGGCGGTTGCCGCGGTGCTGGCGATGATGGTGCTGGTTATATACCATCCACCAAAGTTGAAAAATTCGATTCTGATTCTGGGGGTTATCTGGATCGGCTTTCTCCTCCTGCCCAGTACCTACACTGACCGTTTGAGCACGCTGACGGACCTGGCACAGAGCAACAAGCAATCTACCGCGGAAGTCTCGTTCCGGGGCAGGATCAGCGAGGTACTTTCAGCCTGGTATATGTTCCGGGATTACCCAATACTGGGTGTGGGTGTGCAGAATTATCCGGTCTATTACCAGGAGTATTCACGTTCAATAGGGCTGGACCCGCGGGCGGAAGCACGAGAACCGCACAATCTATACCTCGAGGTAGCTGCAGAAACCGGCGTGCTGGGTTTGATGATATTTGGAACCATTCTGGTCTCGGTTTTCCAGGCTGTCCGGCGTGTGCATACCAGGCTGCGGGAGTGGGGCGAGGAGGATATGAAGAACATGGTGGAGGCATTTTCATCCGGGCTCGTGGGATACCTGGGGGCTGCCATGTTCATTCATGGAGCTTATCCTCGTTATCTATGGCTTCTGGTGGGCATTGCACTTTCACTGACGCAGGTTTTTTCCACGGAATTGTCTACAAAGGGTGCTCACTGATGGCGGACGGGACAACGGAGAAATTCCGGAAGATTGCTTCATCCACGGTAAGCGGGACTCTGTGGAATTATGCTTCTTTTGCTTTGAGCAAGGGCTTGACGTTCATATCAACCATCATACTTGCCCGAATTCTGGCTCCTGAAGATTTCGGCCTGGTTGCAATGGGCCTGGTGTTTATCGGCTATCTGGAAATGCTCAATGAGCTTGGTGTTGGTCATGCGCTTATCTATCATCAGGGTGATGTGGAAGAAAAATCCAACGTCGCTTTTGTAATGAGCGTGAGTGTCAATGTATTTCTTGCGGTTGTTGCAGTTTTTGCAGCACCACTTGCCTCCTTTTTATTCCATGAACCTCAGGTAATTCCGATTATCCGGGCTCTGTCGATTTCCTTCATACTCTCCAGCCTGGGAAGTATCCATGCTGCCCGATTAAAGAAAGAATTACAATTTCGCAAGGTGTTTCTGCCAGAGTTTGGTCGTGCAGCAGCGAAGGGCCTTGTGTCGATCACAATGGCTTTGATGGGCTTTGGTGTGTGGAGCCTGGTTTTGGGCCAGGTGGCTGGGGTGCTGATATCTAATATCCTGTACTGGATTGTTGTGCCCTGGCGGCCCCGGCTGCATTTTGATCCGAAGGTTGCACGCTCTTTGTTGGGATATGGGTCTCAGATAATCCTGGTTGGTATTGTTGGCATGATCCACAAGAATGTGGATTATCTCATTATTGGTAATCGAATGGATCCTGAGCAGCTTGGTTTTTATACCATGGCATTTCGGATCCCCGATCTGGTCATTCTGAGTGTATGTTATGTGGTCAGTACAACACTCTTCCCGGCTTTCTCCAAAATCCAGGATAACCTCGTTGAACTGCGAAAGGGCTATCTTTCAAGCCTGAAGTATATCTCGTTGCTCACAGTTCCACTGGCAATTGGTTTGTACTTGCTCAGCAGCGAGATAATTACGTTGTTTTATTCGGAAAAGTGGAGTGCTTCCATTCCTGTGATGCAGATGCTGTGCCTTTACACACTTTTTTATTCATTGAGTTTTAATGCCGGTGATATTTACAAGGCAATCGGGAAACCCGGGATACTGAATCTGATTGGCTTTTTTAAGCTGGCTGTGACTATTCCGGTGATCTGGTACACTGCCGGGATAAGTATTTTTGCAGTCGCGGTTGGCCAGGCGATTGTCATTGCGATCTTTGCTCTGATAGAGCTGGGGCTTGTCAGTTCGATTGTATCCATACGCCCCACCGAAATTCTCCATGCGCTGCTTCCCGCACTTACTGGAGGTGCCGGCCTGGTTATTGTCGTTGGGATGGCATACAGATCAATGTCCATGTTTGGGGACCTTGGACGGTTGATAGTGATTCCCGTGATCGGTATTATGTTTTATGCAGCGATGTTGTGGTTGATAGACCGGGGTACGGTGCTTTCTGTGATTGATCTGCTTAAAACAGAGCGAGGAACCTCATGAAGTGTTTTATATATCCATTCCTGCATCGAAATATCCACAAAGTGGAAAAGGGCATGATTCCGTTTTTGTCTGAAGCGAAAAGTAATCGTATCAGGATAAAACAGTGAATAAGGTCCGAGTTCTTAATATAATCGACGATCTGCGAATAGGTGGCGCACAGAAACTGCTGGTTACTTTCGCAAAAGAAGCCCGGCGGCGTTGCATTCCGGTTGGCATTGTTTGTTTGCAGTGTGAAGAATCCAACTGGATTATCGCTGAACTGGAAGCAAACGATGTGTCGATTGCCTATCTGCCGGCGGGAAAGCTGCTGCATCCCGGCCGTTTCTGGCGACTCGTGCGGTATATCCGCAGTAGTGGCGCTGAAGTGGTGCAGACTCATCTGACATATGCAAATATCCTCGGTTCGGCTGCGGCTTTCCTGGCCGGGATCCCGGCAGTTGCCACACTGCATCTGGCTGGACCTGATCTCCGTTACTCCAAAATCCGAGAACTCCTGGAAACATGGTGTATCAAGCTGTTTTCAAGGCTTGCCATTGCTGTCGGGCCCCAGACAGGCCGTCTGCATGCTCGCAGGCTGGGTGTAAAGCGAATCGAGGTGGTGTTGAATGCTGTCGAGGTAATGCCGCCTGTTCCTGCACAGAGGGTAACGGAAGTGCGCAGGAGCCTCGGTATAGGTCCGGATACACATGTCCTTGTTTCAGTGGGAAGGTTCTCGATCGTAAAAGCTTTTCATATTCTGATCGAGGCATTCGCAGCATACAACAAACAGGAACCGGATTCAGTGTTATTGCTTGTTGGTGACGGGGAAATGCGAACTGCATGGGAACAGCTGGCAAAAGATCTGGGTGTTTCTGCTTCGGTCAGGTTCACTGGTCTGCGTAATGACGTTCCGGACCTGCTTGCTGCCAGCGATCTGTATGTTTGCTCGTCCACTATAGAGGGCACACCCCTGGCTGTGATGGAGGCGATATCGGCGGGACTCCCGGTAGTATCGACAAATATTGGCGATCTACCCGAAATTATCGATCCGGATTTTGGTGTGCTGGTGGAGCCGGAAGATGCTGAAGCTATCACCACTGCTGCCGGCAGGATTCTGCAGGACCCTGTGGTCAGGCAGAAGATGGCAGGTGCAGCCAGAGCTTATGCTCAGACGCATTTCTCCAGTGTTATGTGGATGGATGCTTTGCTTTTGCTGTATGCTGAAGCAATTGGCAGCGGAAGGCATAAATAAGCCCATGCGTGTAGTAATGGTCAGCCATGGTTTTTTGCCTCGTGTCGGCGGGATTGAAAGCCTGCTGGGTGCTCTCACGCCTGAACTTCAGAGACGTTCACTGGATGTGATTGTGTTCACGCGCAGGCTTCCCGGAACTGAAGCTTTTGAGTATGTTGACGGTGTACCTGTTTATCGTCTGCCCGCACCCGGGCCGAAACCTGTTGCATCCCTGATTTTCGCATTGGCTGCGCTGTGGAAGATCGGAAAGCTATCGCCTGATCTGATTCATGCCCATGAGTTTATCTCCCCGGCAACAGTAGCTGTCCTCTCCAGGCTGTTATTCAAAATCCCGTTCCTGCTGACACCCCATTTGAGCGGACGGATTGGTGATGTGCAGAAGATGAAAGGGAAGTTCCTGGGAGAGTTCCGTTTTCGTGTACTGTGTAAATACGCAGCCATGTTCCATGTGATCAGCGCAGAGATCGATGAGGAATTGGCTGAAACAGGAATTCCCGCCGGCAAACGGATTCTGGTGAAAAACGGGGTAAACCTGATCAGTTTCTTTCCGCTGGATAACGAGGCAAAGCATCATTTACGACGACAGATGGGCCTGGATAAATATGATCAGATCCTTCTGTTTTCCGGCAGGTTGGTGCCGATGAAACGTCCCGACCTTCTGCTGGAAATCTGGCCGGAAATCCATTCCCGGTATCCGGATGCTGCGCTGGTTGTGATTGGAGAGGGCCCGCTGGAGAGGCAGGTAGCATCGGCAGATCTCCGAGGACTGCTCTATAAGGGGAGCCAGCGAAATGTTCTTCCATTCCTGCAAACAGCAGATATCCTGCTTATCCCATCTGATTCGGAAGGGCTTCCGATGACACTGCTGGAGGGAATGGCCTGCGGGCTGGCTGTGATTGCTACGAAAGTTGGAGGTATCCCCGAGGTGATCTCGGATGGCGTGTCGGGCAGATTAATCCCGGTAAACGATCCGGACGCTCTCAGAGATGTGGTCTTTGAGGTGTTACAGGATGAGACAATCCGGGAGACGATGGGAAAAAATGCCCGAGATGTTATTCGGAATGGATACAGTATAAAAAAGGTCGCCGACCAGTTGTGCGAAGTTTATGAAGATATGCTTGACAGCAGGTGTAGTGAATGATCGGGATTGTATTCTGGCTTTCTTTAATAATGATTTTTTACACATATATCGGTTATCCCGTATTGATATTCCTCCTTGCCCGGTTAAAGAAGCCTGATTTGTATCCGTCTGATTTTTCTCCGGATGTGTGCCTGTTGATTGTTGCTTACAACGAAGAATCCTGTATAGCAGAGAAGCTGGATAATACCCTGGAGCTGGAATATCCGGCAGGGCATATTAAGCTGATGGTAGCTGCACATGGATCTGATGATCGAACTGTTGAAATTGTAGAGTCGTATGCAGACCGAGGTGTGAAACTGAGCTATCGCCCTGAGCGTGAGGGGAAGCTGGCTGCGATCAGTCATGCGATGAAGGGAATATCTGCTGATATTGTGGTTTTTTCCGATGCCAATAATTTTTATGATTCGGAAACCTTGCGTCAACTTTTACTTCCATTTTCCGATGTGCACGTGGGGGCAGCGACCGGGGCGAAGGTTATTCTCGCTGAGGATGAAAGCAGCCTGGGATCCTCGGAAGGTTTGTACTGGAAGTATGAGTCATTCATTAAGAAGCAGGAGACTCGCTTCAGTTCCTGTGTGGGAAGCAGTGGTGAAATCTTTGCCATTCGGCGGGAATTGTTCGAGCCCCCTCAAAAGAATATGGTCAATGATGATTTTTACATGCTGATGCAGACTCTTCGAAAAGGCTATCGTGTTGTATATGTTCCCGCAGCCAGATCGTACGAGAGAATCTCTTCCTCTCAACAAGATGAAATCATCCGGCGCAAGCGGATAAGTGCCGGCAGGTACCAGTCCTTATGGTTCGCCAGGAAGAACCTGCCTATTAACAAGCCGGTTATTTTGTGGCAGGTCTTCTCTCATAAGATACTTCGTCTGGCGCTGCCGTTTGTTTTGCTGACGGCTTTTGCAGTTAATTTTCTGGCGCTGCTGCCGGGTTTCTCCCGCTTCCAGCCCGAATTGGTTTATCTGGGAGCACCATATAACTGGCTGTTTTTCCTGCTGCAGTTAATTTTCTATCTATCCGCTTTTATTGGATTTTTCCTTCCCGGTAAGAGCAAAGCTGCGAAACTTTTCTATCTTCCCACTTTTCTTGTTAGCAGCAATTATGCTGTTTTACTCGGACTTTTCCATTTTCTCGGGCATAAAGACCCGGCTGTATGGGAAAAAGTGAATCGACATCAGGAGACGGGGGGAGAAAATGAGTGAACGTTCTCCGCACATACTGGTTTCGCTGATAGGAGATGTCTTTCGCGAGCCCGCTGCACAGGTGAAATACGGGCACTTTATCCGTGCGCTGGAGCATGAGTACCAGGTGAGCGTTTGTGACGGAAGCATGCGTGGCCTGGCAAGAATTTGGAACGGGCTGAGCGTGTTCCATCCAGATCTGAAGCAATGGAAGGAAAGGTTCTATCAGAATCTGGCAGCGTTCAGGAGCCGATCCTGGAAAGTATCTCGCTTTCTGAAAGCCCACAAAGGCAATTATGATCTGATTCTTCAGATCGGGGTCCTTTTTGATTCAACTTATTTTCAATCAGATGTGCCTCTTGTGATATACACAGACTATACCAGCCAGCTGTCTCGAACCCGGGCAGGACAAGGGCGAAGTCCTTTATCGATCGCTGATTTTAAGAAGTGGTTTGCGTATGAGCAGATTGTTTTCCACAAAGCTGTTCATATATTCACCCGTGGCAGCCATGTGCGGGAATCAATTCTACAGGACTACGATATCCCTGCGGATCGTGTCACCGCAGTGGGCGGTGGAGTTAATTTCGAAAAACTGCCTGTGTTGAAATCAAAGGAAGGCCGTGATAGGCCTGCAGTATTGTTTATCGGGAAGGATTTCTGTCGTAAAGGAGGAGATCGGGCTGTAGCGGCTTTCCAGCAGGTTCGAAAGCGGGTCCCCGAAGCTCGCCTGATCCTGGTCACTTCGCTGCCAGCTATTTTTACAGGTGACCTGTCTGGCATACAGATTGTTGAACCAACATGGGATCGCGGGAAAATAAGGTCCCTGTACGAAGAAGCTGATTGTTTTATCCTGCCATCCAGGTTGGAGTCCTGGGGGGATGTGCTGCTGGAAGCCATGGCTTATGGACTGCCGTGTATCGGTGTGAACGATGAAGCAATGGCAGATATAATTGTCCATGAGGAAACAGGCCTTCTTGCTGTTCCGGGAGACGTGAATTCGCTTACAAATGCGCTGGAAGTTGTACTTACAAATCCAGCGGCGCAGGAGAAATATGGCAGAGCAGGGCGTCGGCGGGTCGAAGCCCATTTCACATGGGAAAATGTAATTGAAAGAATGAAGCCAAAGATCACTGAAGTATTCGAGGTGTTCTGTGGGTGAGGAGGAGTGCGGTAACGCACGGATGATTATGAATCAAATACTAAAGGTACTGACTTTTCTTTTTATAATGATTCTTCTATTTGCTCCGGTTTCAGGGGCTGCTGCGCAGGAAGGTGATACAGACCCAGGCTTTGGGGAAGATGAATATACATTTGAGTATCTTGGTTACGAGGACGAAGTCCTGATGGGTCCGTACGATTTTATGCGTGTACGTTTTAATCTTCCTGCTAACTGGAAACTCACATCAGGTTCTTCTATCCAGCTTCATTTAAAAAATGTATATCCGGTTGTTGAAAATGATTCAATACTAGACGTAAGCAATACGATTGGTGTACGTCTTGACCTGGAGTTTAATAATCAGGTTATCGATAGCATTCTGCTGGATTGGGTGGGTGAAAGTACGGTTACTTTCAACATTCCGCAAACAGCAATCGAAACAAGTTCTGATGAGCAGTCGTTCTCCATTTATATGGATGCTGGGGTTGACTGTCGGGGGTATTATGAGACATCCGTGATAGTCTATGCTGATTCGTATTTCAACCTTATTCATCGGACTGTTCAGCCTGATCTGGATCTGACAACAATTCCTTCCCCCATATTCCGTGCGAACAGCCTTGTGCCTCACGGTGTGGATGAGGCTGCCGCGATAACTTCCACCTATATCGTACTTCCGGATAAACCAGCTGCAGCAGAGCTCCAGGCAGCGTTGACAGCAAGTGCGGGGCTGGGCCGGCTTACTGATGACATGCCGTTGAATATACTTTTAGAAAAAAATCTTACACCGGAGATAAAAGCCGTTTCGAACCTGATCTTTACCGGATTGGGGGAAAGTTTCTCTTCACTGGAAGAGATCTTATTCCCTGTTTCCTTCGAGAGTGGCAGCTTTGCTCTGGATGGAATCCAGCCGGATGATGGAATTCTACAGGAAGCATACTCTCCATGGAATGATGAACGTGTTGTTCTGCTTATCAGCGGACAGAACGAAGCAGGTATTGTCAAAGCTGCCCAGGCATTCAGCACCGGAGATATCCGCACCCATGAGAGCACAGCTGTGGCAGTTGTATCTGAAGTATCCGGGGGTCAGTATGCTGAGTCGGTAGAAGTTGACCGCACTCTGGCAGATTTGGGTTATGGAAATGTTCAATTGAATTCCTCTATCTTCAGTGAAAAGGGGTACCTGGGTGTGGAATTTCCAATCCCTGCAGGCCAGGTTACGGATAATACAGCATACCTGGATGTCTTCTATGCGAATTCTCCACTCCTGAATTACGAGGAATCCGGTATCACAGTTTTTCTCAACGGCACGTCTATCGGGGGAATAGTATATGAGGAAGAGGCAGGGGACTCACTGGTTCACAGGCAGATAAGGATACCGGGTCACCTGCTGGTTCCTGGAACGAATTCACTGTTATTCCAATCCGACAATATTCCTCGCTCATTCTGTTCGGAGCCTTCCGGGTTGAATACGTGGACAGTTATCTACGACCAGACGTTATTGCATATTCCACTGGAAGTCGCTGTTGGGGAAGTCGAATCGCTGCTGATGCTTTATTCGTATTATGAGGGATTAACCGTCTCCCCGACATTGTCCAATGTTGGATTTGTAATTGCCCCTGATTCTCCTGCTTCATTGTTTGCTGCCTCCCAAATTGCATACGAGCTTGGTGACCAGATGCTCGGAGGATTGGTCGAAATCCGGGCCGCATACGCCGATCAGGTTCCGGAGGAGTTCCGGGAAGGCCTGGATCTGATTCTGATTGGTGCAGCCAGTAATATCCCCATGATTTTGGAGCTTAATGAGTATCTCCCTGCATCGTTTGAAGAAGACAGCAATCTGGTGAATGAGGCTGTTTTTGATGTGGAATACCGGCTTCCTGATGGTATTAGTCTTGGTTATCTGGAATTGCTTGAAACGCCCTGGGATTCTACCCATATTATTGTTGGCGTACTGGGGACGACAGAGGCCGGTATTCTGGATGCTGCGAACGCACTGACCATTCCCGCATTACGAAGAACCCTTTCAGGCAACTTTGCGGTTGTTCGTGGCGAACAGGTGCTTTCGAGTGATACAAGGCTGGGAGTTGGGACAGGCAACCTTTCTGCTGAACTGGTTCCCGAAGTCTCTGCCCAGGTTGTTCAGGCGGATCAGTCAACAAATGAGCTGAATTCAGCAGCACACAAAAAACAACAAAATCTGCTGCTGATGGCGATTGGAATTTCAACACTGGCGGTTGTAGGTGTTGTATTCACAGTGTTCAGGAGAACAAGGAAGAAGTCCTGATGTACCGAATTGGTTCCAATAAGGGTTGAAGCTGTTGAGTATAGGAAAAAAAATGGGAATATGAAGAGGGGATTATTTGTTGTCTTGCCTGGTGTGGATGGTTCGGGAAAATCCACAGTGATCGACAGATTGTCCGGAAAACTGGAATCAGAACAGAGGAAAGTTCTGATCCTTCGCGGATCAAACCCAAAAATGGAAACCGGGGAGAGTTTCCCACATTAGTCCAAACCAACACACTCCGCCTTGATAAGTTATGTAAAGCTTGGGGTCAGAGTTATAGCATGGTATTGGAAATACTTTACTCAAATCAGACCCCTGGTCGGAAATGGTGGAATTGTTTTAGCGGACCGTTTCATTTTTGATGATATCCGGGTTGATCCGCTCAAATATCGGTATGCGGGATCCGTTTCAGTTGCAGAGAAAGTCACCCGTCTGCTTCCTCAGCCTGATGTATATATCCTGCTTGAGGCATCTGAAGCTGTGCTTGTGGAGCGCAAGCCTGAAACTGATCCAACCCAGGCTGCTCGTATGCGGGATGCATACTTTGCGCTGGTATCTGAAAAAACTGATCACTACATTGTCAACACCGAAGGTGACAGGGAAGGTGTGCTCAGGAAGCTGGAAGGGATTTTATCGGAATATATATAGGATAGAGTGTAATTTTTCAATTGCTTATCGGGTTGGAATGGATTGAGAACCGGCAGATATTTTTTCGACCGGTTTTTTGAAGGCGTCAATATAGGCCTGTAAAACGACCATAAAGTGCAGGATCAGAAAGCGAAAAATGCAAAAAAATATATGGATTCTGGGATTTGTATTCCTGGCTGTCTATTTACCTGCATGCAGGGCAGCAGAAGAGGAGAACAGCTCGGGTTCTGAACAGATCAGCCAGGTTTCCGGCATTGAAACCCCACAGGCATTACCCACGGATTTCGAACCGGTTCGCCTGGCATGGTTCTATAAACCGCCATCCAACAGTAACCTCGATACACTGGTGGATTCCTATGATTTTTTTATCCTCACCAGGCTTGACGAAAGGGAACGAGATGAAATACTTCAGTCGGGGAATAAAGCAGACATGCTGCAGTATCTGCTTTTTACCGAGATCATGGATCCCGGTTCCTGTACACAACAGCCCTGGCATAACCAGGTGGCGGAGATAATCGGCGATTTCTGCGAGATCGAAGCCAATCATTCGGACTGGTTCCTGCGCGGGGTCACTGGTGGATTACTAAAAAACGAAAATAACTTTGTGCTGATGGATCCGGCAAATCAGGAGTGGCGGGATTTCTGGCTTGAGCGGGCAAAACGAAGCCAGGAAGCCAATGGATGGAGGGGCGTGTTCCTTGATAATGTTGAAGCAAGCCTGCGGAAGCGTTATCTGACCGGGCTGATCCCTGCTTCGTATCCAACTGATGCTGCCTATCAGGCGGCCGTTGAAGACAATCTTCGATATCTGTATCGGTCCTATTTCCAACCATCCGGGATCCCGCTCTACGCCAACATTATTTCACTGACCGATCCATCGGTATGGTATCGCTATATCCAATACCTGGATGGTGCCATGATCGAGAACTTTGCAGTAGGATGGTCAAGAGGGGATGGAACTCTTGCTGAATGGGAAATGCAGCTGAACATTGCCGAAGGCACGCAGGCAATGGGTAAGGACATTATTCTGGTCAGTCAGGGGGAGCCGTTGGATCACGAACGGGAAACCTTCGCATTGGCATCCTATCTATTGATCAACAATGGGCGGGCTTACTTTCGTTATACTCATCAAAGCAGCTACGATCTGCATTGGTGGTACGATAATTATGAAGTGGATCCGGGTTTGCCCTTGAAGAGTCGCTATAAGTCCGGAGATGAATGGATTCGTGATTTTACCAATGGCAGGGTGATTGTGAATCCAAATACGTTTCAGGCGACGATAGAAGTTGGTTTGCCCTAGATTTTTCTGAAGCAGAAAGCAGGATTGCCAGCTGGTATCGAATTAAGGGTGGTGATGCCTTCGAATAGTCTCTCAAGTAAAAACGGGAATTAACTCCAGGGGTTATAGTTACGCAGGAAGGCTGGGTCAGCGCTAGAGGTTCTGTGCGTATTGGTTAAGGATTTCACGCACGTATGTCTCCTCGAAAGGCCCCCAGGGTGCTGCTGTTTCAAAGATCCTGCGGGGAATGCGTGATTGGGTCAGGTCAAAACCTTCACGTTGTTTGAAGGCGTATTTTTCTCTGAGAATAGCTGTGCCCAGTTCCTCCAGTCCGGTTTCACTGCAGGAGATACCGATTGTTTCCAGTGCCTCACACGAAAGTTCAGGGGAATACACACCTCGTGCGAACAGGCAGATCACGAGGCTGGCGAGAACCTGCCGCCAGCGCTCTTCCTCCAACAGCTGCAGCGCCAGTGTTTTTGCGTCCGGTTTTTCTCCGGCTTTGATAACTTTCTGATCAAGGCTGTAGCCGGCATTGTCAAGGTGGCTGTGGCGGGCGCCGCTGAGGTAACCGGCATAGGCACCAGGCCCGGTGTGGTAGCCGGGCATTTCATTGCGGCCAAATGCCATGGCGAAATCCTCGCCGCCGTAGATTTGTGCTGTATAGTCCACACCATGTGCAAGCGCCTGGTAGAAATCTGTCGGCTGAGAGATGATCCTCTGCAGTGCCTGGATATAGGCATCGGCATCGCCAAAAGTAAACTGCAGGCTGTCTGTTTCTCTGGTGGTGATCAGTCCCTGCTGCTGGGCTTCCGTTGCCCAGGCAAGACACACACCAGCGGACATAACATCCAGCCCCAGAATTTCGATTTCATCCATTACCCGCAGCATATCCGGAGCGTCGGCGATACCCAGCATGCTGCCTGCCGCGAAGATCGGTTCATGGTCATACCCAAGCATATTTGTCTTGTAGAAATATGGATCGTTTGGGTAGGGTGTACGGAGTGCAGCCAGATGAATGCAGGCGACAGGACAGTGTGCGCAGGCAATCCGCCTTCCCAGGTAATTGGCGGCCATTGTCTCGCCTGAGATTGCTTCGGCTCCTTCAAAGGTGCCTGATTGGAGATTGCGGGTGGGAAGTCCGCCGATGGTGTTCAACGGGACCACATTCATCGCTGTGCCCAGTTCATGGTACTTCTTCATCAGCGGTGTCTGTGTGGCGGCCTTGAATAGATGGTCATACACCTGCCGGTAGGTGCGTTTATTAGCTACGGGGAGACTTTGCTTTCCCTCAATGACAATAGCTTTCAATTTCTTGCTGCCAAAAAGCGCGCCCAACCCCAGCCGGCCAAAGTGCCGGTATGTTTCCGTGATCACACTGGAGTAGGTAACCAGGTTTTCACCGGCCCGCCCGATGCGCATAATCGTCCGGGTGCCTCGTCCGGTTTCACGTTCGCGCAGTACCGAGCCGACGGTATAACTGCTGCGGAGGCCCCATATTGCGGATGCGTCACGGAAGAAAACCCCGTCTTCGTTAATGACCAGGTACACCGGCATGGTGCTGGCCCCCTTGATGATAATCGCTCCATAACCAGCCAAACGGATCGAGACCGCGCTGCGACCGCCGGCATGGCTTTCCCCCAGTTCACCGGTGTGTGGTGATTTAAACAACGCTACGGTTTTCGAGGCCACCGGAAAATGACCAACCAGCGGCCCGACGGCGAAAATGATCGGATTGCCCGGGTCGAAGGGGTCAATACCGGCTGGGCATTCTTCTGTAAGCAAACGTATGCCTGCACCGACTCCCCCCAGCCGCTCCTTGAACAGATCCGTACGCTCCTCTACGCTGAAAGAGCGCCTGGTGAGGTCTACAGTGAGGACCCGCTTCAGTGGATCATTCGGAAGCATGATCCACCTCCTCGATGGTTTCCAGCGCCAGTACATCGTAGGGGCAATAATCCGCGCAGTATCCGCAGTAAATGCAGATTTGCGGCTTGTTTGTTGAGTGAGACCACAGGACCGCTCCAAATGGGCAGGCTTCCACACAGTTTCCACAGCTGATGCACAGATCAGCTTTCAACCGTACCCCGCCGCCCTCCCTTTCGATCAGCGCATCGGTAGGACATACCCGGGCACACGGAGGGGAGATGCAGGCTCTGCAGACGATGACCACAAATCCTTTTCGGATTCCACCCGCAGAGCGCACATGGATGCAGGATTCATCCAATCCACCGGAGCCGGTCCGACGGACACAGGCAAACATGCAGGCCTGGCAGCCCACACAGCGGTCAACATCGAGTACAGATAGTCGTTTGGCCATGAAAATTTTACCCAAGGCCTCCTGGGTGCCTGATCGGAACGTTTCTGCAGATACTATACCGGTTGGTTGTTTTTCCGGCAACTCCCGGTTTCTGATATGCAAAAGAAAAGTAGAAAGGAAGCGATGGATCAGGATTGACTTATGGTTCCAGACAGAAAGGTATGGAGTCCGACTGTCCCGTGGATTGTTCGGTTTCTCCGAACTGGTCGTATATTTTTACGTATTGAATGGAGTCGAACTGGAGCAGGGTTGCATGCAGCGGCTGGTAGATTGTATAGGCAGCACCGCCGCTGTTGCAGTCGCCGAGGAGGAACACATGAGCAACTCCGTCCTTAATATCGATGTGATCCAGTCCGGTGAAACCGCTGGTGATCAGGGTCAGGCCCTGGCTTTGTTCCGCTTCATCAGGTCCGCCAAAGTACGCGCTGACTGCGGCTTCCGGCAGTGAGTCCCCGGCGGGAACGCTGCGAAGGACTGGTTCTTCAAAGGGAAGAACATTAACGGCATAATTCTCGGTGTTCGGGAAGAAGATCATCACTTCCAGCATTGTGCTGCCTTCGTCCGGGACAGGGTTATCAGAGCTATCTGCGGGGGGTGTAGTTGTTGCTTCAACCGGAAGGCTGGTGGGTATCTGACGGGGTAAAAGATTGCAGCCAAGGCCGGCAGCAATCAATACGGATAGTACGAGACTAAAAACAAGCAGCCTGGTTCGCTTCATTGAAACCTCCTCAGGCTTCAAGCCGGGGATTCTTTCTCTGCGTTGATCACAATAACGGGAAAGCCAAACATGCTGAATGTTTGCTGAGATACCACGATGAAGGATGCGTTCTGCAGCAGAGTCTCCACCGGAATCGGACGGCAGTCAAGAACCTGCGGGAAGAATCTGCGCAGTCTGAGGTAGGCTTGCATCGTCCAGGAGGGAGTTGTACTGGAGGTCATCGTCACCAGGATTAACCGCCCATCCGGTTTGAGGACGGTATGGCAGGCTGCCAGCACCTGAACCAGTTCGGGAGCAGCAAACAACTCGAGGGTAAAGCTGAGGAAAACCGCATCGAATTGTCCGGATTGAAAGGGAAGAGCTGCGCCATCTCCCTGCAGCAGCAGCGTCTGACCAGAAAGTTCCTTTGCCTTGAGCCTTTCACGGGATATGCGGATCATATTTTCCGCAAGATCCAATCCGCAGACCAGACCGTTTTCTCCGACAGCCGCAGCGATTTCCTCCAGGCTGTGCCCTGTGCCGCAGCCGATTTCGAGGATGCTCTCTCCCGGGTGTGGCTGTAGTACGGTCAGCCCGGCCTGCCGGTATTTGCGTTCACTTGCTCCTGCCATCCAGTCATACCAGCGGCTCATGCGGTTGTATGCCTGCCTTGCGGCCGTTTTGGAGCGCAGTACCGGGGCAATGGCATCTGTAGATGCCGCTTGTCTGGTTGAGTGCTGATGGGGCGTACTCATGATATTTTCTCTTTCTTTTTTTACTCTGCTCAAATTAAGAACCCGAAAAATTCTTTCTGCTTGCATTATACAGTGATGGTTGAGATTTGAGTGTGTTGGCAAAAACTACGTTAATGGTTTTTTCTTGAGAGTTCCTGTCATGGCAAATTTGACAGTTTCGTGTATCCTGTCTATAACTATAACTGATCAATCCTATGCCATCCATCCTTCAAATTTCACCTGGATCGTATATCGTCTGAAGAAACTAAATTTTAGTATGGAGGGTTTCCCTGAATGACACAACCTGAACAGGTAACATTGTTCGGTATGGACTGCGGTGCCACAAACTGGCGTTTATACCGTGCTACGTATCAGATGAATGGCGACCAGGCGGTCCTTACAGGTGATCCACAACCAGCTCCTCTGACCAGTTTCGGGGAGCGGAAACTTGCGGCTATTCTTGTGTTGAATCCTGCTGGTGATGGTCTGGAGATGATGGGTGAGCCTGCTCTTCAGCAGCTTGAGAATGAAGCGGTTCGAGGCAGGATCCGTGAGTACTTCAAGCCATGCATCGGGTCTTATCTGAGCGAAGAACCTCTCGCACATCAGCAGAGGTACACACATGCCGAGGCGCTTGATTACACCCGTATGCTGCTTGAAGCACTGGTGGAACAGATCAGACGTGAGAAATGGCGCGCCGGTGAATTTGATGAACGTGTTCATTTTTCCTTTGTGTATCCCGTACATTGGAAGTATGACAACAACGGCGTGATACTGGATGATTTTGTCAACATCGTTCAGGGTTGTTTCCCGGAACAAATCCATGAGCAGATTGAATTCCTGCCGGAGCCTGAAGGCGCTATTCTCAGTTTGCAGCGCCAGGGTATGCTTTCGAACACAAGTGGCACAACGATGATTGTTGATGTGGGCGGGAGTACGACGGACATTGTCGCCGGTATAGTCGACCAGGAAACTGGCAGGCTGAAATATATCGGCCATTATGGAGAGCCGTTTGGCGGTGGGTTGTATGACTCAGAACTTGCGAAATATATCTCCGACGAGCTGCATATCTCTGGTTCCGCTCTTGTCGATGATCCATCAGCGATGATCGCTCTGCGTTCGTTTGCCAGGCGGCTGAAGGAGTCACTGAGCCGTCAGATTCTGCAAGCCGGGTCTGTATCCCATCCGCCGCAGCGAACCATAACGCTTGTGCTCCAGAACGGTCAGATCTTCCGAAAATTAATCCGGTTGGATGAGGCAGCGTTTTTTGAAACCACCCGGCATTTACAGCTGGCGTTTGAAAAGCTGATCGATAACAGCCTGCGAGTAATGGATCTGAAGAAAGAAGATATAGGGCAGGTAGTGCTTGTTGGAGGTGGATCACAGCTATTCACGATTGTGAACACACTTCTGGGGGTTTTTGGCTCACGCGTTCTCCTTGCCGATAACCCTGAGGAAATTGTGGTCCACGGGGCATGCCTCCAGTACGCAGTTCCTGTAGTGGATAAGCACGAGAGTATTATCCTGCCGCCGCAGGAGCATGCAGGCGATGAAGCAAAGGTAGCTGCTGAAGAGAAAAAATCCCGCTGGTGGCTTGTCTCCGAACAGATGGAATTCCCGCTCAAGAAGGCGGGGATAACCCGATTGGGGCGGGCGCGTACGAATGATTTCCAGCTGGAGGGTGTACGCGTTTCACGCTTCCATGGAGAAATTGTCCATTCCCCTGAGGGATATTTTCTGGTCGATAAAGGCAGCACGAACGGCACGTACCTCAATGAGGAGAAGTTAACTGCAGAGAAGCTGCATTCAATGCGAGTGGGAGACAAAGTACGCTTTGGGGATGTTCAGTTTGTCGTCAGCGAAAAGGCGGGATCCATGGAGCGAAAGGAATCTGAAGATGAATACTGAGGTTATGCCTGGCCGGTCGAGAATGCAGCGAAACAGGCAGATGTCGTTTTTAATGTGAACGATAATCATGCTACAATAAAATTTTCCAGCTTCTACCCAGCCATTATCCTTCGCTTGCCTGTAACAGAAGTTTGCGCACGTTTCCTGACGGTCTGCCGGAAACCAGGTGCACATTGTCTCAGAAAAGATCTCGCGGAACCATGCCCACCTTATACTGGACGGCAGCCGGCTTGAGCTAATCGATCTGGGCAGCACCAACGGTACTTTCCTGAACAGTGAACTCTTGGAGAAAAATCAGACTGCTGTCCTGGAGGCGGGAGACGAAATCCGTTTCGGCGACCAGACCTTTTTTATAAAATCCATATAATTTCGCATTCAGGGAGGTTCCATGTCCGCAAAACCCTCAAATCTTTTGGCTAACCTGGACTCGACGCAGGAGCTGACACCAGAACTGCTAACCGCGGCCGGGGAAGTGTTATCCCGTTCAACCTTATTCGCCCTGCGGCGTAACTATCTCGACGGCCCGATTCTCGAAAATCAAATCATGCGCGTCATAGAGGGCAGCATTCCTACCTCTCCTGACGTAGCCTTTTTCGAGGTGGTTCAGGTCGGCAAACCGGTGGATGAACGTTCGGTCGATTATTTCAGCGCCATTCAGACATCCCTGGCAGCGTGCCTTGATCCCCGCTATGCACTGATCTTTGCGATCAGCAGTGATGGTATTCGTAACCGGATATACTTCGGGGTCACGGGGCGGGCACCCGGCACTCAGCCGGCGCTTTTTGCAGATCAGTTGGGTCAGTTCCTGTGCTCCAACTGGCCAGGAACCCGTGTTCGGATGGTAGAAGATTATAAGGAGATCGCGGATAAAATTCACGTTCCGCTGAGCACTTTTTCCCATGCCCGCGCCTTCACCGGAATCCCGTCATCCAAGACCGAGAATACCCAGATGAGTACCGATCCTCAAACATTGGACCGGTTGATGCGAGGGATGCGAGGCAAACCGTACCTGTATCTGGTGCTGGCGGAACCACTGCCGGAATCGCGGGTGGCGGACACCGTGGACGCCTGCAATTCCCTGTCCGGCCAGATTCACGGTTTTATCAAAACCACTTTGTCAATGGGCCGCAGCACCGGCACTTCCGAAACAGTCTCAACTTCGGAATCTGAATCAAGTTCTACATCCACCTCACGGAGTGAATCCAGCAGCGACTCGGAAAGCAAGAGCAAAGGCGTGCTTGGCAGCGCCATAGAAAACAGCTCCGGTGCAGCCAGGGGCCTCAAACTGGCCGGAATGGGTGGCGTGGCTGCTCTGCTGACAGCAGCTGGAGGACCGTTTTTACTCTCGGGAATGATGGGCATGTTTGGTCAGCTCCTGCCTTCGACAAGCGATTCCTCTTCCAGCAGCGAATCTCTTTCCGAGAGTGAAAGCCTGAGCCGATCGGTCAGCTCTTCCACCAGTGGAGGGGCCACCACCGGAGAATCGATGACTTTTGGTCAGGAAGTGCTTAATAAACACGCTGAGGAATGTACCCGGCTGCTGAGCGAAACTGTCAGCCGCTTCGAGGTGGCCCGATCCCAGGGCTGCTGGAATGTTGGGGTTTATTTACTGAGCGACCAGGCAGAGTCGGTCTCGCAAGCCCAGGCGCAGCTTAAAGCCCTGGTCAGCGGTCATAAAAGCGCTTTTGAACCGGTAAGGGTTCACCGCCTTGATCCTGTCTGGGATGGTCAGGTCCAGGTTGCGCTGGACGCCTTTACCCAGCCCCGGCTGATCCTGACCGCTCCGGAGGATGGGCAGCCGATAGAACATCCGCTGGGGAATCTTTTCCAGGGATTGACCACGCCCCTGAATACCGAGGAGCTTTCCCTGCTGGTCAATCTGCCGCGGCGCGAAATGCCCGGATTATCGGTGCAGTCTACAGCCAGCTTCAGCCTCAACCCACCCGAGCTCGGGGAAGGACAGCGGATCATGCGCCTTGGGAATGTGCTGGAAGGCGGTGAGGAAATAGGTGAGCTTCCGTATAACGTAGACCTGGACGCTCTCACCCGCCATGTATTCATCACCGGTATCACCGGCAGCGGCAAATCCAACACATGCCGGCGTTTCATCGAAGAGCTGCTGCATAATCAGGTCAATTTCATGATCATTGAGCCGGCCAAGGATGAATATGTCCGGCTGGCGCTTGGGTACAACGCTTCTGGAATGTTCGAGCAGAAGATAGCTATCTATATGCCGGGAAGGGATGACTGGGGAGGGCAGCAGTTGCAGCAGCTGCATATTAATCCCTTTGACATTATCCGGTTGAAGGGAGCCCATGTTAACGTCATGCCCCACATGGATCGGCTGAAATCCATTTTCAACGCCAGCTTCCCCATGTATGAGATCCTGCCGGTGATTCTGGAAGAGGGGTTGGTAGATCTTTACGAAAGCCAGGGCTGGCTGGAGGAAAAGCTGCCTCCTGACGGAGTGGGTGCTCCAATGGTCAGCCAGCTGCACGCCCGCATCGGAGGGCTGGTTGCTGACAAGGGATACGAGGAGCGTATCACCAGCAACATAACGGCTGCGCTGAAAACCCGTCTGAGCAGCCTGATGCGGGGATGGAAGGGCAATCTCTTCGACCACGCTTTCTCTACCCCATGGGCGGATCTCTTCGACCGGCCGGTGGTTATCAACCTCAGCCAGATGGGCGATGACGCTGATAAATGCCTCACCATGGCCCTGATCCTTAATTTCCTCTATGAATACCGCCAGGCCCAGCATGAAGCAGCGGGATCCCCGGAGTCGGCCACTTTACAGCATCTGGCCATTTTTGAAGAGGCACACCGTGTGCTGCGCGCTGCACCACGAGGTGCGGCGGGGGATGCCAACCCGGCGGCAAAAATGGGTGAGATGTTTGCCGATATCCTGGCCGAGATACGGGCATACGGGCAGGGCCTGGGTATCATCGATCAGGTGCCCTCCAAACTGGTCCCGGACGCGCTCAAGAATACAAACCTCAAGATCGTCCATCGCCTGGTGGCGGCTGACGACCGGGATGCGATGGCTAACGCACTGGCATTGACCGAGGATCAGCCCCAGATCATAGCCCGTCTCAAGGTCGGCCAGGCAATTATCAGCGGTATCCAGGACGACATGGCCAGCTGGGTAAAAATCTTCTACACCCCGCTGCCGGAAGTGAAGCAGAAGTAATTACCTGATTAGTGAGGGCATCAAGGGAGGATAACGATGTCGCCAGTATTGAGTGCCGAGGCTATTCGCAAGATGGTCAGTTATTACTATTTACTCTCTTATTGTCCCCCGCAGCACTTTGGCAATTTAAGGGATGCCAGCCTTGGGATGCGAACCCGGCTGGCAGCGCAAGCAGCCCTGAGCCTGGAGGAATTCACCCGGGCAGCAGCCGCCGAAGCTGCGTTCAGGATAGCCGCTTTTCATGGCTCCCCCCCGCACTCCTCCGGAAGAAGCGGTGGTTGTAATGAGCAAAGTGCTTGTAAGAGCTGACGGGAATATAAAGGAGATAGCCGCCTTCCTGGGAATGATGTTCAAGATTGCTGCTCACCCCGGAAGGGAAAAAAATGATAACCGGCTGCACCACAAGAAGAGCTGCGACTTATGCACAATGCCCTGCCGCTACGGTTATTTCACGTTGATGGTCGAACCCGATTATGAGAGCCTGCTGGCTCTGCTGGACGCGGAAAATAAAAAACTGGTCGAAGAGCGGGACCCGGTGCGTGTGCTGTGGACCTACACCATGCAGCAGATCTGGAATCTTCTGGAGATTCGGGGGGGGTATGATCACCCCGATCAACCTGGGGAATCTGTCCTTCTGTCTGCTGCTTCTTGGCACCGCCAAATCGCGTTTTGCCCTTCCTGAAAAGGAGTTCCAGGCTTATCAGCATCTGAACCAGGGTAGAATCCGGCAGCTCGGTGGGACGCCGATTCAGTTGGTATCCTCTTGAGTGGCTCTGTGCTTTCTTGTTGACCTGTGTAAAAAAAATTGTATAGTGTTTACAGATAAATAGTTTTTCCTATCCCTGAGGTATCCCCCATAGCTGAGTACCAATTCCTCGCGGACCGATCCCATTTTCAACTGGTGATCGATCCGATTTTTCTTATTAACTAAGCCGTGTAGAAGGCCAAGGAGAATCCCATGTCTGACTCAAGTGAATTCAGCAGTGCAGAGGTTACCCGGGAGACCCCGAAAGAAGAGAGCAGAGAAACAACAGAAAGCCAGAACGTTGAACGGCAGGCGGGAGTCCGTGAAGAAGCCGAAAGGGTTGAGAGCGTAAACAGGGCCACGTTTGAACCGGAAGCAGCTGTTGAGCGCCAGGGAGACTACCAGCAGGCCGAGCAGGTGCAAGCTGCTTTAAGTGAGGTAGTGCAGGCTGAAGCGGCTCGGCCGGCGGTGGAGAGCAGCACAACGCAGACCGAAACCAGGGATGAGGGGGAATCCGGGCCGTCTCCGGACGTGGTCAGTGAGGAAGGGGTTGGAGATCCTGGAGAGGACACAGAGGTAACCGGCGGTGAAATTGATCAATTGCAGGTTGGAAGTTCCAGCAGCCGCGGGGACAGCGGCGGAACTGCAGCGGAGGTTCTGGATGCCCAGGCCTCATTATCGATAGAGGAACCGGGGGATCAAGCGTTGGAATCCGCGGCTGAAAGTGACCGTCCACCGGTTGAAAGCTCCAGCGGCAGCAGGGACAGCGGCGGCACTGCAGTGGAACTCCCGGATGCTCCAACCACCCTGTCGATAGAGGATCCGGATAGTGCCGCAGCTCAGGATTTGGTGCAGATGCAGGAGGTTGCTCCGGATGCTTCTGAAATCGAAGAAGTCCGAGAGGATTCGGTGCTTCCGAGTGAACGGCCGGACATGAGTGAGGATATTGATTACAGCGTCTCGGTTTCAGTCGGGGCAGACGGACAAATACGGGGTGAGGATACGCTTAAGGACAGGTATACGGGTGGAGAGGGCAGCGTGGTCGACGATCTTGATATCACCCAGGTCAGCAAGGATGGAAGTCAGGGTGATGGAATGTGGATGACGAACCAGGGGACAAGTGTCGGTTATATGGGTGAGCATGAGGGGGAAGCAGGATTAACCGGAGCAGGGCCTGCAGAAAATCCACTGGGAGATATGGACAATCTGCTCGGCGGCCCCGGGATGGGTATGGGATTGGGGGATCCGGACGGTCTGGGTATCGGATTGGGTGATCTGCTGGGGGGGCCGGGTATCGGCCCAGACACCGGGAGCATCAATGAAAGCCTGAGAGCCGGGGCTGCTGTTGGTGCCGATCCACGAATCTCGCAGGCAGCTGAGCAAAGTGAAACGGGCAATGGATCTAATGATCTAGACAGGGATGAGTATAGTGGAAAAGTTGAAATGGAAGATCGTGTGGACAGCAATGGGAACCAGGTTATCGATGGTTATGAAGAACATCGCACATATGAAGGGACCTTGACTGTTCACACTCATCATGAAAATGGTGTCACTACTCAAAAAGTGAAATACGTTGACAGAGAAGGAAATGTTGCTACGGAAACTTCAGTAGAAGGTGAACCAGATGTCGATAATGAGACCACCCCTGCAGCTGATGATCTGAATGAGACCCCAAATCCGGAGGGGTATTCATGATACAGAGTTCCATTAAATGACGAGGAAAAAGCACAGATAAAAAATCAAAATAAAAATGTAATGACACCGGTCGGAGAGGAACCCCGGATGATGGGTGGTGCCCCGATTATGACAATGGAGCAGGCTCTGTCCGGGTATGTCGATCGCTATATTAGTTGGAGTGACGAGCACAGAGCGAGTGGTAATTTGGATCCAAACCAGCTTGAATCCGATGAGAACTTGATCGATCCTCCTGAAATGGCCGGCGGAGGTGATCATCTGCCCTGAGTCAGTGACCGGGGGCTTGAAGTGAAAATCCCCGATTACTCCCCGTCGTTCAATCCTGACGGCGGAGAGAGCGCTTGGAAATCCGGTCAGACTCAGGATGGGTACCGAAAAGATGTGGAACAGAGCTTCAGGAAACCGGGGAATTGCGCAAGCAAAAGCAGATCATGCACATTCTGAGCAGCATCATCCAGTTCAGGGGTAGATTGGCAGGATTCAACCCAGGACAAAACACAACTGAGTATTCACGTCCTCCACCGTGACTGGAAGGAATCATTATTGACACAAAATGAATAACTTATGCTGAATAGAGTGTGAAGGTGCATAACGCTGCTTGCAGGTTTCCAGGAAAGAATTCCAAAGTGGTTTTATGGTGTATTAGATAAATGGATAGTTCGACAGATCAATGGAAGTCAAACTGCAGCAGGCGGGGGATGATACCAATAAATGTTTTGCGATGGCGCAGGTATTGAACTTCATATATAAATATATAGATGCAGTATGGAAACACTGGTTTGCCTCAATAAAGCAAACTGCTGCGCCTTACAATTTTCAAGCAGGCACACCGTGTGCTGCAGGTTGCCGCGTGCGGGTATGCTGGAGATACCAATCCACAGGCCAGGATGGGTGAATTGTTCGCGGATATCCTCACAGAGATCCGGGCCTAAGGACAGCGATTGGTTATAATCGGTCAGTTACCGTCCAAGCTGTTGCCTGGTGCAATGAAAAGTGTAACCTCAAGATCATTCGCTATCTTGTGGGAGCAGATGACCGGGATACACTTGAAGCTGCGCTGGCACTCGACGATGACCAGGACGGGGTTATGACGAGGTTACAAGTAGGACAGACAATTAGTGCCAGTATCCAGGAGGGTATTCCTTCCCGGATTAAGGTGTTTTATACATCGCTTCGCATGATAAAAAAGGCAGAAACGAAGTAACTCAACCGGAATAAGGGAAAAATTGAACATGAATGGAACCTTTTCAGCGGGGAGTATTACAAAAGCACTTCAATATTTTTATCTGCTGTCTTTCTGTCCGGGGGAGAAGATGGAATCCTTGCGGCAATCTGCAGCAGGGCTGCTGGAAGATGTGTATACGGAATGTGGCGAAGACAGGAGCGCTGGTTTGCAGCGGTTATGCCTGGAGACAGCTGCCAGAATCCTTTCTTTCCATACCGCCAGCCGCTTACCCGATGAAGCACTCGTAGCGGCATTGGGGGAGAGAATGTATCATGCACAGGAATCGGTTAAAGCACTGTATGCTTTTCAGGATCTGATGGATGAGACTGCAGCACTGCCCGGGCGCGCTGCGTTAAACAACCGCCTTCATCGCCGAAAGGGCTGCCGTTTCTGTGAGACACCCTGCCGTTATGGCTATTTCTCTTTAATTTCGGATCCTGATTTCAAGCTGTTGCAGCGGATGCTGGAAGATGAAAATAATAAGCCTGCTTCGCAGCAGGATCCCATTCGTGCCACCTGGGCGTATGGATCGATTCACCTGTGGAAGATTCTAGGTATAAAGCAGGGATTTATCACACCGTACCATCTCGGTAATATGACTTATTGCCTGCTGATGCTGGCAACAGCCAAATCGCGCTTTGCATTACCGGAAGAGCAGATAAAGCTGTACCAGGCTGCCAATCAGCATCTCATTCAGGAGTGGCCGCAGCGTATGCAGAAAATGCACTCGGCGCACGATATGCAATCCACCTGAAAAAAGTACTTGCATTTGGATTGCAACTCCTGTATAGTAGGAACGTATAGTTCGCAAAACAATATCATTATTTCGATCGACATTTCACACAGCATCTCAGCCTGTCGTTTCCGTTGGAACAATCACATCTGGATTGAATGTGGTTGTTCGAGTTTATTCGGAGAAAAGACAAACATGGCTGAGAATTTGTTTTTAATCCTCAGTATAAACAAAGCAGGTTTTTCACAACCTCAATCCTTTCTACTATCCCATTTAAAGAATCAAAATAAAATACGCAGCTGTCCTGTAAGCCTCCGGGCATCTGATAAAGGAATCAATATGGAGGCTTCCTGAAACGAAGAAATTATATAGATATGGCATATATCACAGCAATTATCCTCCTCCATATCAGTTGAAAAAAACAATAATCCAAAGGAGAAATATGATGTCAGAGAATATGGAGAGCAGTGAGAACGGAGAGGTTCGAGAATCCCGGGAAAGTCAGGATAGTGAAGGACAACGGCTGCAGGAAGCAACCACTTCGCCCGAAGCGCATGTGGAGCAGACACAGGTATACCAGCAAGCGGAGGCTGTCGAGGAGGAGCTGAAGACGGTTATTGATTCAACACTGGCTGCTGCTCCGGAAAGTGCCGCTTCATCAGCTGTTGCAGAGCAGGGAGCAGAAGAAATCTCGGCGACGCCGATAACACTTCCGGATGCAGAGCGGCAGGGTGGGGATGAAGTCTCAGCAATCCCGATCACAGTGCCGGATGAAGCACCTGATTCAGGAAATGATCAGCATATGGCTGGCAGTGAAGGAATCAGAGTGGGAAGCGAAGAGGTGGAAGCGATCCCGATCACAGTGTCTGACAGTGGTATGCAGGGGCCGGAAAGCCCCGTTGAAAAACCTGATGCAGGTAAAGGGGTGGTAGAAACCGCCCCAGATACGATACTGGAGGAGTCATCATCCCCCGGACTGGCAATGCCCGGCGGTATGGATGGCGTACCGGGTGGCGGGTCTGGTGACGTGGAGGGCTCGGGTGACGAGCCTGATTGGAATGGTGACATGAGCGGCGCGGGTCCCATGCCGGACGACAGTATGGAAGGGCCTGATAGTCCGACTGCTGTGGATGGGGTCCGGGCGCCGGAAGGGGCTGATGCGATCCCGATCACAGTACCGGACAGCGGCATGCAGGGGCCGGAGCAGGTTTCTGCAACCCCGA
>JAFGNH010000113.1 GCA_016927115.1 Anaerolineales bacterium | reverse complement strand
GGTCCATGAACAGGGACTAAAACTACTCGAATAGAGAAAGATACTAGACTGGATACCCCGCAGCTTGCTGCGGGGAGGGTTCATTTCACCCTGCCTGAAGGGAGCTACCGCTTCCGGGCGGACTACAACGGCACCCGGTTCTGGTCGGGCGAGAATAACACCTGCGATATCCCCGGCTGCCTGACGGATTCGGTCACGGTGACGCTGCCGGTGACGGTGACAGTTAGCGACACAGACGGCACACCGAAGGAAGGCCTGCCGGTGTACGCCTTCGATGGGGATACGTATACGAACTACCACGGCACGACCGATGAATACGGCGAGGTTGAACTGACCCTGCCGGAAGGCGAATACCGCTTCCGGGCGGACCTGAACGGCACACAGTTCTGGAGCGGCGAAACGAACCATTGCTCCGTACCGGATTGCGACAGCGCAGCTGTCGCAGTATCCAAACCGGTTACGATAACCGTAACTGACACGGATTCAAATCCGAAGCAGGGCCTGCCGGTGTATGCTTTCGATGAGACAACGTATACGAACTATCACGGCACAACCGATGAGTACGGCGAGGTTGAACTGACGCTGCCGCTGGGAAGCTACCGCTTCCGTTCGGACCTGAACGGCACCCAGTTCTGGTCCGGTGAGACGAACCACTGCGATGTACCCGGCTGCCTGGAGGCCGCAGTCACCGTGTCGATTCCGGTGACGGTGACCGTCGAGGACGGGGAAGGTGACCCGCTGGAATCCGTGCCGGTGTACGCCTTCGACGGCACCACGTATACGAACTACCACGGAACGACCGATGCGTATGGCGAGGTGGCATTCACCCTGCCCGAAGGGAGCTACCGCTTCCGGGCGGACTACAACAGCACCCAGTTCTGGTCGGGCGAGAGCAACACCTGCGAAATCCCCGGCTGCCTGGCGGATTCGGTCACGGTTACGCTGCCGGTGACGGTGACGGTGAGTGACACGGACGGGACACCGCAGGAAGGCCTGTCGGTATATGCGTTCGAGGGCACTACCTATACCAGTTACAACGGCACGACGGACGAGTTCGGCGAGGTGGCATTCACGCTGCTGCAGGGCAGCTGCCGCTTCAGGGCGGATTATGACGGTGTTCAGTTCTGGTCTGAATAATCAGGAGACCCGGTCTGGACACTGTATGGTTTTTCGATTGATCTACCTTCCGTGTCCAGACCGGGTCTCAAGAGTGCTGCCTCGAGGCGGTTGTTGAAATCCCCGGTTGGATGGGTGAGGTCGAGGTCACGATTGATTACACAAGAAAATGAGGTTGAAGAATATAACAAAAATGTTATAATCATATGGGGGCAATATGTGGAAGATCGTTTTTTATGTTGATCATCGCGGAAAATGTCCACCTCTGGAGTTTATTGAAGGGCTTCCAGTGATGGATCAGGCAAGGATACGTAACGCCTTGCGGCTGCTGCAGGAATTCGGAACCAATTTGAGTATGCCGCATGTAAAGAAGATAAAAGCAAAGCTTTGGGAATTGCGTCCGGGCGGAATTCGATTATTCTATTTTGCCCATATCAGTCAGCAATTTGTCATATTGCATGGCTGCCGGAAACAAAGCCGGAAAATTCCGGAACGCGAGATTGCGGTTGCACTGCGGCGCATGCGTTCGTTACTGAATGAGGTATAGAATGGCTCGAAAGAACATGCCTGAATTTAAAGTTTGGGAAACCGAAAAGCTGAAAGATCAGGATTTCCTGGCCGCCGCTGAGGAACTGGAACCCGGCTACCAGGTTGCACGGCTCCGGATGCTGCGGGGACTGACCCAGGCTCAACTTGCGGAGATGGTAGGTACCCGGCAGCCTTCCATTGCACGATTGGAGAATGGCAACAGCACCCCCAGCTTATCTTTCCTCAAAAGGATTGCTGAAGCTTTAGACGCCAAAATTGAATTCCGGCTGATCTCCGTTATAAAGTAACCAGGTTCGTATCCTTGTTTCCTGGAAGACAGCCAGGAAAAAAATTGGCAGGTCGGGATACTGAAACCAACATTACCTCCTTTCCTGCGACAGTGCGGTTGTGGTAATGACGATCCTTATGACTATAACCGTCCAATCCACAAGCGGCGAGCCGTATGCCGATCTGCCGGCTTGCGCCTTCGACGGCGAAACCTCCACTGGCTATCACGGCACGAGCGACGAGAACGGGCACTTGACCTTCACATTGCCTGAAACCAGCTGCTACTTCAGGGCGGATTACGACGGTGTCCAGTTCTGGTCTGAATAATCAGGAGACCCGGTCTGGACACCAAAGGTGTTTCAATCTAAAAAACCATACAGTGTCCAGACCGGGACTCAAGAGTGCTGCCTCGATGCAGTCGTCGAGATCCCCGGTGGGATGGGCGAAGTTGAAGTCACCATTGACTATACCTGCGGTGCTCTCTACCGCCTGACCGCGGCTGACTACGAGAAACGCATATATTTCCAAAGTACGGCATTGGCCGCATCGGCGAGGAGCAGCCGGAGGGTTGGGAGTACTTTCTGACAGACGCAATCAGTTTCTTACGAATGTTTGATAAGAAGTTGTGTATATATCAATGAGGTCAGCAACGAAAAAAAATCGTTCGGGAATCAGCTTATTCCTTATTCAAAAGATATCGCTCTACGCCACTTTTCTCAGCTGCATTTTAAAGAGATTTTTCCAGGGTTGCCAGGGGAAACCCTGTCTGGAAAGCAAGGTCCAGATACGCGGCGTCATAACTGGAGAGACAAAAATCACGGGCAAGGTTCAGGATAACGCTGAACATACGCTGCTGTGTGGAATATTCTACCTGAATGGGCAGCTCCCTTAGTAAATCCAGAAAATGTGAGGAATTCGAGCTGGCAAGCAGCACATGCCGCTCGGCAACGAGAAGTACATTGCCCACCTCCAGCGGCCAGATTTCCGGCACTACTGCGTGACTATGAGTCAGGCTGTTTAATACTCTATCTGCATAGGAATCTGCTTCGTCCTGGAAACACCATGTCATGGTCAGGGATGCATCGAGGGTGAATGCCGACATCAGGCTCTGCCTTCTTCGAGCATTTCCCGAACAGTGAGATTCTCCAATCGGTGGTCTTTTCGAAATACCTCGATGTCCTCTATTATTTCAATAATAGGGCGGGAGGGGGCGTCCTTGATAGGAGAAATCATTGCGACGGGTTCACCATAACGCGTAATAATGATGCGTTCCCCTCGCATCACTTTCTTAATCAGATTGGAGAATTCTGTTTTAGCCTGGTATGCGCCAATTGTTGACATGGATCCTCCTCTATTTAGACCGGTCTCAGACCAGTTTAAATGAATAGTGTCACAGGTCACAGCTGGATACAGTCTGGTAACTCAGCGGATTTATATTTCGCGGTACAGGATCTTGAAAGGAGCCGGCGCCGGGGCATACATGTCCTTGATGAGGATCTATGTTCTGAGAGGCATGCAGAGTGCGGGCCAGTGGAAGCCTGCCTTGGTGAGATCTGCTTCAGCTGCCAAGGTGCATCCGCCTGACCGGCGTCGACTGTGTGGCAACCACCTGGGATGCCAGTAGAAGCTGATCAGGCACGGAGTATTGGGGAATTAAAAAAAGGGTCGGGGCATTCCATTGGCGCATCATAATAAATACCGCGGATGAAAGGTCCCTCGCAGGTTCGGGATGACAGGAGCAGAAGGGTGAATATTGCAGGCTCGGGAAAACTACCCGGGGGATGGAAGGCAATGGCCATGGCAGGCACAGCCCTTGTCATGAAAATGATTGCCCCTCCGCATGTTTTCTCGAGATGGGGTGGGGTCGGGCGAGGATTTTCGAGTCTATGACACCTGCGGCTATACGTCGGCCGATCTTCTGCCCCCCCCCCCCGGTTTTGGGGAAAAGTCAAAAGCCGGGCCGCTCATCATCCGGTATCTCTCACATAATGATATAAACCGGAAGATACCGGCTTTCGAAATCGACTGTATTGAACCGCGGCTGGTGATATTGTTCAGGAAGGCATGCTGGACTATAAATCTCCTTCGTTTAAAAGCATGCGTACTCTGCGCCAGTCGTATCTGGATGTTCCGGATTCCGGAGTGCGGCTAATGATTAATCCCCATATCCGCCTTGTTTCCCTGACTACCGAAGTATGGAATATGCAGCAGGATTTCATCCACCAGACCCTCACCAATGGCGGGGGCACAAACCACATCCATCACAGGATCTGAATAACACAGGCAGCAGGGAACTCTCCCTGCTGCCTGTGTTAACCTGCCGGATAAATTACAATTCCAGGCCCAGACCTGCTCCTTCAGAAATCTTTTCGATAAATTCGTGCAGCGGTTCTCGCTCCGGCACCTCCACCTCAATATCTTCGAGATGTTTGGCGATCGGCAGCCGGCCGTATTGGTGTATGGCGGCCACGGCGGCATGTATATGATCGGACGGCGTATCCGAGGGAATATTGGCCAGCCAGAAGGATATATTATGATCCCTGGCGAAGGCATCGATCATGCGCCTTATGGTTTCCTGAATGGCAATCGTCGGCCCGTTACGCAGAAGCTGGGCCGGAACTCCGCAGGTTATTACAGCTCGTGTTCCCTCTCTTTTCAGGGGTTCCAGATATTCCTGGACCGCTTCAAGCGGATATTTATCCCAGGCTCCCATTCCAAGAATAAAAACGGGAGCACCGCCCATGAACTTCCGCTGGATATCCAGGCACTGTCCCATGATTTCGGCGCTGAAGCAATCAGTACGCATCTCACAATAATCGGCCCCGGCCACAAAAAGGGCTGATTGATTTTGTTTTTTCAGATTGTCATTTAAACGCCGGGTGTAGGGAACCACCCATTCTTCCAGCAAATCCGGTGTCATGTTTGGAAAAGCGGCCCATGCATCAGAACCCAGCCCTACATCCGTACCGCAATACTCTTTCTGAAGAGCCAGATAGGAAGGAAGGACTTCATCAACAATAAAGGAAAACAGGTCATGTGCAAATTCCGGATCCCGGCGCATATCCCGTATCAGGCGCGAATAACTGCGCAGAAGGACCGCCAGGCTGAATGGCGCACAGAAGTAGCCCCTGTTTAATCCCAGTCCGGCATTCATTTTTATTACATCCAGCGCAAAGCGAACCCGACCGGCATTCAACCAGTCTGGAACGCGAAGCTTTGCAAGGTCCTCTTTCGCATTAATAAGTGGCTGCCGGTTGTCGACCGTCGGCATGGCACTCGGGGAGTAGATCATCTTCTGTCCCAGCGCCTCGGCTTCGATGTTGTATGAGTCATAAGATCCCCTGCCGGCATCAAAACCATAATACGCCGCCACAGCTACCATGACATGAACGTGAGTGCGGGCATCGGAATAGAAGCTTGAAGACGGAACACCGGCCAGCGTCATGGCATGATCGTGCATCTGCGCCGTGACTTTTATCCACTCCGGATTATTGCGGTTCAGGGCGATACACCAGGTTTTTGGATCGGAAGGAACCAGCTCCTGGATATCCGTTTCAGTTGTAGCAAAAAAACCCTTATCTTTTTTACCTGCCATTTCAATCTCCTGAAAAACCATTCGGAAAGCTGCCTGCCGAGCCGAAATTATTCCGGTGCAGACATAATAACGTTAACTTAACCAGAATCTATTCAGAACACAGGCCGTTATATACCCAGATAGGTTCGCTGTACTTCATTGTTGGATCGCATTTCTTCAGCCGTACCCTGTAGTGCAATGGTGCCGGTCTCCAGCACCACACAGCGGTTTGCGATCTGGAGTGCGCTGTTCGCATTCTGCTCCGAGAGCAAAATCGTCGTTCCCTGACGATTAAGTTCGGCGATCAATTCAAACAGCTGTTCAACCAGGATCGGAGCAAGTCCAAGAGAAGGTTCGTCCATGAGTATCATGCGCGGCCGGCTCATCATAGCCCGTGCAATAGCCAGCATCTGCTGCTCACCACCGCTCATTGATCCGGCAAGCTGATCACGCCGTTCCTTGAGAACAGGGAACTGTTCGAACATATGCTCCTTGTCTTCTTCAATCTTTTGCAAATCCTTGCGGGAGAAAGCACCAATTTCAAGGTTTTCTTCTGTTGTCAGAACCGGAAAAATTCTGCGGCCCTCCGGCACGTATCCGATACCTAATGTGATAACTTTTTCCGGCCGTATGCGCGTGATGGGTTGACCATCAAATGTTATACTGCCCTGCTTTGGTTTCAGCAGCCCCATAATCGCTTTCAAGGTGGTTGATTTTCCAGCGCCATTCGCGCCGATCAATGTCAGGATCTCTCCCTCCTCGACGGAAAAACTGATGCCCTGGACAGCATGGATATGGCCATAATAGACATGCAGGTTCTCTACCTTCAACACTTTTCCATCTCCTTCTCCTGGCCGAGGTAGGCTTCGATAACCTTTTCATTAGAACTGACAGCCTTCGGGTTTCCTTCTGCGATCTTTCGGCCGTGATCCAGTACTGTTATCTGCTCACAAACATTCATAACAACCCGCATGTGATGTTCAACAAGGAAGATTGTCACACCCTGTTCGCGAATCTGGAAGATGATATCCATCAGAGTATCGGCTTCTGTTGTGGATAATCCGGCTGCCGGTTCATCGAGCAGTAAAATCTGTGGTTCTGTGGCAAGGGCTCGTGCAAGCTCAACCCGCCGCTGCAATCCGTAGGGCAGGCTGGTTGCAGGCTCATTTTCGTATTCACCAATCTGCATTAACTCGAGGATCTGTCTGCCCTTTTCGATAAAGTCGTTCTCTTCCCTGCGGACACTGAAGGGATTGAACATCTGATCGGGGAGCTTAAGTCTGGCCAGGTGTTCCATGCTCACCAGTATATTATTCAAAACGTTCATGGAATGGAAAAGTCGTAAATTCTGGAAAGTTCGTGCAAAACCAAGCCTGGTGATCTGGAAGGTTGGCTTGCCTGATATCTCCTTCCCTTCGAAAACAATCTGGCCGCTGGTGGGTTTGTAATAACCGGAAATCATGTTAAATGTCGTAGTCTTACCTGAACCATTCGGCCCAATCAGGCCGTGGATGGATCCGCGTTCGATCTGCAGATTGATCCTGTCCACGGCGGTCAGGCCGCCGAATTTCATCGTCAGATCCTTCAACTCAAGAAACATCGTGTCACTCTCTCCATTTCAGGGTACTCCTTCTGAAACCGGTGTCTTCTTTCTCCTGTCACTGACCCATCGCCGGATCCGGTCAAATAAACCAACCAATCCTTCCGGGAAGAAGAGGACAATCAGAACCACTGCGGCACCATACAAAACAAGCTGCAGGTCTTCAAACTGACGCAGGGATTCATTCAGGATAACCAGTACAGCTCCAATCACCGAGCCGTTCAAATTCCCTGATCCTCCGATCAGGGTCATCGTCAGGATCAGCATCATACTGTGAAAGCCGAAAATATCAGGGCTGACATAGTTGATCTTATGGGCATACAGACTGCCGGCAATACCGGCGTACAGTCCGCTGATCGCAAAAGCCAGAATCTGGTAGTACGCGGTGTTCACACCCATGGCCTGAGCGGCCACGTAATCATCCCGGACAGCGATAAAATTGCGACCAATACGGTGATTGATGATAAATCTGGCGAAGAGATACCCGATGATCGTTATCACAAGGATAAAATAGTAGTATTGAAAATCGGTGACAATCTCGAAGCCGAAAATCTTCGGGCTGGGGATGTGCATGATTCCGATCGCCCCGCGTGTGATTTCGCGTTCATTCACCAGGACCATGTTGATAATCCCGGCCAGGGCGATCGTTACAATAGCTAGATAATGGGAGCGTACTTTCAGGGAAGGCAGTCCGATCAAGCCGCCCAGAACAGCGGTGACAAGGCCGGAAAGCGGCAGGGCAATCCAGAAATTAACACCCAGGTCCACTGTCAGCAATGTGGAAACATAAGCACCGAACCCCCACAGGGCGGCAACAGCCAGGTTGATCTGGCCGCAGTATCCGATGGAAATGTTCAGGCTGATATTCAGTAAAATGTAAATCCCCAGAATATTGAGGATATACAGCTGATAATTATTTGTTGTCAGAAACGGTGCAGCGACAAGTGCGATAAGCCCAGCGATAAGCAGCAGGTTGCGCCGGTTTGATAGATTTTTCATGCCATACTCCTATACCTTCTCGACTGTTGTCTCACCCACAATACCTGAGGGTTTGATCATTAAAACGGCCACCATAACGGCATAGATTATGGCCGGTGTATATTCCGAGGAGATAAATGCCGAGGAATAGCCTTCCAGAACACCAATCAGCAGCCCTCCAACTATGGCGCCGGGAATACTTCCCATACCCCCCAGAATGGCTGCGGCAAATCCCTTCACCCCGACACCACCTCCCATAGCCGGGCTTACATAGACAATCGGTGCTGCAAGGATGCCTGCAGCCGCTGCCAGCCCTGATCCGATGGCAAAGGTAAGTGCATTGGTAAGATTGACTGGAATTCCCATTGCTGCAGCAATCTCCCGATCCTGGGCAGCAGCACGCATCCCCTTGCCGATCCGCGACCGTTTAAGGAATACGTTTAATGCCACCATCAATACTGCCGATACAAGCAGGATCAGAATCATCTGAGGCTGGATTGCTACCCCCGCTATCTTCAGCGGTTTTCCACCAAGCGGGTGAGGTACAGCAAACCCCTGTGCGCCCCAGATAAAAATCGCCAGGTTGTCGATCACAACACCAACGCCGATGGTGCCCAGAAGCATCAGCATCAGGTCCAGGTCCGCCAGCGGCCGGAATACACGTTCCAATATGATGCCGAGTAATCCCGTCAGCAGAACTCCGAGCACAAAGCACAATGCATATGGAAGATGCAGCCCGCCGACCATTCCCATGTAAAAGATCATTCCGAAATAAGTGCCTATCATGTATATGCTGCCATGGGCAAAATTAACCAGTCCCATTGCCCGGTAGAGGAGCGAATAACCGAGCGCAACAAGGGCATAAAGCCCTCCTATCCCCAATCCACCAACAAGAATCTGGACGATGATTGGCAGTGTTGCCATAAAGTTGCCCTTTCCATTCTGAACCGACCCTCTCGCTCTTCAATGAAAAGCGAGAGGGTTTTTGAGAATTGTCAAACGTTACCTGAATTTAACCAGGTCACTTACGGTTGAACCGCAGTGAGTTCACCATCCTGAACGGTCCCGATGTTCATAACCGTCATACCCTCACCGGTCTCGTCAAAACAGAACTCGCCCTGCAAGCCCTGATATCCACAAACATTGTGTAATTCTTCCGCAATGCAAACGCCGTTGATGTTATCGGGTGCACAGGCTTCGATCGCCATGATCAACACCATGGCACCATCATAGGCCTTGGCTCCGTGGCTTTCCGCCACATCATCCCAGCGGGCTTCATAGCGGGCCGCCCAATCAAGGGTGATGTCATTCATCTCATTGGAGATGTACGGCGCGGAGTACAGCGTTCCTTCAGCAGCTTCGCCGGCAACTTCGATGAATTTCGCTGTTCCAAGCGATCCCGGCCCGGCCGCGAGGCCTTCAAATCCCAGGCCGCGTGCCTGTTTGATCACCAGGCCGCAGGCCACATCCGAGCTGGCACACAGCAGGACTTCCGGATTGGCTGCTAAAATCTTGGTGAGCTGGCCTGTGAAATCTGTATCCTCACCGGCAAAGATTTCCCGGACCGATGCCTCAAGGCCCTGGGCAGCAAGGGCTGCTTCCTGCGCATCAGCCTCACCCTGGCCATAAGCAGAGTTGTCGGCAATAATGGCATAGGACTCATATCCCAGGCTGACTACATAATCAACAATAGTGGTTTCATACACCCAGCCGGCAGCTGTATCACGGAATACATAGGCGCTGCCTTCCTGGGTTATTTGATCGTTGATGCCGCCTGTTATATGCGGGATCTGATATTCAGCAAAAATCGGAACAACTGCCAGAGTTGGTGTGGAGTTGGTGGTAGCAAAGGCAGCAACAACACCATCTTCGGTGATAAGCTTCTCTGCCAGGCCAACTGCCTTGGTGGGGTCTGCTTCATCGTCATATTCGACCAGTTCCAACATCCGGCCGGCGATCCCTCCATTTGCATTCACTTCTTCGAATGCAAGCAGAATACCACGTGTGTCCCATTCCCCCAACATGGCCATTGGCCCACTGGCTGCACCCATCCAGCCAATAAGGATCGGTTCTGCTTCCACAACAGGCTCTTCCTCTTCAACCTCTTCAGCTTCTGCCTCTGGTTCTTCTGCTGCAGGTTCTGCGGCCGGTGCTTCTTCAACAACGGCTTCCTCTGCTTCAGGTTCTGCCGCTGGATTGCAGGCGGAAAGTATAAATACGGCGATAAGCAGAATTGCCAGCAGGATCTTGTAACTATTTCTCTTCATTACAGGTTCTCCTTTAGTGAAAACAACTTGAGGATCTCTCTTCCTTATCATTTACATGTTGCAGTAGCCAATTCTACATTTTTCTTCCGATAATGCACCTCCTGTTTGAAATAGATCTTCGATCCAGGCCCAGTAAAATGAATCCGGATCCGGTTCTTTCAATTTTCGATTTCCCGGACCACACATCGGGACGGTGTTTTCAGGGAACAGAACTTCCTCTTTCACTCCTGCTATCGCGATCCATATATCCCAGTTGGATGGTCAACAATTGGGCTGCATCGACAACCCACTCCGAGGCTGTATGCAGCTTTTCTTCGTCCAGCCGATAGAGTGGCCCTGAAATAGTGAGTGCAGCAGTACACTGCCCCCGGGTATTAAAAACGGGTGCTGCAACCGATCCCACATCGGCAATCCGCTCACCCATACTGATTGAGTATCCGTTCTTTTGAATGTCTGTTAGTTCAAGGGAAAGCTGCGTTCTGTCTGTAATAGTGTTGGTGGTATATTGCTCCCAGGATATTAAATTCAAAACCGATTCCCGCTCTTCTTCCGCCATGAAGGCAAGCAGTACTTTACCTGAAGCACCACAGTGCAGCGGCATCAAATCTCCGGGATTAACGACATAACGCATCAGGAAGGGACTTTCCATTCTTTCAACAATAATCCGATATGGACCCTCGACCATGGAAAGAGTGACTGTCTCTCCGCTGATCTTTTTCAATTCCTCCATGAACGGAATAGCCAGATCACGGAGTCCGAGGGAGCTCTGGGCAGCTCTCGCCCATTGAAGCACTTTCATGCCCATACTGTAACGGCGGGTGTTGGGATCCTGGAGAAGCACACCAGCCTGTGTCAGGGTGGCCATGATTCTGCCGGTTGTACTTGCCGGTAAACCCAGCTTTCTGGCAATATCACGGACCCCGAGCACTGAATGATCCGATGAGAAAACATCCAGTATCTGCAGTGCCTTTGCAAGTGATCCAGCCCTGTCGCTCTCCGTAGCCGTCACACATTTCTCCCTGGACTGTTCCGATAAATGGGACACCGTTCCATTTGCTTTTGTATCATATTACAAGACCATGTCCTATAAGTCAAGACAGATAAAATTAAAAAAAACGCTGCAATCAGCAGCGTGTATTACAATGGTCGCCTGGAACAAAGAAATCAGGAAGAAAACCTGCCGCCCAGCAGGTTTGAAAGATCCTGCGATGCAGTCAGCACAAGGTCAATATAGCGGTTTTCGTTCTCCTTATTAAAACGCTGCAGCGGCATACACAGGCTGAGCGTGCACATGATCTGCCCGTTGGGACCGCGAACAAGTGCAGCTATTACCCCCGCTCCATCAATATACTCCCCCCGGGAAATCGCATAACCATTCTGCCGGATGGTATCAAGTTCCTTGTACAGAAGAGGACGTGCAGTGATTGTTTCAGATGTATGAGCCACAAGCTCCATCCCGTCCAGGATCTGTTCCAGTTCAGCCGGGTCCTGATCTGCAAGGTAGAGTTTTCCTGCTGCGCCGCAGTAAAGGGGAATCTGATCTCCCGGATGAACGCTGTACTGAACCATTTGGGGACTCTGGATCCTTTCGATGACGATGGAATGGGTCTCCTGAATAACACTGAGGGTGACCGTTTCCCGGGTGGTCTTGTTCAATCGCTGCATGATTGGAAATGCCAGGTCGCTTATCCTCAACGAGGAGCGGACAGCATACGCCCACTGAAGGACCCTGTATCCCATTGAGTAGGATTTGGTATTTGGATCCTGGATCAAGACACCGGCTTCTTTCAGGAGCGCCAGGGTTCTCCCGGATGTACTTACTGGCAGATCGAGATAGCGGGCGAGCTCACGGACACCGAATTCAGACCTTTCTGCACTGAATGCGTCCAGAATTTGAAGTGCCCGGGACAGAGAACCAGATTCACTTTTTTTCATGCTTTTCTACTAATACCTCCTTCAAATCACAATGGTTCCTGTATGAACTGTCCCCCCGCTATTCCCGTTCATGGCACTGAATACTTCTACATAGAGGGGTGGACGTATAGTTATGAGTTTCCGGAAATCCTGATCAACAAGCGGGATAACTCTTCAGGGTTGGTCAGCATTACATCGTGTCCCGCCTTGATGGAATACATGTCGAAGCCGGCTTCCTGGGCTTTTTGTTCCATGCCGGCCATGGCCGGAAATCTGGTGCAGCGAATGAAAGAGCAGTCCAGGTTAATAAATGGGTTCTTATTTTGTAAATTCAGCTTCTCGGAAAAGGTGCCGAGAGGCTCGCTGACCAGATGCGCTTCAAGATTTGCAGCAGTTTCTCGATTTGCGTCAGGTCCAAGATAGAAGTGTGCAGATCTGGGCGGGACATAACAGGGCCGGGCAGCTCCCTCATCCAGATTCTTGCCCGATTCATCCACCAGTATGGTTCGCATCCGGTTTTCCCAATCCTTCCCGGCGATATCGAACAGGGATTGTCCATCAGCGGGAATGAATGCATCCAGGAACACCAGTTTCCCCAGTTTTGAGGAGATGCGATCTGCTGTCCCGGTGAGAATCATCCCGGCATAACTATGCCCAACCAGCACGGGCTTGTTATCCGGTTTCTCCTCAATAAGGGAAATCACTTCCTGAATATGGGAACTCAAAGTAATGGTGCGAGATCGATGGTTCTTATTGATCTCATTTCCGCTTAGGGTGGGTGCCTGCACTTCAAATCCCGATTCTTCCAGCAATCGGCCCACCTTGTTCCATACATCCCCGGTATGAAAGGAACCATGAAGAAGGATGAATTCCATGGACATCTCCAATTTACAGATCTGCACCAGATCTCGTTCCTGAAGCCCACAGCACCTGGTGCTTGCCCATTATAAACCAGATCGTATTGTGCTTCTTAATGATCCGGCCTGTCGTGTTGAAATCCCAAAACCTGTATTAAAATTTTGGGGAATGTCTTCCAGGACAGCACCGTGCGGTTTCTCCAGTTTATAAACGCAGGTTCAGCGCTGTTCAAATTCTGTCCGAACATGCTCCTCCAGGGTTTTGATAGCTTTCTTGAAAAAGCAGATTCGGCGTGCCGATATTTCTGGCAAGGATGTAGATCCTGGCGTTATTTTTAACAGTATGGCAGATCGTGAGTGCATGTTTCAAATCGCGTTTCGCAATATGTGCTCTGCGATCGGGAAGGGGCACGCGGTGCCTCTCACCCAGTACCTCCACTGCAGTCTCGGCCAATTGAATCGGCCCGGGGAGAGCTGATATTGCACAGATCATTCTGTCTCCAAAAATCTGCATAAAATTTTCACTGATTCCCGACAGGTCCAGCCCTTCAACCCTTGCATGGCTGAATACAACGGATATGTCTGGATTTCAGCATACACATCAGGGTGGGACTGGAGCGGGGTCTTGCTTCTGTGGCGTGCTGTTTTGGGTAGTGCGTGTTTAATTATCCTTCCTCGGGATTTGAAGCTGGTTTTTTGATGGGATCACATAGCCTTCGTCAGGAGGATAAAATTATGGGGTGGGGGGATACCTCCCGAAAAATCGGGGCATGGTAAGGAAAGTATGGCAGCCTCCCCTGCATGTTTTTTCGAGACGGGGTGTGATGCACTGCGGGTTGGGGGGGCGTTCCAGTCCTTGCTGATAAATACCTGGATGAGAGTAGGGCGATGATGTTGGGGATGAGCAAAATGAAGTTCCCTGATGAGGTTCTTGATGCTATGAAATTCAACGTGGTACAAATCCAATGTTAAATTTTTACTCAGAGTTCTATGAGTCAGAGTTTTTGGTCACTTGCTGAAGATTTACCTTTCCGGACACCTGCCTGGTGGATGGGAAGGAGAATACCCAGACGGAAGCAGTATTGTGTTCTGATGTTCATTTGAGCCGTAGATGATACTCATCTTTTTACCAGGCGGTTTTTTCTCAAGTATCAGGCATGATATAGACAGTTGGCGTAACATTGGATAATTTGTTAAAGATGGGATGTACCAGATGTCTGATTCCGGGAAGGGTGATTTCCATCGAAAGCGTAGGTTTATATATCGGCATACTGCTCACCACCGGTGAATTACATGCTGGCGGTTACCAGGATATTCAAGGTTTCCGGTCCACGAAAATATGGAGAAATTAGTTCGATAATAACGTTCGGATTATTTGAATAATAATGTCGGCAGAAGGACATATTGACTCACCATAAAATCCAGACAATGGTGTACAATAGGCCAAAGTCCTCTAGACAACCCGCATTAGAGGCTCAATTATAAATAAACACCCCCGGTTCGATGGGGGTGTTTTAAAAACCTACTCCAGCCAAAGAGAGGAGCACTCATGACATACCAGACAACTTTTAACCCATTTGATATGGCCCAGCAGCAGCTTGATGAAGCAGCGGAAGTGCTGCAGCTGGACCCGGCTGTGCATCAGCTTCTGCGCCAGCCTCTGCGTGAACTGCACGTGACCCTGCCCGTGAAAATGGATGACGGCAGCACCCGGATCTTCCAGGGGTTTCGCATCCAGTACAACGACGCACGCGGCCCCGGCAAGGGCGGTATTCGCTACCATGTCGCCGAAACCGTCGACACCGTCCGTGCCCTGGCCGCCTGGATGACCTGGAAGACAGCCCTGCTGGATCTCCCACTGGGCGGCGCCAAGGGCGGCATCATCTGCGATCCGAAGGCACTCTCACCGGGAGAGCTGGAACGCTTGAGCCGCGCCTACATCCGTCAGGTGGGGCGCATCCTCGGGCTTGAGAAAGATGTCCCGGCTCCCGATGTATACACCACCCCGCAGATTATGGCCTGGATGGCCGATGAATTTGCATTTCAACAGGGATACAACGCATTTGGAATGATCACCGGCAAACCGCTGGCTCTTGGTGGATCGGCCGGCAGGGGCGATGCCACAGCCCGCGGCGGTTTGTTCTGTCTGCGCGAAGCCGGCAAGGCTCTCAACCTGGAACTTCCTGGAGCGACCGCAGCTATCCAGGGATACGGCAACGCCGGTTCCTTTGCCCACAAACTGGGCAAGGAGATGCTCGGGCTCAAGGTTGTGGCTGTCTCCGATTCCCGGGGTGGAATCTATCAACCCGACGGGCTGGATTACGAGCAGGTTTATGCTCACAAGGCCGGCACCGGCTCGGTGGTAAATTTCCCCGGAGCGCAGAACATCACCAACGAGGCCCTGCTGGAACTGGATGTTACCGTCCTGATCCCGGCGGCACTTGAAAATGTTATCCATGAAGGAAATGCGGCTGACATCAAGGCAACCTTTATCATCGAACTGGCAAACGGCCCCACCTCTCCTGCAGCGGACCGGATTCTGCACGAGCGCGGTGCTTATGTTATCCCCGATTTTCTCTGCAACGCTGGCGGGGTCACCGTTTCCTACTTTGAAATGGTGCAGAACGCCTACAACTACTACTGGGAAGAATCCGTTGTCCACGAGCGCCTGGATGCGAAAATGACCAGGGCTTTCTGGCAGGTGCACCAGCTTGCCACGGAGAAAAAGGTCCATAACCGCCTGGCCGCCTACCTGCTTGCTGTCAGCCGGGTGGCTGAAGCCGTACGGCTGCGCGGCTGGGCCTGAACGCACAACCCGTTCTGGAAACACCACCCGGGCGTTAGTGGTGTTTCCAGTATGGATGGCAGGAACATATGGAACCGAATCCACCTGAACCTACCGTAAAGCTGGAACTTTCCCTGCTTCTGTCCCGTTATCCCGTTCTGGCCATGCGCATCCGTCAGGAAATGCGCCGCGAACTGGTCCGGCGCGGCATTGTCTCACACGGTGAACTTGAGGAGCGGCTGGCAGAAGCAGCACGCATGCCCCGGGAATCCCTGCAGGACACGGCACAGTGGGATCTGCGTGTACATCGTACCCAGCGGGCACTGACCGATGTCGCCTTCACCTCCTGTTTGCCCATCGGGGTGCTTTTTCCTATCCTGGAAACACTGCAGGAAGTACAGCCGCGTCCGGTCTATACGGACCAGACGCTTCTGGAAAAACTTCTCCGGCAGGCTGCCCTCTGCGAATCCCGGATCAAAGCCATACACAAAGCAGATAGTTTGACCGGGTCTGAGGACGATCCCTCAGTTCAACTGCTGCAGGCGCGCCAGGCCTTGCTGGAACGCATTGTCAGCAGCCAGAAAGCCTTTCTTCAAGTTGCCGGGGAGTGGTTTACAACCGAAGATATCTTCTACATTCTGGAGCACCGGATCGGAACCGGCCGGATTGGCGGGAAAGCAGCCGGGATGCTCCTGGCCTACAAGATCCTCGAACACACGGCGCCTGACCTTTTCCATACCATTTCCGTGCCGCGCTCCTATTTCATCGGGGCAGAAGTATTCGCGTCCTTCCTGGCAGAGAACGGGATCGACCAGATCACCCGTGCGTACAGTTCCTTTTCCTATGAACAGATGCGGGCGGACTACCCTGCCGTCCAGGAAGCTTGTATCTGCGGCCGATTCCCGGAAGAGATCGCGGATCAGCTGCGTGCCATCCTTCATGAGTCTGGAAATACCCCCATGATTGTGCGTTCCTCCAGCCTTCTTGAGGATAGTTTTAACCAATCCTTTGCCGGGAAATACATCAGCATTTTCTGCCCCAACCAGGGTTCAAAAGCAGAAAACTTGCGGGACCTTACCCTGGCGGTGCGCCGCACCTACGCCAGCGTGTTCAACCCGGACGCGATCATCTACCGTCGACAGATGGGCCTGCTGGAAGATGAGCACATGGCTATTCTCCTTCAGAAAGTGCAGGGGCAGCGCCACCGCCAATGGTATTTTCCATCCGTGGCCGGCGTTGCCTACAGTTACAGCCCCTTCGTCTGGAACCCCCGCCTCAAACGGGAGCAGGGCTTCACTCGCCTGGTGTTGGGGCTCGGGACACGCGCCGTCGACCGGACCGGCAGCGATTACGCGCGTATGGTTCACCTCAGCCACCCGCAGCTGCGCCCGGAAGTGACCCCAGCTGCCATCCGGCGCTATTCCCAGCGGTCCATCGATGTTCTGGATCTGGCAACAAATCAGCTGACCACCCAGGCCGTAGAGGATATCCTCCACCCCGACCTGTCTGCTTTGCGCTGGCTGGTGTCGTTGGACGATGGCGATACGGTGCGTCCGCCGGTTGCACTGGGACTGCATTTCGACCCGTCGAAATTGGTACTGACCTTTGACCGCCTGCTGCAGCACAGTACGTTTACCACCCTTCTCAAAGACGTCCTGGCAAATCTTTCCCGGGCTTATCGGGTGCCGGTCGATATTGAATATGCCGTGTGCCTCTTTTCGGGCAAGGACATGCAGCCCAGGATCGACTTTTTTCTGCTGCAGTGCCGGCCCCAGATGCGCTGGAAAACGGAAAGCGGACGCAGCGCCCCTGCGAACCTCTCACAGCAGGATACCTTCCTGATCGCGACACGTATGGTTCCCTTGGGAGAGGTGCGCGATATCGAGTATATTGTGGTTGTTGACCCTGAAGCATATCAGCAGATGGGAAGTTCGCACGAATTGTACGGAGCAGCACGCCTTGTGGGGCGCCTCAATCAGGAACTCACAGGCCATCGTTTCATCCTGATCGGGCCGGGGCGGTGGGGGTCCTCAGATGCCGTACAGGGTGTACCGGTGACCTATGGCGATATCTACCACGCCGGTGCACTGATAGAATGGACCGGTATCGGAGGCGGGTTTGCTTCTGAACCATCCTACGGAACGCATTTTTTCCAGGATCTGATCGAAACACAGATATATCCACTGGCGGTAAACCAGGATGATCCAGGAGATTTCCTCAATATCGGGTTCATCCACAGTGCGAAGGATCGGCTGCCAGCGGTCCTCCCGCAGACAGAACCCCACCAATGCGTCAAGCTGATCCACATCCCCTCAGAGCGCCCCGGCTGTCTTCTCGAACTGGTGATGGACGGGGAACGTGCGGTGGCGTATTTTGACTCCCAACCGCGCGGCTCTGCCGCGCAGCCGGGGGAACAGGGATAGTACCGGGGACAGGATCGATCCGGCTGTTCCATACCTGAACCCCCTCTTTCTCAATCACCGATTATCCTGATGTATAAATGGGCATCCACCTTATACCGCCATGCGAGCGATTTAATACTCAATACCACATCTTGTTGTTCTGAATTCCTGGCCATACCTGGCAACTCATCAATCTCACTGATCAATTGAGGCATTTGCGTTCGATTGGGTATGGTATTCCCGTACGGGTTTTCAAAATGAAGGCAGCAGCTATTTCTAAATTGCGCCTCAAGAGCCGGGATTTGAAGATGATTATGAATATCAAAAGCAGCGTTTATTTTATTCCCTTCTTTACCTTCTGATACTGTTGTAAG
>JAFGNH010000112.1 GCA_016927115.1 Anaerolineales bacterium | reverse complement strand
GGTCCATGAACAGGGACTAAAACTACTCGAATAGAGAAAGATACTAGACTGGATACCCCGCAGCTTGCTGCGGGGAGGGTTCATTTCCTGATTGTTCAGGCCGGCATCGGTGGAATCCATATCTGAAGCATCCGGGCTGCCTGACCAGGTTCGAAATCCACTTTGGGGGATAACCTGTTCCTGCAGTGTTGAAAAGATAGATAACGCAGATTTGGAGAAAGCCTTCTTCATGAGAGAAGGCGCTAAAAAAGAATGAAGATGGAGTAACAAATGCCCATTTTTCTCCGCGTAATATGGAGAAATATCTGATTGCGGGAATCGAATCGGAGCAGCATACCGGAGGAACTGAAACTTTCATGGACCGGCCCGGTCTAATCTATCAGGAACCGCAGCAGGGTAAACGGCACCAAAAGCAGCAGCCAGATACCTTCAGACTGATGATCGTGATGCTCTTGCTGTTCCGTTACAACCCGGCTTAAGAATCCCATCTTCAGAATGGGTCCAATCCCGCATGGGTAGTTATTCAACCGAAGGGGCTTACAATGTTTCAAACCAGCATCATTCTCTATCTGCAATCCCTGGCTACTGAAGGTCTGACAGGCAGCATGAATGCCATCACTACTCTGGGAGATGATAAATTACAGGCCGGTATCATCTTGCTGGTCCTGTTTGGCTTCAGTTTCCGCAAAGGGATGCTCTTGACTCAACTGTTCATGTGGACCGGGATTGTAACCGACGGTTTTAAAGCGCTTTTTAATATGCCGCGCCCAACGTTTGTGCATTCCGATATTAAGAATCTCCAACATAACGAATATGATCTCACTCCGTTTTTCAGCCCGGGATCGAAAAGCTTTTTTAGCGGAATAGATCCGGATATTCTGGCTGCTTTCCGCATTCGAAATGATGAAAGCTGGGGCTTTCCTTCCGGCCATGTGTCATCCAGTGTTGCTTTATGGGGTGGATTGGCCTCCCTCTTTAATAAGAAGTTCTTATACTGGCTGGCTGCTATCCTTGCCATTCTCGTCGCTCTCTCGCGCATGTTCCTGGGGCGGCATTTTCTCGGTGATGTACTTGGCGGCATTCTGCTGGCTGTGATCATTCTCTGTTCGGTGTTTATCGTCAGGCGGTATTGGGGTTTTATGGTGGAGCCTCATTCTGCCGGTGCACAGGCTGATTTACTTCCGAACCTGGCATTCTATACTTTCTGGTTCGGCATACCGCTCGCACTGGGTGTGATCTACCCTGATGTTTTTGGAAAGTTCAGCGGCTTCCTGATCGGGCTTAACAGTGCATATCTACTTCTCAGCCGGGGGGATCTGCCCGAGGATGAAGGCTCGTGGATTATACGCACAGCCCGGGTGCTTATCTCTATCCTGCTCTATTTTTTAGCATACGGTCTCTGGAGCCTGTTTGCGGAAATCACCAGCCTGGATTCAGTTCCGTTTTTCGACAAATTTATGGAGAGTGTTGTGATTCTATTTACTTGTATTCTGGGAACTGTCAAACTGTGCATAAGATTGGGGTTGTATAAAATGAGCGGATTAAAAAGCCAGTCCATGGAACCAGAGAACAAGCCGGATTGATAAAAAAATTCCATTATTACTGCCCGGCAGTTGATTGGGGCAGAAGAATCCTCAATTCTACTGCGTCAGCAGTATGGCAGCATTCGCGAGTATGTGAACGGCCGTTGGTATTGCCAGCGACTCAGACTTCTGTCGGAGAAGTCCGAAACAGACACCTGCTGCCACCATCGACAAAGCATGTATAACTGCATCGAAGGGCAGGGGCCAATGAGTTTGTGCCCAGTAACCAAGGTGTCCCACACCGAACAAGAGCGATGTTCCCGCAAGCACAGCATTGCTCCGGCGAATTTTCCTGAAAATCCTTTCGAGTATCGACCATATCACTCCTCGAAAGATCAATTCTTCGGCGATGGGCAGAAAAACGTTTGTATTGAGTACATCAAAAGGTGATCTGGCCTGCCCTGTGATTTTTGAGACCGGTTGATTGAGTATGTTGAGAACGAGCAGCACAGGAATGATCACACCCAGAATAAGCAGGGAAATCTTCCAGGAAGGAATAGAAGGGCGAAGCGAGAATGGTTTTGTTCTCCTGTACCACATGCAGACGCAAAGAATGATGGAAATGCTGCCTGCCAATTCACCATACTGTAAGGGCGCTGTGAGTCTGTCTGCAAGCCACAGCACCATGGGGGTGGCGAAAGTCAACATCATCAGAATTGCAGGCAGACTGAATGCAGCAGGAATCTTCTGTCTGGTCACTTATGTAATCCTTCATTGCCTGAACCATAACTACATAGATTAACTTGTGTACCGCAAATCGAACAGGTTATCTCGAGGTTACACGCAGTAATGCATGTCTGATAGTCACAAACCGATGGATCAGGTTCGATATTCAAATCCCCAACCATTGGCAGACCGTATTCCTGGAAATAATCCCGAAAAACACATCCGACACATTACAGCTGCCGCACTTTACCAATCCATTCGCTTGAAGCCTCTCAATAATGCGCCCGACAATTTGCATAACCTGCTTCTGTGGTACAAGCCCCAAAACCACTTTACTCAAAAATACTGGAATTGCGTCACTTCTTCGCTCTGCTAGAGAGCGACCAGGTCTATACAGGGTTGGGATTCACCCCATCACCAGACAGCATTCGCAAGCGATATTCAACAGCCAGGTTTGACCGTTTAATCATACTCAGGATTCCCTAAATCCAATCGGAATTTTTTACGTTTCCAGTCTTTACAATCTGTGCGGCTGTACATGGGTTCTCCATCCCCAGGCCCGACTGCCCAGCCACCCTTTGTAAGCATAACAGTCTCTTCGTCTGGATCGTAATACAGATGATGTTCAATGGTGAGTTCTGATTCAGGTATCAGGCGATGACCTTTATCGCATCTCATCCAATTAGCCATTCGATCGAGATGTCCGACCGAGAAATGGTCACAATGTTGGCAATCCGTTATGAGATCGGAAGGAGATTGTTTGTTCTTTTTTCTGGAAAATAGTCTCATGGTGTGATTCCCTTTTAGCTTAATCTGATATCCCTATCCTATTAACTGGTCTTCTACACTACGATTTATTGCATGATTTGCAGCATAATCACGTTGTTCAGCGTTGAAATGATCTGTATGGATTTGTGAACAGATAGCCGGGCCAATTTCCTGCGGTATTTTCTGCTGCTTTGCCGATCGAACACCGAGCCGCGATGGTTCGCAAGCGCCTGCCACAGCGACGAGACGCGGTTCTGGGTTCTCGATTCTCCTGAAACGTCTATTCTTGCGATGCACCTAATGCCTGGAGGAATAAATCAGCGAGTTCCTTTCCACCCATCACGGTTGGTATTTCTAACGCGTAACTGTCTCCCGAAACAGTAGTCATCACGAAGTTTGCCATTGTTCCGGTCTGCTCAGCAACTACGCTGACTTCATCCTTTGGCCAACGAGCGACCTCTTTCTTAATCTTGAATTTAAAACCTCTGGGGGCATATTGAAAAGCGTATATCGTGTTGGCCCCTACAGCTATAAATACCGGGTTGGGAAGATTGCTGGTTTTCGTACCTCCTCCGGCACCGCCCATGAACTTTGAAACCAGGACTGAACTTATCGAACCGGCGTGGCTGCAGGTTATGGCGGCAATGATTTCTTCATCGCAGTGAGGTTGAAGAGCATCTACCATTATTGCCATTTGTTTTTGCGTTTTCTTATCCATTATTTTTCTCCTTTGGTTGGATAAAGCAACAAGATTGAATTGCTAAACGACTACCGGCAAACCTGAATATATTACGCAAAAATCTCGTATAACGTGGATATATGCTTATTATTTTCCATTACCTGCTTTTCTGGATTATTCAGTCGATTATACTGGTTCTCATTCCTCCAGTAATTTATTACAGAACCTGAACAAGCGTCACAAAACCTCGTCATCAGAAATTAAAAGGAAGTAACCTTTGTTGAATATCTGAATTCTTTTTTCCCTTCTGGCTCTCAATAACGGCCTGACAGTATTATTCACCTGGAGCCGGGTCAGGGGGTGGCATTCTTGCTAACCAGACACTTCCTTTACCAGTACAACTCAAAAATCGTTTTACGGTCAGACTGCCAGTGACTGTGGGAGTTAACACACAGCCTTTACACTAAGATTATCAATAACACTACAGTTCCTCAAGGCAGTTATCGATAAGTCTGCTGCTTACTGGACCTTGAAGCGGTTCATTACTGCTTTTATCATCCCCATCACAAGCGGCAAGATAATCAGACTACCCATGATGTACTTGCACATCGTGGAGATTGAAGCATGTCAGACTGCAACCGTAGGCTGAGCAGGATAGGCCAGGATTATGGCCATAATCCATATGTTTTCCATACCATCGAAGAAAATCCCCAAGGATCGGCACCAGGTTCAGTCTCTGAAGCCGGCTGTCGGGGATAATGAAGCCGCGCTGCAGCAGCCACGAAATGGACAGGTAGAAAATCGCTGTGTAGAGGGTGATCAGGATAAAATCCGCCAGATGGATCCAGATGATCTGAGTGCGGCCGTCGTCACCGTAGGAAGCCACTGAAGAAAACGCTTCTTCCGGTGTGTAACTCATCTGGCCATCCAGACTCATGCTGACCAGGGCAGGGTCAGCATGAGGCAGGTTGATCAGCACTATAAAAACGACGATAACAGATAGAATTGCCCAGCCTTTGGCCCAGGAATGTAGATGAGTGGAAATCCTCGACAGCATGTTCTTCTCCCTTGTAAAAGGCGCTGCTGGATCCATCAGTTCTCAGGCAGAGGGTATTAAAAAAAAGATCGAATGCAGTTGTTGAAACAGAAAATTTTAACGATATCTGTCTCTACGCTTCTATTATACAGTCGGTTTGATTGTATGTATTTTTGTCAGAAAATAAACAGTGATTACTCCAGCAATGGCTATGTCGCGTGCAGTGGGTGTTTTAAGGTGGGTAGGAGAAACCTCTTTTCCAGTCTAGTGAAGCGCCAGAATGATCCTATTGTGGGTATACGTGCAGTATTTCACAGCTCACTGTGTTGTATCGCTCAGCCTACCGTATCGCACAGGTCAGCCTACCGTATCGCACAGCTCAGCCTAGTGTATCGCACAGGTCAGCCTACCGTATCGCACAGGTCAGCCTACCGTATTGCGTTGACCGTTATACCGTATCGCGTCGATCGTTATGTCGTGTTGCTCCGGGTCGATACGTCTTCCCGACCCTTTCGGCACTGTGTATTGCTGCTGTTACGCCGTATTAGTTCCAACTGCTGTTATGCATCAGTCTTTCCTGAACCGCAATACTATTCAGAATACTCTGAAATGACCTTTTTCATTGGCTCGAAATCAACCCAGTAGATACTGAACATCCCCTCTCGGTCACTCATGAAAAATAAATACTTTTCGTCAGGCGACACCACCGGACAGAGATCCTGGTAGCGCGAGTTCACTCCAGCACCAGGATTGATCGCTTTCGACCAGGAACCATTTTCTCTTTGGACACTAATAAATAGATCGTAATCCCCCAGGCTGTCTGCTTGATTATTTGAAGAGAAGATCAAATAACTTTCATCTGGTGCAATATAAGGATGGCCCTCATTCGATGGTGTATTAATCATACTGTTCAGCTTCACAGGGTCCTGATATTGATCATTTGAGAATTCTGAGCGATAGATATCTCCCTCCGATGAGAAGTAGAGCGAACTGTTCGCAGATACCGAAAACTGCCAATGCAAGTCCATCGAGTTTATCGAGGTTCCCACAGCTATCGGGTTTGACCATCCTCGTTCCGTTCTCTCCACATACCAGATTCCTTCTGTAAGCCCGAACACCTGATACCATTTTTCAGGGCGCCAGGAAGTGAAGAAAAGTTTTTCCCCGTCTGGCGAAAGGAAGGGGTCATCAGAATCGAAGAATCTCGAAGCAAAAGGAACAATCTGTGGATACGTCCAGATCCCATCTTCTAATCTCATAAACAGGATTTCATCCACCTCGTCTGACATGGGCCTCCAGTATACTTCCTGTCCATCTGGTGAAAACACTGCTGCCGTGTGCACTTCATAATTAATAATAATCGGAGCGAACCTTTCGGGTACAGCTCCTGGAAGTGTTTGACCTGCATACGGGCCTGTCAGTTGAGGAAAATCAGGATTAATCTCCAGGCGATGTGCAGGGAAGATCACCAGAAGAAGAGATAGAACGACTGCAAGAAAGATACTCAAAGTAATTATTATGATCCGAAGGGTGGATTTCATCATTGCTCCTTCGAGTTGAGAGATTTTATCCTGGTTTTAGCGCCGCCATATCTGTATAGAATGCGCATGGATTTGATTTTACTGGTCGTTGTATGATTTTTTTGCGCGAGCGCCTCTCACAGACCGAAGATAAAGAAAAACGGCGATTACCAGAGCAAGACTGTTGATATAAAGCAGGCTTGTGTCGGATGGCCATTGGCCTGATATCCTTGGGGCCAGATTGAATGTGGCGTGCAATGTTCCCACCAGGAAGATTGAGCCTGTCCAGGCATACAGAATTCCGTACAGACATGCCAGCAAGAAACTGGCTAACAGGGCAGTGGGAGTGAAACGGGCAACCAGCAAATGCAGCAATACAAATGAAATACTTGCGGCGATAATTCCAAACCACAAACCTAAACGGTTAATCAACAACCTTTGCCAGTATGCACGGAAGGCTGTCTCTTCGCCAAACCCATTGGTTAGCATATCCAGCGATACCAGGAAAACAGGGAATATCCCTGGTTCCGTTGGGGACCAGATAAATGATGGTTGGTGAAGTATGCTGCCAATAACAAAATAACCGAAATACATGGCCAATCCCAGGATTAAGCCAGGTCCAAAAAGGACAAAGTTCTTTTTACTGGTTACCAGACCAAAACTTCTCGAGTTACAGGGGCGCTTCTCAATAAATCGAAGGTGGAAATACACAAACACGTACCACAGCAATCCCTGGATGATGCCCAGGGTCGATACCCCTGCCGTATCCTCCAGGAACAAATATCTTGCCTGTGATAGTGCAGCGGCCTCTGAAAGGCCTTGTTCCATGAGGATTCCTGTCTGGATTCGTACAGGTATATAGCGAAGTAAAAAGGCAGCAAGGAGAAAAGGCACCACAAGCAGGAACAGGCGCCATATCAGACGGAGTTCACTTTCTTCATTCTTCAGGATCATGGGGTTGCCTGTGGTCCTTCCAATCCCGTGTTCTGTCTTCCGGTTCTTATTACTTATACGATTGACCAACAATCTGGTTCAGTTGCTGCCGAAGGTGGTTGGCTGTAACCCGGGTTAGTGTGCCTATCTAAGGCATAACCCGTGTTCATATGTATCGTATACCAGGAGTGGTGCAGGGGGAAACTTAAACAACGTATCATTTCCTGAGCAGACTTTGTATTACCATCCCGTCTTCTCGTCACCCAAATGATGTGTTCGTGTTTATGGTACCTGGCTATTCACCATCTTTTACGTTCAGTATGGATACCTTTTTCACGGCATCAAATTTGAGTTTGCACAAAGAAGGATGCGGGATCGATAAATTATTTCCCACAACCGCCTTTGGTATTTTATTTTTGATCACTCCATAAAATGCGGCAGCAGACATAATATCGTATAATCGGTACTACGGTTGCTTTATGCCAAATACTCTCAATGTCCCTGCAACTAAATTTACCCGGTAGGTTGATTTTTCTCAGGAGACAGATTAATCATGAAAACAATCCCTAGAAGTGGCCTCGTATTTTCAATTTTTCTGGCTGTCATGTTGACCGTAAGTTCGGCATGCGATGCGGCAACCGTTACCTCCACGCCTTTACCGGAGGAGCCGGAAGCAACTACTCCTTCAAGCGAACCTGCAGCACCTACAGACAGCCCTGCCGGTGCGAACCTCGTGATCACCGATGTAACTCTCGATACGACTACTCCAACAGCCGGGGATTGGGTGCTTGCCAGTGTGACCATCGAGAATCAGGGCGATGAAACCGCCAGCGGATACGAGCTGGTGTTGATCCCGCACTACGGATATGGCCCGCCGAATCCGGCCGGGTATGAGACGCTGCCGGACCTGGCTCCCGGCGCCAGTCACACGGTCGATTTTACGCCAGGAGTGCTTTACCCTGACGAGGGCACCTTTACCTTGCGCGTGCTGGTGACCGATGACTGGTATGACATCGGTGAACCCGATTCGACCGGCACCGCCGGCGATTTTGTGGACATCACTATCACTGTAAGCCCAGCCCCAGTTGCGAATATGGTGATTACCAATGTGGATGTGAGCACAGCCACACCGACTGTGGGGGGATGGGTTATTGCTAATGTTACCATCGAGAATCAGGGCGATACAACTGCCAGCGGTTACGAGCTTGTGCTTATTCCGCATTACGGCTGGGGGCCTCCAAATCCGGCCGGTTACGAGACGATTCCGGACCTTGCCCCTGGTGATTCGCACAATGTCATCTTCAATCCCGGCGCTCAGTATCCTGATGAGGGATATTCCACAATGCGAGTGCTCCTGACCGATGACTGGTACAATACCGGCAACCCCGATTCGACTGGTACAGCCGGTGATTTCGAAGATATTCTAATCAACGTCGGCCCGGCACCAGTACTTGAAGCCAACATGGTGATCACCAATGTGACCTTGAGTACGACCACTCCGGCAGCGGGCGGATGGGTGGTGCCGACTATTACGATCAAGAACAAGGGTGACGCGACTGCCAGCGGGTATGAACTGGTATTGATCCCGCACTACGGGTGGGGACCTCCCAATCCAGCTGGTTATGAGCCGCTTTCCGATATGGCTCCTGGTGCCAGTCAGACCATCACGTTCAGTCCAGGCGTTCTGTACACCGACTCGGGAACCTTTACCCTGCGGGTTCTGCTGACCGATGACTGGTACGCGACCGGCAACCCCGATTCCACCGGCACTGCAGGTGATCACCGCGATATCACAATTACTGTGGGTGGTGGGTAGCGAGTATGCCATGAATCCCCCAGGCAGCAATGTAATATAGGTCTCTCTTCAACACATCAGCCGACCATTATCAGTCTGCTGTAACCCTGTCAGGGCCAGCCTTTCTCGTCATTTAAGATCCATTGCGTACCAGCAGGTATTTTTCCAAAGGTGATAACGATTCCAGGCTCAGCTGCTCAACTTGCCCCTCCCGCTCGGTTTGAGTTCTGATGCAGCTGCCGGTTGTGATTTCTTTCTTGCCCTTCGTGTTCAAGCAGTTCAGCCGATTGCTCACTGAGAGACCACGCGCCATTCGCAACAATTGCGATAACGCGGCGGAAAGCCTTGTTCTCGATTAACCAAAAACGGTTGCTCTAATGATGTGCCTAAAGACTTGAGGAACGCTTCTACGATTTCCTTTCCTCCCATCACGGCAGGGACTTCAGGCGGGTAACTCTCGCCCGAACTCGTAGTCAAGACGAATGTTACCATCGTGCTTGTCTTCTCAGCTACCACGCTGACTTCCTGTTATTAAAAATAACCGTGGCTCATTGGTTAAAATCGCAATCAGACAATTGATAAATGATCAATCTATAAAAATGCCACCAACGATTGCTTCACCAGTCGGGCGCTGTGGAACTTGGGCAACATTGCCCCGGTTCGATCTTTAACAACCACGCTGCGCACGAAGGGTGCGCAGCACAGTCGGCTGCATGCGTGGGTTGGGCATTTTTTCTTTCGTTAATTATAAGCAAATCTCGTATCTTCATCTGCCATTGTTGGCTCAAGGAGTGGCTGCCACGCAGCATCAGTCCAGGTTCCCAATGTAGTGTGCATTTTCAGATATTTCTCTGGTATTGGATGGGTTCCCACTACTACTCTGATACCATATTGCTCTTCGAGAAATGCTCTAAACGTTTGTATATAGGGGCAGGGCGGATAACCAACAATAAAACCCGTCGCTAAATGGATTACTTCTGCTCCATTCTTAACCATTTCTTCGCCCGCATATTCTATGTTTCCCCCCGGACAACCATCACAGGTTGTATACCCAACCAATTCCAGCTCTGTATCCGTGTAGATGCTGAATGCGCCTTCTCTGTTTTTCATCGCTCGAAAACATTTTCCCCCGGCGCAGTTATGGTACCGATCACAAATGATGATCCCTATTTTTGTCTTCTTATTCATTTTTCTCAAGCTTCTTCCTTATTTTCACTGCCATTTGTCCGCCTGGACAGATATGCCTTGTGCCGCACACCGGACAAATGAATAAATTAAACAACGCCAGATAGACAACTACGATTCCAATGTACACGAACAAATGGAAGATGTTTTGCACATATAGAAAATATGTCGGAAATAGTAAGATCCCAAAGAAACATAGGTTATGTCTTTGTCAATGGTGTAAATCAAACCATCCTATACTTCCAATGCTATGATTGGCTCCACAAACCATGGAACCATTGGT
>JAFGNH010000111.1 GCA_016927115.1 Anaerolineales bacterium | reverse complement strand
GCCAGAGCAAGATGATTATCAGCATAGGAGAACGGGCTGGAACCGGACGGTGCATCAGGGTCAAACCCCATGACAGCGGCAGCTGCTGTATCTGTGACAACAGGATTCTTGCCGGCCACCAGCAAACCCGGCTGGACCGGATTGTACCCTTCATCCCATGCGCCGGCACCGGCTTCGACTGTTTTTATCCCATCGACAATTGCCAGGTGAACCGGCATTGCCCGATTCAGGTCTATCACCACGCGCGGCAGCCTCTGATCATAGCTGGTAGATCCATGGAGTGCAGAACGGTGATTCTGGGTATCCTCGCGGCGGTACAGACTGATAGGTGTCAGCCCGATCAGATTTTTCAGCGATAACGTAACACCGGTTGTGCTGTGGCATTTCATCTTTGCAGCCGAGATAAACACATCTGCTTCCTTGAGCAATGCGTTCATATAAAAACTTTCATAAATCAGTCTTTCCGGTCCGACAGCAAAGGGAACGAAGTCCTGGTATGGATCGGGCTTGCAAAGGTTTATCAACTCAGCATTGACTCTTGCCGCGACATCCGTGTAACCCCATGCACGAAAAATCGCTTCGTCCCCGAGGCCCTCCACGATGCTAATTTGTCCGGCCCCGGCATCAATCAGGAGTTCAGCGAGAGCCTGCACCACTGCTGGATGTGTGACAAAAAGTTCTTCAGCCGGAGCAGGTAATGAAGCGTCCGTCCAGGTGCCGCCGGTCAGATTGGGTTTGATCATTACGCGCGCTCCCGGGCGAATAATGTCCTCCAGCCCGCCAATCTGCTGGAACATATCCTGTAATTTCTCCCGCAGTGTTGAGACTTCATACGTACTTGTTTGTCCGACCGAAGCAAGCGCCTGATAATCGGGCGTCGGTGTATCTGATGGGGTACCTGTCGGTTCGGATGTCGGTGTTTGAGAAGACGCTTCTGTTCCTGAAGGTGAAACAGTGATTGTTGAGTCGGGTGAAGATGTCGTGGTACCCCCGGATGTCTCACTCGCAGACGGCCGAATACCACAACGCTGCAGAAGGAGCGAAAGCAGCGAGGTACCCATCAGCTTCAGAAACTGGCGTCGATGCAGTGGGGTTTTCATAGTTTATGGAATATTAATCGATTCGAGATAAAAAACATAACTATTAGCTCTGCTGTCGGGACTGGTTGTACTCTACTCACTGGTTTAGCATAAACCAATAAGGAAGAAACATGCTTCACTCCCACAGGTAATAACCCGATACCCCGTGAACGGGATTGAGATGCCAATTGGCCAGAAAAACTATAAAGCTCTGTTCAACTCTTCAAAATCAGGGATAGGCTGTCCGGTAATAATGCTGTACAACACATCCGAATCCAGATCCGCCCCATTAGGCCAACAAACCACTCCCAGCTCAGCATTAATTGTTACCATGGAAAACTGCTCTTCGTCCCTGAGGTATTCAAACACCCCTGTAAAATCAACCAGGTCTTTTACATTCACGGTTCCAGAAACACCATCTTCGAATTCCAGATGTAATTTATGTCCATCCAATGGTTGAACGGAGAGCACATCTACAAACATTTCATACTCCTTACTCCAGCGGATCTATCTTTTTCAGCGGTTTTTGTTCGCGAGCCAGATTCCAGTTTTCTCGTAATTCTTCTTGATGTAATGATGCCCACTCCACCACTAACCCCAGCACGCGTGGGGACAGCTTCCCGCGTAATAGCATCAACGAATCTATTGTCACAATCGCTTTTTGTTCCCCATACCGCACATGAAAATGCGGCGGCTGGTGATCGTTATAGAAAAGAGCAATGATGATTCCAAAAAAACGGCTGACCTCTGGCATAGAATAATCCTGTTTCAACGATTTTATTAAGTAATCGATCAAACAAACAAAGACATTCCTGCCCCAAATACAGGAGTAATCCCATATTACCAGATTTTAAGAGTCGTGATGATCTACGGCTCTCAAATAATAGCTGGCTTCTCGCTCCCTGGCATTGAAGGATTATTTCCATTTGTAGATACCTTTTAGCTGTTCATTTTTTCTCAACTGCCGCAGAAGGCTCCATTGGCCGCAGCCATGAGAATGCCAGGTATGTCACCAGGTACAGCGCGGTATACATCACGATAAAGACTATCTTGTCCTTATGATCGAGTGGATTCACAATCGGAGATAATGAATCCGAAAGTATCGCAAGAGGCTTTTCCAATAAGTCCCAACTGTTCCACCTCAGAAATCTCCCCAGGTACACTCCATACCCGCTCGATCCAATAACCATCAAGGCAAATGCCCAGCTTGCAGCTTTTCCTGCATACGAAGAAACGATCTTTTGCATCGTATACAATGATCCAACCGCCAGGAACAGCCCCGTCCACGCTATGATGGAAATAAAACCGGCGTCATACCACATCGGTATGATTGCTTGATTCTTCAAATGAATAAGATCGGTAATAATGTAAAATGCGTTCGGCAAAAACACCACCCACAGTACGGCTGGAACGATCATTGCCCACCACCAAAACGGACGTACCTGATGGATCGCAGCAGTTACCAAACAAAATAAATACGGCAGCCAGGCCAGGAACAGGTTCCACAACAGATGAAGATAGGCAACCTTCTGACTCCAGTAAATTCTTCCAGCGAAAAAGAAAAATGCCAGAAATGTCGATAATACGATTGGATAAAAATGGTGCTGCGAGAGAAATTTATATATCTTCTTTACGGCATCTACCTGTATCTGCATATTTTTGACATCCCCTCCAAAGAAAATAAGCCAGCTTAATCGTCTGGCTCCGAACTATCAGATTCCTGATATATAAGCTCAGCGATACCGCTATTTTCCCAGAGTTAACCTTAAAACAAAGGGTTTTCCACACCCGATTATCGTGCTTTTAACCTACAACTGCAGCGGCGGCGCTGGATTACACATGTTTGGCGTACTGCTGAACACTTCACTGAGTTACCGCAGATCGAGATCAAGATCAAAATCATACAGTTGTGTAATCTCGTCTTCAGATGGCCATCTGATTCCTGCATATTTCTCTTCAACTCGCTTTTGCTCGAAGGCACGAAGCCTGTTCAGGAAAGCCTCCCTGTTTCTCTCAAGTACAGCTAAAGCAGAAAGAAGCTCTTGTTCAGTCGGGCCGTTGGGGTCGTTAAGGTTATATGCATGTGTGATCGGGTCTAATACATCAGAGCGATTCTCTTTTTTCAACAGCGTGGAAAGATGGAGTGCACAGGACCGCACCGCGGATAAACGTGTATGAAAAGGAAGATCCGGGTTCCTGACATAACGAGCACATGCTCTGAAAGACACGGATACTGGCTCCAGGAATGATTCGGGGTTTCGCTATTACAGTATAGCGTATGAGTTCGGCAGCACGCCCCCCAACAAATGATAAAGCGGAGAGGGAAGGATACTCCGTTCTTGCCTTTCCAATACCCTTGTGCTGCTGCTGATCAAACATATCAATAATACAATCCTGGCTATCCTTGAATTTGCTCAACCACCTGAAACTTTAATGCCTGTTAGTCTAATCAGCGATCAAACACTCTTTTCGTGTAATCTGTGCCATTTTCGGAAGTCACGATTGCGCATTCAGCGTTCTTTTCTTCAGCGTTTTCAGCGTTTATATATCTGTATCTTCGTCTCCTCGATAAGACGGATAGACAGCATCGCGGTCTCGATGTCAATCAGGTTGGATTTTTCGTTCCTGCTCATACAATCGATAACGTGTCTGAATGTCCCTTCATAAGGATCAACGCCGGGCAGCGAGACGAGTCTGGTTTCCGGACCCTCCATAACCTGCACGCTCTCTTCGATCTTCTCTCCATATGAGCCTGAGAAAGACAGAATCCGGTCTTCGAATATCAACTGATACCCCGTCTGCAGCGGGGTGTTCTCCGGCAGGTTGCTCAGACAGGTGACGGAAGCGATCCTGTCTCCGTATTTATAGCCTCCGAAAATGGCTGATTTCTCCGGCTGGTCAAGAGCACAGGCAGCGACCTCCTCCGGATACCCCATAATCTCAATCATAAAATCCATGTTGTAGATGTAAAAATTTAACAGCGATTTGCCGACAGACAGGTCTCCCCAGACCGGTGCGGTCTTGTTATAACAGCTGAACACAACCGGCGGCTTACCACTTTCGTTCCTCACAAAATCGATGGCGAATTTGTGGGGCTGTGAAAACTTTAAAAACTGGTCCACAAATACGTTCCTGTTGTTCCTTTTTGCTGCGTTGAGCATATCCGCCGCGTCCTGGCAGGAAAAGGCGAGCGGCGTTTCGCAGAACACATGCTTTTTTGCATCCAGGCACCGGATCGCAAAGTCCCTGTGCAGTTCGGAGGGCAGGCAGATATCGACCAGGTCGATACTCCTGTTGTTCAGAACATCTTCCAGATCGGTTGTGGTATTTACCTCAAGCTGGTTTTGAATCTCCGCCAGTTTTTCGGTATTCCTGCCGTAAACGGTTTTTACAGCTGCTCCCTTTATCCTGCTGAAGAGTTTTGCGTGGAATTTTCCGAAGTTTGTGCCCAGAACAGCAATGTTTATCATATGTGAATCCCTCTAAGTATTTTAAACAACCTGTACAACCCTGCCGCCATGAGACCTGGTCCGGGCACTGAGAAGGTTACAGCCAGAGGAGACCCGGTCTGAGTACCGAAAGCACACTCAATTACCGGAACAATACAGTGTCCAGACCAGGTCTCCTTCCAGCAGCCCCCCCCAGCTCACTCGAAAAAGCGCTCGAAGGAAAATAATAACCTGTAGCCGGTTGTTTTGTACTATAAATTCGAGGTTTTCCAGCCCTTTATATTATCAGAACCCCAGCACCCGGGTTTACTCCAGCGGGTACCTGGCAGGATGTACAACATTTCTCTCTTTGACATAGAATTGTGGGTGGATTAATATATCATCAATCGGGAAAATAATTGAAGAGTCTGAGTGTCTACCAAATGGAAGGTGAGGTAAAAATGTACCTTGATCCAGGGTCAGGCAGTCTTTTACTGCAGTATATTATTGCGGCAGTTCTGGGAGTTGGCGTATTTCTCCGATTGTTCTGGGGAAAGATCAGCGGGTTTCTGAAAAAGGGGTCTCATCAGGAACCTGAAATCAAGGATGACATCAATTTCGGCGACAGTGATGATTAGGCGGGAGCCTTCTTCATTCCGGGATCCATCCGGAACCCTTTATTTTCATAACAATGAATTATTTAGACAGATCAACAAGGGATCTCAGGAAGATTATGACCTGCTGCTCTCTTCCGGGTTGTATGACACCCTGGCAAGGAAGAAGAAGATAGTCGCGCATCAGGAGGTCAATCAACCGGTGTTTGACCCTGATTCAGCTTACAGGATCATCAAACCCGAGCGGATAAGATTCATCACGTATCCATACGAATGGTCATTTTCGCAGTTGAAAGATGCTGCCCTGCTCACACTGAACCTTCAGAAAGAGGCTCTGACCTGTAGCATGACCTTGAAGGATGCCAGCGCGTACAATATCCAGTTTCATGCTGGCCATCCAATCCTGATTGATACGTTGAGTTTCACACGATACCATGAGGGGGATCCCTGGGTTGCCTATAAACAGTTCTGCCAGTTTTTCCTTGCCCCGCTGGCCTTGATGAGCCTTACCGATGTCCGCCTGGGCAGCCTTCTCCGGATCCATATTGACGGTGTTCCACTGGATCTGGCCAGCAATCTGCTTCCAGCCTCATCGCGGTTAAATCCCGGGATCACAACTCATATTCATCTGCATGCAGCCGCGCAGAAACGGGTTTCTCCAGATCGGATAACTTCAGGAAAAAAGCAATCTGTTTCATCAAATGCAATGCTGGGTTTGATCGAAAATCTGGAACATGTTGTGCGAAAGCTTCGCTGGAAACCACAGAACACGGATTGGGTTGAGTATTATGAAAGCACAAACTATACCGACCATGCATTCGACCAAAAGAAGGCGATCATCCGGGATCTGATAACCGAATTATCACCCGGGGTTCTGATTGATGCTGGTGCCAACACCGGGATTTTCAGCCGCCAGGCATTGCATCTCAAAGACTGCCTGATCATTTCAGCCGATATCGATCCAGCGGCTGTTGAACGAAATTATCTGCAAGTCCGGGAGCAGCGGGAAAGAAATCTTCTGCCGCTGTTGATAGACCTCACCAACCCCTCACCAGCGATCGGATGGCATAATGAGGAGCGCATTTCTTTTCTGGAGCGCACACATGCGGATGTCGTAATGGCTCTGGCGCTTATCCATCATCTGGCAATTTCCAACAATGTTCCGCTCTCTGACATTGCAAGTCTTTTTACCGGCATGGCTGACTACCTCATCCTGGAATTTGTACCAAAAGAAGACTCACAGGTGCAGAGATTGCTAGCCACTCGTGAAGATATTTTCCCGAATTATAGACTTGACAGCTGTAAAGAAGCCTTCGGTACCCTGTATGACCTGGTGAACGAGATCCCTGTACCTGGGACGCAAAGGACGATTCTGCTGATGCAGAAAAGAAAACCTCAAAACGATAGGGGGTTCCTATCAAAGGGGCAGAAACAGTAATGTCGATACGCAGCAGACTTCAGAAACAATGCTCATTCACCTGGGCGAGCCTGATGTTGACCACCATAATCACGGCATTTCTTTTCGCACTATCTGAGTGGTCCTTCATGGTCACCAAACCTTCCTTCATGAGTGCAATTTCCTTTCTGGAGAAATTAAAAGTACTGCTTTATGCAGGATCGCTGATTTCATTTCTCTGCCTTGTGGCAATACTTCTCTTGATGGGTTTATCTGGAAACGAGAAAAATTCAAGAACACGTTATATGAAATTCGTGGGGATTATTGTTCCCTCCGGAGTACTGGGGACCATGGCTCTGCTGCTGGTTGATAATTTCACCTACACGGTATTCAATTTCGGAATTGTATCGGTAAAAGGATCCAACAAGCTGGCCTATGCTGTGCTTTTTTGTGTGCTTGTCTACCTTTCCCTTCATGAACTCTGCCGTTTATCAGAAGTCCTGGACAGGAGGATTTCGAAAATTCCTCAAAAAAAAACCAGGACCGCTCTTGTTTCAGCCCTGTTTCTCATTGCGGCCGTTATCGTCATTACACCTATCCGAGATCAATCAAAATGGTACGACACTTACGAAGGCTCGATCTTACAGGATCGGCCGCATATTTTCTTATTTACACTTGAGGCAACCAACGCGACTCATGTTTCTCTATATGGATACGAACGTGAGACAACTCCCTTTCTCGAAGAGCTGGGCGATTCTTCGATCGTAGCCCTGAATGCTTTCACCAATTCAGCAAACACATACGGTTCCGTCGCCTCCATACTTACCGGAAAATATCCAACCTCAACTCGCGTCCTCAATGCTCCGGATATCTTTCGAGGTCAAGATGCGTATGAACATCTTCCGGGGATTCTTCGATCGCATGGCTATGATGCGATTCAATATGGTGTTGAAAATTTCCTTGATGCTTCCAAACAGGGACTCATCAACAGCTTCGATGAAGGAAATGGAAGGGCTTATAACAGCAGCATCTACTATACTTTTCTCTCAGGTAAACTCCCGACCGACATTGCTCAATTTCTTTATGAAACAGGTAATCGCGTAATTGATCGTCTGAGGCATATATTTTTTATGAAGGAAATGACCAACGTAATGGAAGATGTCACAACGTCAGACAGGATGGGCAGCATAGAGAAACTGACTCGGGCACTGTACGAAGTTGATCATTCTGAAAACCCCTTATTTATCAACATCCATTGGATGGGAACGCATGATAAAAAACTATTTCCCAGCGAGCAGGTCTTCTCAGCAGGAAAGGATCCGATGACACAAGAAGAATGCGATATTGATTTCTATGACGATGCCATTCTGGATTTTGACCGTCAGTTGGAGCGCTTCTATAACGAACTGGTCGCAAGGGACCTTGCAGACAACTCTATCATAATCATTGCCACTGACCACGGCCGGGGCTGGGTGGTGGACCAACGTCTCCCTCTGCTGATCCATTTTCCGGGCGGGAAATTTTCCAGGACTATTACCGGCAATGTCCAGGGGATCGATATTGCCCCAACCATTCTTGATTACCTGCAGTTGGAAATCCCGGAATGGATGGATGGCGCCTCGCTCCTGGGCGAGATTCCGGACGACCGCCCGGTTTTCAGTATTCATGCATGCAGAGGGGATAATGATAATGGTTCCTCACCACCTTTTTACCAGCTTGACGGGTTAGCGGTGACGATCTGTGATGACATGTATAATCTTGACCTCAGACGGCTGAGATTCAGAACCCATGAAATGGAAGGGTATTTTTATCCATGTGAAGCGGGAGGAGGAGCGCTGGAAAATGCACTCGATCTTATCGCCGAGCATTTGAGTGCGGGGGGCTATGATATTGCAGTGCTGGAAGAAAACCGGGGTGAAATTCTGATGCGTGAAGGGGAAGATTAATCTCGCCGGCAAGCCGCGTGTACAACACAGGCTGAACAGGTTCGGTACAGGAATGTAGCAGGCAGCTAAGGCTGAAGGATGCCCTTTGTCGTCTCATCCCATTTCTGAACAGAAGCAGTCTGCCGGGCGTTGCTGTTGCTGAAGCACCAGAATGAATAAATTCATCGAATCACCGGGTCTCTAAAGAAGTAGCTGAAGATATAAGCCTGGACTTCCGGTTTGCGGTCTTATCATCTACCGGCTGCCGAGGGTCGGTAAGATGAATTATCGGATAAGATTGAATGGGCCACCGGGGTGGTGCGGTGATAAACGGGCACAACGATCATAATGAGGTATCGACGTATCATGCGGGCGGGTTAAATGTTGAAATCCCCAGGGAAACGGGAAAACACGTATAGCGATTGTGTTTTTGGAAAGAAACGTCGGTGAAACCCACCCCTTTGCGGCGCCGGAAATCAGGATAAGCCGCTGCCCGATTCAGGCATCGTAGCTGGAACTTGTCACATCCCCGCCTTCACCGGTCCAGTTGGTATGGAAAAATTCACCGCGAGGCCTGTCGATCCGTTCATAGGTATGCGCACCGAAGTAGTCACGCTGCGCCTGCAGCAGGTTGGCCGGCAGCCGCTCTCGCCGGTATCCGTCGAAGAAAGCCAGCGCACTCGACATCGCCGGGACGGGCACACCCATCTCGGCCGCTTTTGCCACCACCTTCCGCCAACCCGCCAGTGCACCCTGGATCTCGCCCTTGAAGTACGGATCCAGCAGCAGGTTGCTCAGTCCCGGATTGCTGTCGTATGCATCCTTGATCCTGTCCAGGAACACCGCCCGGATGATACACCCTTCCCGCCACAGCTGGGCGATCGTGCCGTAGGGCATCTTCCAGCCGAACTCTTCTTCAGCTGCTCTGAGAAGCATGTATCCCTGGGCATAGGAGACGATCTTGGAAGCGTACAGCGCATCATGGATCGCACGGATGAAATCCTCCCTGCTGCCGGAGAATTCCGGCGTTTCTGCCGGGAAAGCACAGGAAGCTTCAACACGTGTATCCTTCAGTGCAGAGAGGAAACGGGCAAACACCGCTTCCCCGATCAGAGTGAGCGGCGCGCCGGTTTCCAGTGCAGCGCCGGCCGTCCATTTGCCGGTACCCTTCTGCCCGGCGGTATCGAGGATATAGTCGACCACATACCCGCCATCCTCATTACGGTATTTCAGAATGTCGGCGGTGATCTCGACCAGGTAGGAATCCAGCCTGCCCTGGTTCCAACCGGCGAATACCTTTGCCATCTCATCATTGGACAAACCCGCGGCGGTTTTCATCAGGTCATAAGCCTCACAGATCAGCTGCATATCTCCATATTCGATCCCGTTATGCACCATCTTGACAAAGTGCCCGGCACCCTCATCCCCCAGCCACTCGCAGCACGGCGAGCCGTCCACCACCTTTGCAGCGATCGCCTGGAAGATCGGTTTGATTTCAGGCCAGGCCTGTTCCGCCCCGCCGGGCATGATCGAAGGCCCGAAACGCGCCCCGATCTCACCGCCGGAGACGCCCGCTCCTACAAACAGGATGCCCTTCTCCGCCAGTTCATTCATCCGGCGGGTGCTGTCCGGGAAATGGGAGTTGCCGCCGTCGATGATGATGTCCCCCTCCTCCAGCAGCGGCACAAGTTTCTCTATCGTGGCATCCACCGGCCAGCCGGCCTTTACCATGAGCATTACCTTGCGCGGCCGGCGAAGGGCTGCGGCCAGTTCTTCCAGGCTGTATGTTCCGATAATCGCCCGGCCCTGTGCACCCCCCTCCATAAACTCCTTTACCTTCTCTGTGGTGCGGTTGAACACGGCCACGGTATAGCCGTGGTCGCTCATATTCAAAACCAGATTCTGGCCCATCACGGCCAGGCCTATCAATCCGATATTTGCTTTGTTTTCCATGCCGGATCACTCCTGATCTGCGATTGCTGCAACAATCGCTTCTACGATTTTTCCCACCGGTTGATCGATGGAGACTGTTTGCGCTTCTTCCGGCAGTTCCAGTGTCGCAAACTGGCTGCGCAGCATTCCTGGTTTCATATAGTGCCCGCTGCGAGCCTGCAAACGCTTCTGGATAAGCTCGAAACTGCCCTCGAGAAACACAAAGTGCACATCTCCCCGCCCTCCATCCAGTATTTTACGATAGTCTGCCTTTAATGCTGAGCAGGCCACAATCAGGGAACACCCTTCCGACAGATCCCGGAGAATCAGGTCGCGCAGGCCCTCCAGCCACGGTAGCCTGTCTTCATCTGTCAGCGGAATACCCGCCGACATCCTGTCGATATTGGCCTGCGGGTGATAGTCGTCACCATCATAAAAGGGCCAGCCAAGCATCTCAGACAATCCAGTGCCCACACTGGTCTTACCGCAGCCGGATACACCCATCAAGACAACCGCCAGCGGTTCCTTCATCGCTCCAACCTGTATAGAATCTCGCCGGCTCTAGGCACATACAGCAGCCCCTCGCCTTCACGATCCATCCACTGTGAGGGATCAATAAACGCTGGATCAAAATCACCCGGGTTCAATTTATTGCAGCCTTCCGGTGAAATCCGGGACGGCAGTTCCTTGTACCTTTTATGGAACTGGATGATCTCATCTGAAGTTACAGTTCCAACACCGGCCAGAGCTGAGATCCAGCATACGATGCCATCAAGGTAATTTGTGTTAACCAGAATGCTCGTTTGTTTTCAGTCTTCCCCCTGGATAGGAAATCAGGTTCACATCCTCGCGTTCTGCGGCATCCAGGACACCAGGACATAAAACCCTGGATGCGCCGGTGTTGATATTTGCCGCCAGAAATCCGAGAGTGTAACGTTCCTTGTTCCCCATCGCGCCCTTCATTATATATCCTGAGCAGACGGAAACGAACTATAAGCCGTATAGAAGTGAGAAGGTTTAGCCGGATACTAATCTCAGCTGTTTTTTTCCATTCCCCGGAAACAGGTTTATTGCTTCGGGCAGCGCCAGAACATAAACAAGCTGTTTGCCTCTCCTGTTTTATGTAATACCGATGGCCTTCTGCAGAATGTTATTATCCGAATAGATGTATTTTTCGCCAGCTAAATCCTCTTAATCGGTTCCGTCGAACAGCCTCTCCAAGCCGGTGTAGGGAGCAAGCCCGAGGATCCTGTATTTTATAAGCTGCTCGCGCACCAGCGGGAGGGTTTCCATTTTTGTTCTGACAGAGCCCTCATTTTCCTCTTCGAAGAGCAGGACAGCATCCCTGTTTTCCGTGAACCAGATATTCCGCAATGAGCCTGAACGAAGATAGCCCCATACCATTTTTGCCTCTTCTTCCAGAAGAAACTTACGGTCTGTCCAATCGATTTCGTATGCGTCCTCTGTAAGCACAAGGAACTGCATGCCGCACCTCCTCTTTCGTGCTGTGATAACTGCACCAGGTCAGGTTTCCAGATGGAGTGTATCCAGCACTTCACCAGGTTACAGTAGTATCATATTGTATTTTTACTGCCAACAGCAGGAACCCCCCCCTCCCGTGAGGGGAACTGATCATTGCCATCCGAAGCTACCCTTGCTGAAAACACAACACCCATGATGTGTCACCAGGGTATCTGCCATCTTAAACCGGATCTTTTACCGATGAGTATTGCGTTCCTGAAACAAGCCTGCCTCACTTGAAAGCAGCCCCAAGTCTCCTCCTCGGAGGTGATTTAGGGGCGGGTACTTGAACCGCTGCTCCTGATTGAGCAATCTGGTGCAAATGTTCATAACAGCCCGGGAAACCATCTGCCAGCCCCATTCCTGACAACATTCTTCTCCGCGATTCCCCCGCGTTATCCATGCTGCAATACGGCCATCAACGCCTGCCGTGTGCCTCCCCGGACACACATACGTACGAAAAACCATAGCAGCACCCGGAAGCGCCCGGCAAGACCCGGCAGCATCGCTGCCCCCGGTCCTGATCACTCATTCTCCTTGGTTATCTCTTCTCAATGAAAAAGGCCACCTCTTATATGGTGACCTTTCCATATCGTGTTTTGTATACCTGCAGCCGATCCCAAACTTACTCCAGGCTGTTCGCGCTCTCAAAGGTGAAGGTCTCCTCAATGTCGTATGCCTTCACCGTGTACTCCCCGGCAGGCAGGTCGTATACGTCCAGTGCGACGGATTCTTCGAACGGTACCAGCGCCTGGGTACAGGACAGACCTTCCGGCCGCAGGGTGTAGATATGGATCTCGAACACATTGTCCGACGGCTTTTCCACGGCAATTTCTGCGATCCGGGTACAGCCGTCAGGCAGGTTTCCCGTCAGTACCGCGTGCATCTGAACAGGGAACGATTCCAGCGTCAACAGCTGTATACTTTCAAGATACGCCGCTTCCTTGAAACGGGCGCGGTCCTCCTCTGAGAAAGTCGGAGCAGGTACAACCGGATCGTCTGAACTTACCGGTTCACTCTTATCATCGGATCCGCTGGGACTCACGGGGGTATCCGGGGATTCAGTTTCACCTGAATCAACGGTTTCGTCCATGTTGGGATCCGGCGTTGCCGCTTCCACGCTGCTGTCTTTGCCTATACTTACCGAACATGCAGCCAAAATCAATACCGCCCCCAACAGCACACATACAAACATCTCGGGTTTCGATTTATTCATACTTACCCCTCCTCGACTGAACAATAGACGGATCGAGCCATCGATTTGTTCCCAGGGAACAACTGCTCGTCCTTCCAGGTACTTCAAAATTCCGGTCTCACCGGGAAGGATTGCTCCCATACCGATGCAACAATCGAGCCAGAACACACTTTTTGGCAACAAAAACAGCCCGATTTCGTTCAAAACACCACAGTATTCGCATCTCACTTGTATAACGGGGTAAACACAGGTTTGTGACACATAGAACCGGGATACAGGCACTCCCGCAGCAAGCAGCCCTGAAGCGGGAATTCTGTACGCGGTGGGTCTACTCACCTCCCCACGAGAAACGAACATGAAACCCCGACTTTAACCCGCAGTATTGATTCCACGCACAGGTTGCCTATACTGATAGGACTGATGAATAACTATCGATTCCAGAGGGGGGAACGTATGAGAAAGAGAATACTGCCGATCGGCCTGTTTTTGATACAGGCACTTATCGCCGGCTGCCTGCTGTGGTCGCAGCAAAGTAATGCCGACCCACCTGCCGCGCTGCCGACTCTTCCTGCGGTCGAACCGGACCAGTCGGTCACGTTGTTCTTCACCGAGCCCTACCTGCCGCAATCGGAGAATCTTGAGGGCGGCCCGGATGAGGAGCTGGCCGCTGCTATCAGGAATGCCTCCTACTCAGTGGACATGGCCATCTACAACCTGAACCTGTGGAGCATCCGTGATGCACTGCTCGAAGCTGCCGCCAGAGGCGTTCAGGTGCGGCTCGTCACCGAACATAACAACCTGGAAAATGCCGAGATCCGCAGTCTGCAGAATGCCGGCATTCCGGTACACAGCGACGAACGCAACCACCTCATGCACCACAAGTTTGTCGTCATAGACAAAATAGAGGTGTGGACCGGATCCATGAACTTCACGGTCAACGGCGCCTACCATAACAACAACAACCTGGTCCGCCTGGTTTCCAGCGAACTGGCAGCCGATTACACCCGTGAATTCGAGGAAATGTTCGTCAGCGACGCGTATGGCGCGCTCTCAGAATCCGATACGCCCTACCCCGAAGTCTGGCTGGGGGATACATTAATCGAGGTCTACTTCTCGCCGGATGAAGGCGCTGTCTCCGGAAATCGGATCTCTTCCCGGCTTGCGGATCTGATCCATTCCGCTGAAGAAAGTGTATACCTGCTCGCCTTCTCGTTCACGTCCGATCCCATCGCCAATGCGCTGCTGGAACGGTATCATGCAGGCGTCGATGTACGCGGTGTGATCGAATCAAGCCAGATTAACGCCTCCGGCGCCGAATCGGTTCGCTTGCGGGAAGCCGGGGTGGACCTTCGCCTGGATGGCAACCCGGACACCATGCACCATAAAGTCCTGATCATCGATGAACAGATCCTTATCCTGGGCTCCTATAATTTCACCCGCAGCGCCGAAGAAAAGAACGATGAAAACCTGCTCATCCTGTACAGCCCAACACTTGCAGCAGAATTCCTGATAGAATTCGATAAGATCTACCATAATGCATCCCCCTGAACCAGGGCGGAATGCCTCTCATTCCGTAAAAGTTGGAGGTTGAAGGAATCATGGCATCAAACGGAAAATTCTACATCGGCAGGACGTTCGATCCCAAAAAACAGGAAGTTACGGATAACCCGGTCCTGTATGATCCCGCAGATCTGACCACCCATGGTGTGGTGGTCGGTATGACAGGCTCCGGCAAGACCGGCCTGTGTATCGATATCCTTGAAGAAGCCGCTCTCAACAGTATCCCCGCAATCCTTGTCGACCCTAAAGGAGATATTGGCAACTTGCTGCTGCATTTCCCGGAATTGAAACCGGAAGATTTCGAACCCTGGGTGGATCGCGAGCAGGCCCGCCGCGAGGGAAAAACCACTGAAAGCCTGGCTCAGGAACAGGCATCTCTCTGGAAAAAGGGGCTGGCAAAATGGGGTATCGAGCCGGAACGCATTCAGGCAGTAATGGATGCGGTGGACTATGCAATCTACACACCGGGCTCCGATGCCGGACTTCCCGTCAGTATCCTGGCATCGTTGGAACACCCTGATCTGCCCTGGGACGAGAACCGCGAGATCCTGCGCGAACGCATCTCCAGCACTGTCACCGCCCTCCTCGGCCTGGTGGGTATGGATGCCGACCCCATGCAGAGTCGTGAGCACATCCTGCTGGCGAATATTTTCGAGGAATCCTGGAAAAACGGCCAGGATCTTGAGCTCACCTCCCTGATCCAGATGGTGCAGTCACCGCCGTTCGAAAAGTTGGGTGCCCTCGATCTCGAGCAGGTGTACCCGCCGAAAGAACGGTTTGCATTGGCCATGAGCCTTAACAATATACTTGCCTCACCTTCCTTCAGCCTGTGGATTGAAGGGGAAGCACTTAATATCAAAAACCTGCTCTGGACACCGGAAGGAAAACCCCGCCACACAATCTTCTATCTTGCGCACCTTTCAGATGCTGAAAGGATGTTTTTTGTCACGCTGCTGCTATCGGCCATCGAAACCTGGGTGCGCACGGAGAGCGGGGTAACCTCACTCCGTGCCCTGCTTTACTTTGACGAAGTACTCGGATTCCTGCCTCCGGTTGCCAATCCGCCCTCCAAGCCACCCCTCATGCGTCTGCTCAAACAGGCACGTGCGTTCGGTTTCGGTGTCCTGCTCGCCACCCAGAACCCGATCGACCTCGATTACAAGGCACTCAGCAATGCCGGCACCTGGTTTGTCGGGCGCCTGCAGACGGAACAGGACAAGAACCGCCTGCTCGACGGCCTTGAAGGCGTTTCGTCGAATCTGAACCGCGGCCAGGTCGACCGGATGATCTCCAGCCTGGGTAAACGGGTATTCCTGCTGCATAACGTCCATGAAAAAGAACCTGTAATATTCAATACACGCTGGGCAATGGCTTATCTTCGCGGTCCTGTTACCCGCGCCCAGGTGAAGAAGCTGAATAATATGACCGGCGCAAGTGTACAGCATATGGCAGAGACCTCCTCTGCTGCAAGTTCTGCTGAAACAGGTGCAACAAAGAAAAAAGAAACCAGTCAGCAGCAAACCACCCAGCCCGCGGTTCCATCCGGTGTGGAAGAGGTCTTCTTCCCCAATACGGTCACGTTTGCGCAGGCGGTTAAGAATCAATCTCTCTCTTCCGAAAACACCTCCAATAAGGGCCTAGTGTACCGCCCGGCCTTGCTTGCGCAGTCCAGTGCCCGGATCCTGAATCGAACCAGTGGGATCGACATGGAAAAAAGCCTTACAGCGCTAGTGCTTGATCCCGACCGAAGAGGAATTGTGCGCTGGGAAAAACACATTGTCAAAGCGGTTGATATGGATCAACTCGAGCGGAATTCGCTGCCTGATACGGGATTCAAATCACTGGAAGCCCCGCTCAATAATGCCAGCACAATAAAAAATATGCAGAAGGATTTCGAGGATTACATCTACCGTACCCTCAGTGTGGAAGTGCTCTATAATCCCAAACTGAAACTTTTTTCGGAACCCGGCGCGACCCGTGCTACCTTCCGCTCCCAATGCACCGAATCCGCCCGGGAAGCGCGTGATGCAGAAATTGAAACCCTGCGAAAGAAATACGAAACAAAAATCACGAGCATCCAACGGAAACTGATGAAAGAAGAACAGGAACTGTCTGAAGATCAGGGCGAACTCACTTCACGCCGCCTCGAGGAGGCAGCTACCCTGGCTGAGAATGTGATCGGCCTCCTGGGTGGATCGCGCAGCAGTCGCAGGATTTCCACCTCGATGACAAAACACAGGATGACCAAAAGAGCAAAAGCAGATATCGATGAATCGGTCCGCTTGATCGAATCCTACAAAAAAGAGCTCAGCAGTATTGAGGCTGAGGTGAAGGATGCTGCTGCCGAGGTTGAGCAGAAATGGGTCGATGCAGCCGCTGAAATCGAAGAGAAGTCGTTCACTCCATACAAGAAGGATATCTTCATCGACCTCTTCGGTATCAGCTGGCTACCTTTCTGGCAGGCGGAAACAGACGGGGAGGATCTCGAGCTGCCTGGCTGGGAGATCTGATAACCGCATCACGTAAATTCAATCCTGCTATTTCCCCGAAAGAATAATCCGGGGCTGTTATGAGAGACAGCCCCGGATTTTTAACACCCGCATAGAAACCCACATCTGCCCCGGCTTTATCCTGACCACCACATTTCGCTGCCCAAGCCTGCAGTTCCCTCTTTGCCGGTATCTACCGCGCAATCCGCGAAATCTGCCATGAAGCAATTGAATCCGCTGCAGGGGCGAATAATTATTCTCCCGTGCATTCTGTGTCCGTGAACGCGGCAACCTTCCATTGCGCCACACAAACCCAATGATTTCAGTAGATATTTTCGCTGACTCAGGACAACAGGGCTGGAATGACGGGTCACTCTGAGATGTATCAATCAGCGTAATCCGTAGTTCAGCGCAGCAGCCTCATGCTGTGCCTGCCACAGACTCCGATAGAGCCCGTCCAGCTTCAACAGTTCTCCATGAGTGCCGCGCTCAAAGATACGGCCTCTACTGAGAACCAGGATCTCATCCATTGCCTCCAATCCCGTAAGGCGGTGGGTGATCAGCAGCAGCGCCTGTTCACCGCCGGTTTCCAGCATCCGTTCCAGCACCCGGTTTTCTGCCACCGCATCCAGAGAAGAGGTCGGCTCATCCAGCAGGAGGATCGACCCCGGTTTGAGGTACGCTCTCGCCAGGGCCAGTCTCTGTCTCTCACCGCCGCTCAAATTCGCGCCACCCTCCCCCAGCCAGGTATCGTACCCTTCCGGAAGCCCTTCGAGGAACACCCCGATAGCAGCCCTGTGAGCTGCAGCCCGCATCTCCCCGATACTTGCCTGCGGCGCACCCAGCTTCAGATTGCTTCCTACCGGCGCATTAAAAAGAAATGTCCGCTGTGGTTTCACACTGAAGCAGGCCCGGACCTCATCACTCCGGTATTCTTTCAACAGCCGCCCGTTCAGGCGGATCTCACCGGTGTCTGCATCCCACAGGCGCAGTATCAGCCCCAGCAGGGTCGATTTTCCACTGCCGCTCGGCCCGACCACTGCCATACGCTTGCCTGGCGTGATTTCAAAGGTAATATCCTGCAGCACTGGATCTTCCTCCGGGACATAATGAAATCCCACCCTGTCAAACGCCAGGCTGGAAAAACCGGCCGCCTTTACCCTGCTTTCCGGCTCAACAACCGCCGGCGGCAGGTCGACAATATGAAAAAGGCGTTCCGCAGCCTGCAGGCTTAGATCCAGCTGCTGCAGCGAATCCGGCAGCGGCAGCAGCGCCTCATAGCTCGCATACGCCGCCATCGCCAGAAAACCCAGATACACACCCTGAATCTCACCAGCCCGCACAGCAGGAACCGCCAGCGCAAGCACCAGCAGCACAGTACCGTCACGCAATAATCCAACCAGCATCCTTTGGAAGCGCAGCCTTGAAGCCAGCCTGTATCCTGCCTCCTCCAGTCCCTCAAAACTGTGCTCGAGTGCAGCCCGGTATCGCCTCTCAGCATTGAAGACCAGCAAATCCGCAGTGCCTTGCAGCTGGTCGATAAGCGCTGATTTGATCTCTCCTCTGCGTTCAGCCTGAAACTGGGCTGCAGGACGTCTGCGAAAATAGCCAAACAGCACAATAGCCATGGTGAATACCGTGGCAAGGACAAAGGCCACTCCCAGCTTGATGCTGAAGGAACCAACCAGAATGCCGCTCAACACTACTGTAAACACAGCGATCAGCGGCGGCGCCAGCACCCTGAGATAAAACTTTTCGAGAGTCACAAGATCGGCTGTGATCCGGCTCAGTAGTTCACCGCTGTCCAGATCCGCCAAACGCGCTGGTGCAGCCGGTTCCAGGCCGCGATAGAACCACTCGCGGAACCGGCTCAGGAGCCGGAAGGTCGTCTGGTGCGAAACCAGCCGTTCGAGATACCGGAAGACGCCACGTGAGATTCCGAAAAAGCGGACACCAACAATAGCTACCTGCAGTTCAGCGATCGATGGCTGCAGCGATGCAGCAGCAAGAATATACGCAGCCAGGGCCATAAGGCCAATGGAACTTCCAATTGTAAGCAGGCCCAACAGCGCTGCCAGCAGCATCCAGCCGAGATAAGGCTTCACCAGGGACAGCAGCCGCTCCGGCAAGTATCTTCCTGCCCCCGGGTTCCGGTTCATAGCGTCCTCCGGGATTCCGCGAGCATCCCGGCATACAGCCCACCCGACTTCCGCAGGTTCGCTGCGGATCCATGCTCAACCAGTCGTCCATCTTGAAGAACCAGCAGCAAATCGGCCGGCAGAATGGTGTGCAGCCGGTGTGAGATCAGAAGCACTGTCCGCTGCTGCGCCAGGTCGTAAAATACAGGCTGCAGTTCCTCCTCGACCCGGGGATCGAGATTGGCAGTCGGTTCATCAAGAATAACAAATGGGGCATCCTTTAAAAACGCGCGGGCCAGGGCAATACGCTGCCCTTGTCCGCCGCTGAGACGAGCCCCCTGTTCGCCAATCGGCGTATCAAAACCGTTCGGCAGCTTCTCGATGAATTCCAGTGCCCGGGCTGCTGTCGCAGCTTCACGCACCTGCTCCTCAGATGCATCCGGAACCCCCAGGCGGATATTATCGGCCACACTGCCGCGGAAAAAGTACGGCGTTTGCGAGACCCAGGCCACCTCCCTGCGCCAGGTCTCCGGATCGATAGTCTCCAAAGGATTGTTTCCAACCAGAATCCGCCCTGTATCCGGTGATAGGAAGCGAAGCAGCAGCATGGTAATCGTGGTCTTGCCGGATCCGCTTGGCCCGATCAACGCGCTGATTTGCCCCGGGTAGAGCGAAAAGCTTACCTCCTTCAGAGCCTGTGTCTGAGCAGTTTTATACTGGAACGACACACAATCAAAATGGATCTGCACTCCAGATTCCGGCTGCATCCTGGGGCTGCCCTCCTCAGGTGCCTGATTCACTTCTGTCCTACAGGTAGAAGGCTTCCGTGATAAATCGCCGGCCGCCTGCCGGACCATTGGGCTTGTTTCCAGGATCTCAAAGATTCGCTGTGCAGCAGCCCGTCCTGCAGTACCGGTATGGAAACTGCTCCCAAGGCTGCGCAGCGGCTGGTAGAATTCCGGCGCAAGAAAGAGAATGAAAAACGCTGTTTGCAAATCGAAGCTGCCAGACAGCAGACGTACCCCGATCTGCACAGCCACCAGAGCCGTACTGATGGTCGCCAGCATCTCCAGCACCAGCGCTGAGAGAAACGCCACCCGCAGCACTCCCATGGTCGTTTCGCGGTACTGCCTGCTTATGGAACGTAAAACCTTCACCTGATCCCGGGAGCGGTTGAAGATTTTCAGTGTGGTCAGTCCCTGCAGCACATCCAGAAAAAAAGCACTCAGCCGGCTCAATGTACGCCACTGCTGCTGAGTGATCCCTTCTGCCAGATTCCCGATCAGGATCATGAACAATGGAATCAGCGGCGCCGTGAGCAGCAGGACCACACCCGAGTAGATATCACCGGTAAAAACGACGAGGAGGATTCCCAAAGGAATGAGTGCTGCCCTGATAAGCTGCGGGAGGAACTGGCTGAAGTAGCTTTCCAGCGCGTCCACCCCTTCGCTGAGTGTGTTCACCAGCTCACCACTGCGCTGTGTCTGAGCATAAACCGGGCCCAACAGCGCCAGGTGCGCCAGCAGCCGGCTTCGCAGATCTTTTTTGATCTGTACGGCAAAGCGCAGAGCAGCCAGTTCAGCCTGCCACACCAGCAGTCCCCGCAGCAGGCTGCTGAGGGCAAAGGCTATCAGCACAGGCCGCACATCAGGCAGCGCGGCGCCATCCAGAAAAACCCGTGTGTGCACCAGGCTGAGGGCAATTGCCTGGCCCAGAATCGCACCACTGATAGCGAGGTTGAGCAGCGCAAACGAAACCAGCTTCTGATAAAAAGGCCGGGCCAAACCGGCCAGTGATAAAGCTGAAACCTTGCCCGCTCTTCCGGTATCTGCAGTTGCAGCCATACGAAAGCTCCGAAGGCAAACTATAGTTTTGAAGAAAAACCGGGGGATCAATTACCCGACCCACCCGGTATTTGCTTAACAAACGCCTGCCAGGATCAACTATCTCTACCCGGGCAACCCTGTACATCAGATGACAACAATGGAATCCTCGGTGCCGAAGTCATTGGGTGCGTACTGCTCCGCATTCCAGTCATTTTCCCAAATGTGCCCATCGAGTAAGAAACGATAACGGTATGTTCCTGAAGATAAGGTAAGGGTTATTGATAAGCGCCCATCCTTCCGTTTTGTCAGCATATTCCTGGTTTTATCCCAATCGTTAAAATCACCGCACAGGGCGACCTTCGTGGCTTGAATTTCGGCAGGGAGTTCAAATGTCACCCGGCAGCTTGAACGGTCCTTGCTGTAGGCCTTTTTCATCCTTCCCTCCTTTTTCCGTGAAGAACCCTGCCGGCTTTTATATATACGCTCTTGCCATATGAACCTCCTTGAAACCAGCTGGTTTTGGAGAACAGGGTGCTGCAAAATCATTCACGGTTCAAATAAATTGTAAACGAAATCACCCTCAACTGTAGAACACAGCGTAACACTGTGTGTTCAAATAATAGACAGGCAGCTTTTTCGTACCGGTTTCAATTTATCGGAGGAACTTATCAGCAGGTTACAGTGAGTTCAGGAGGCCAACAAGCTCCCGGACTTTCTCAGCAGAGGTTCTGCGCTCAAAGCCCTGATTGGAAGCCGACATCGGCACTTCAGGGTTTCGTACCCGGGAACGCTCCGGTACAACTTCAGCCACTCCGCCGCCGACGTGGATTTCCGCGACACCACTGGACTTTATGATTTCAGCAGCGTTCCCGATATCGATGCCGGAACCGGGCATCACTTTCAGACGCCCGTCAGCGGCTGCTTGCAGCCGGCAGATCAACTCGAGACCTTCGCTAACAGTGGGTGCCTGTCCCGAGGTCAGCACCCGATCGGCACCCAGGTCTGCCAGCACATCCAGCGCTTCAAAGGGGTCCGGGGTATGATCGAAGGCACGGTGAAAGGTCACACTCAACGGTCGCGCAAGATTTATCAGGGCGGCAGTACGTTCACGATCGACACGGCCGTCCGCGGTTTGCACACCAAACACGACCCCGTCCAATCCCAGATCTTTTGCGAAGCTTATATCCTGCTCCATCACAGCGAATTCAGCTTCTGAATAACAGCTGTCTCCGCCGCGCGGCCGGATGATGGCATGAATCGCAAGCTCCAGTCTGTCACGAGCCTGCACCATCATTCCAAAACTTGGTGTAGTACCACCTTCAACCAGTCCGGCACACAGTTCAATCCGCTGCGCGCCCCCCTCCTGTGCAGCCAGCGCCGAATCGATCCCCTCCAGGCACACTTCCAGGATCACAGCCATAATCACCTCCCGATGCCACCCGGTAAAATCCTGCCTCCTTCCCTTGCATTGTCGCTTTTAATTCGGGACAATCTTCTGGAAGATAGTATTCTCGCCCAGCTGCCAGTTAGGTTTGATCCGGCAGTTTGCAGCGAACAGCAAGGAAGCGGCAGTGACAGATTCAGACAGCACCTACACACGAATCTACACCTTTGTCCGAAAAATACCACCCGGCCAGGTGGCTACCTACGGTCAGATCGCACGATTGGCGGACTGCGGAGCACGCCAGGTGGGCTATGCACTGGCTGCGTTGAAAGATGATTCGATACCCTGGTTCCGTATGATCAATGCAAAAGGTGAAATCAGCCTGCCGCGCGGCAAAGAATTGCAGCGTGCACTGCTCGAACAGGAAGGGGTCCGGTTCGACGAGTCCGGAAAGGTGAATCTGAAGGATTTCGGTTGGGAACCGCCGTTGTGACAGCGCAGGTCCCGGGGCTTTCGGGCTTCCATGTACGTCATAATAAATGTGATTCTACCCGATCCAGATGTACCTGAAGATTACGAGGCCAGAGATCGAACCATTCCAGCAGATCTGACTGGTCGAGTTTTTCCAGCAGCTCCGCCGGAAGTTCGTCCTTCGGCACACCCCTTGTCAGAAGATCCGTTTGTTCCTCCGAGAACTCTACACCTTCTTCTATCCAATCACGCACCTGCCGGTTTGCCGGACACACACTCTGGCAGTGCATACACCCCACAAGGCTGTTGTGCCACGAGGCCTCCATCCAGTCAGGGAATGGGATCTCACCTGATTTTTCATTCCAGAATGTTATGCACTTCTCTGCATTTAGCAGGAACCGATCCGGAGCTATCGCCCCTGTCGGGCATGCCTGCCGGCAGATTATACAATCAGTGCAGCGATCCATCTGCACCGGCTCTCGCCAATTATCCTGATCACACTCGAGGTCCGAGTAGTATGCAGCCAACCGGTGAAAGGATCCCATCCCTTCAATATAGGTGATATTGTTCTTCCCATACGCCGCCAGCCCGGAACAGACTGCCAGCAGTTTTTTTGGCACCTTCGCCTGTGTAATCCGGTACCCCTTTGAGCGCAGAGAGTCTGACAGGACCTCCTCCACTTTTGTATCTCTCTCCCGCCAGTGCAGATAGGTAGGCGGGACAAGTACAGGGAAGCGTACACCCTTCCAGTTGAAGTGGAGGCGAATTTGAGGGTCCGGTAAAGCAGCTGCGATCAGGGACCTGGCTTCCCGCAGCTCCTCGGGCGGCTCGAATACAAACCCGGCGAGGTACTTCATATAGAAACCCTCGTCCAGAAGCTCTTCTTTTAGAAGACCTTCAATCGTTTGGCGCAGATCGTCCAGGTGCTGCACCGACACAACCTGTGTCTTGATCCCAAAAGCCTCAACAGCCTGAATCAGTTTCTCTCTCACATCAGCTCCCGTATGTTGATTCTGAAATAACACTTCTAAAATACTCCAACCATGTCTTGAACGCAAAGCGTAAGGCCGACGATATCCATTCTATACTGCCTCGTAAGGTCGCAGGGAAACTTATGCTGTCAATAGTGTGCTAGGAATGCGGTAAATTTGGAAGAAGGGGACACGGCAGACCGACCGTCATTAGGTCCATTGGAGACCGCCTCGCAGTAAGACCGCCGTGTCCGTTATCCGTCATAGCCCGAACAGTTGAGTGGTCCGTAGAG
>JAFGNH010000110.1 GCA_016927115.1 Anaerolineales bacterium | reverse complement strand
TGAACCATTCTGTTCCTCAGGAGCACAGCCATGCAGCGTTTCCCTTATGGTAAGACATTTATGGTTGGGTTCGGCTTTTTCGGAATCAGTGTTATCTGGCCGTTGTTCAACAGCCTGATTCCACCAATGCTGGAAGACCTCGGGCTTTCAGCCGTGGTGATCGGGTTTATTCTCACATGGGACAACATCCTTAATATGTTTCTGCAGCCGTGGGTGGGAGAACGTTCTGACCGCACCCGTACGCGGCTGGGTCGCCGAAAACCCTGGTTGATTCTCGGGGCGCCGATCGCGGCTGTGTTCTTCATCATAGTTCCTTTTGTACGCTCGAATGTGCTGTGGATTGCACTGGCCATCCTCGGCACCAATGTCGGTATGGCCCTGTTTCGCTCTCCAACGATTGCCTACCTCGGGGATCTTTTCCGCCCGGAGGATCGCAGCAAAGCCAACGGCGTTATCAATCTGATGGGCGGACTCGGCGGTGCTGTTGCCCTCTTTGGCGGAGGCGCATTGTATCGTCTGGGAGTTCCACTGCCGTTTATTGTCGGATCTGCAGTGCTGCTGGCCGCGGTGCTCCTTGTCGTCGTGGCTGTGAAGGAACCCCCTCTGCCGCTGGAGCAGGATTCAACGAAACTGACTGCGGTTGAGAACAAGAAACCCGGCTTATGGCTGACTCTGAAGGAGCTTTTTACAAACAGCGACCGCAGCGGTATGTACCTGCTTCTGGCAATTTTTTCATGGTTTATCGGCTGGAATGCCATGGAGGCGTTCTTCACCATCTATGCACGCAATGTACTGGGAATTGATGAGGGTACCGGGACCCAGATGCTGACTGCGTTTGCGGCTGCCCTGATCCTGTTTGCCATTCCCAGTGGGATTATCGCCACGCGCTTTGGCCGTAAACCGACCATCATCACAGGCCTGGTGGGAATGACAGTCGGGCTGCTGGTCGGGTTTTTCATCTCTCAGCAGATCGTGCTGTTGATCCTGCTGGCAGGAATGGGGGTATTCTGGGCGCTGATAAATATTAATTCACTGCCAATGGTTTATGATCTCGGTGGTGGGGAAAATATCGGTGCATTGACCGGCCTGTACTATTTCGCCTCTTCTGCTGCAGCAATTACCGGGCCGATTGTGGGCGGAGTCGTCATTGATCTCATAAACCACCGCTCGCTGTTCCTGTTCAGTGCAGCAGCCATGCTGCTGGCGATGGTCTGCATGAGCCGCATTCACCTGGCCGGAAAGCAGTAGCACAGCGAGTCTGAGTCTTTCTCTGAAACCACATTACGGACACGTTGTTTACAGCGGTTGGACACGATTCTGAAGCCAGCTATATAAGTGGCATAAGCAAAGCAGCAGGGAAAAAAGGATTCCATCCGGGCGCACGGATGGAATCTGTCACATCGCTGTTCAGGGCTCGATAATAGTTCCCGACAGGATTGTGGCGTTCTTGGGGATTACCACAATACCATCCCGTATGAAATAGTTATCTGCATCAAGTTCTGTCCCCGCGGGGAAGGACTGGATGCGGACATTCTCTCCTATCCGTGCGTTCTTATCGATAATTGTGCCGCGGATAATAGAACCTTTGCCTATCCCCAACGGGATACCGTGTTTGTTCTCCCAGGGTCGGGTCTTGGGTTCATAGTAGTCAGAGCCCATAACCACACTATCCTCAAGGATGACATCTTCGCCGATAATGCTGCGGATACCGATCACAGCGTTTCGCAGGAATTTTCCTTTTACCAGACAACCCTCCGCAAGCAGGACCTGGTCGAGCTGCACATCATATACTCTAGATCCCGGCAGGAATCGCGGCCGAGTATAGATGGGATGATTCGGGTCATAAAGGTTAAAAGGGGGATTTGCCCTGGTCAGCATCAGGTTGGAGTCATAGAAGGATCGAATTGTGCCGATATCCTCCCAGTATCCTTCGAATGGATAACCGCAAATCTTGTGTGTGTTCATTGCCTGCGGAATGACATCGTGGCCGAAATCCTCGAGGTTTTCGTTTTCAAGCAGGCTGAAGAGCGTGTTGCTGTTAAAAATATAGATACCCATCGATCCCATATAGGGCTGGGCTGGATTTTGTGGTAGAGCGAATGGGGCCAGCAGTTCTCTGGTCTGAGGCTTTTCAAGAAAACCCTCGATTTTCCCGTTTTCGGTTACTTTTAATATCCCAAAGCGGGATGCATCGGCTTCTGTGACAGGCTTGATGGCCAGAGTGATATCCGCTTCCATCTCCATGTGATATTTGAGCAGCCTCGCATAATTCATACGATAGAGATGGTCGCCAGCCAGAACGAGCACAATATCGGCGCCTGTGACACGGATTTCATACAACTGCTTTCGTACCGCGTCCGCGGTTCCCTGATACCATTCGACATTGGTATTCGTCTGCGAGGCTGCCAGTATCTGCACCCAGCCCGGATTGAAATGATCGAAGTGATACGTCTGGGTTATGTGGCGGTGCAGGGAGAAAGAATTGAACTGGGTAAGGACTGCGATTTTGTTGATCCCTGAGTTGAGGCAGTTGCTGAGGGGGATATCGATCAACCGATATTTTCCGGCGATGGGAACAGCGGGTTTGGCTCGCAGTTTCGTCAGGGGCCAGAGACGAGTACCCCGGCCGCCGCCAAGGATGACACCAAGGATATTTTTATCTCTCATGAATCCTCCTTGTTCCTTACCGAATCAGATCAGATTTTCAGCCTGACTCGCTGTAGCGGAAACGGTTTCCCCATATCACCATTGTAGAATCAATTTGTGGGGAAAGCGAAGGATTAATGCTGGGACTTACGGATTTCTGACCGGAAATGGAAGAAAGGGGCTCCCGTTCAGCAGCCGGACGGATGCCGCAGGTGGAGGTTAGAGGATCAGAAGCAGACCTATCGCGGTGATCGATCCAATCACTGTCGCGGCGAAATTCACCCCGTCATTGGTCAACCAGGGCCAACCGTGATGGAAGGTTGTCGGGGTGCCGCAGGTGTGCATCGGATACCGCTCAGTTGTTTTTTCGCAGCTGGGGCACCAGTACATAGCCTGAACCAGGGCGCCAAGAAGGCTGTCAAAGATCGATCCGGCGAATCCGCCGGCTGTGACGGTCAGTACAATCACCCAGCTGTGTAGAAATGGAAGTGTGACCAGGCCGATCAGTGCGCCTCCCAGCAGTGAGGCAAGGATGCCCGGCAGTGTTATACCACCGGATGTGCCCGGTGGAACAGGTCTCCAGCTGGTGATCAGACGGGGTGTTCCTTTTGTCAGGATACCCAATTCGGTAGCCCAGGTATCGGCATTGGCTGCTGCCAGTGCCCCGGCCGCACCGACTGCCCACACAGGTTCGCCGCAAACACCGTATACGACGGCGAAGACAGCTGCTGTGAGCCCATTCGCCAGAACCTGGCCGCGATCGCGCTGCCCGCCTTTTGAAAACACCGCGGCAATCTGCTTTTTTCGCTGCCCGCCGATGTGTGACAGAGCGGAGGCGGAAATAAAGAAGGTGACCATGGCTACGGCTGCAAGCAAACCGCCGCCGCCAAAAGTAAATGTGCCGATAATGAACGCCGCCCACTTCCCCTCACGCGATAGTGAATTTGAACGGTAGGCTGCAATGGAAATCAGAAAAGCAGCGATCAACCCCAGCATCCATTGGAATACCGTCACTACTCACCTCGCATCTGTGGATAACGTGTATATAACCTGTGGATAACTCCGGATTTTCCGGGGATAGTTATCCGGCTGCTGTGGAAAGCAGGTTGATAACTGCTCCCCAGAGCAGCAAACCCGGTACAACAGCAGCCCCCCAGAGCACATAACTCAGGATCGGGTCCGCTTTCCGGTGATAAAACCAGGTACCGAGCAGGAAGTTCAACATCCAGAGCAAACCTCCGGCAAGTGGAAGCAGCAGCAGCCGGTTCGCCGGCGCCAGCAGCTGCACCCTGCCTGCGGTATCGAAGCTGAATGGTACATTTTCGGGCAGGGCTGAACTTCCGAGAATCAGGAATGCGAGCAGCAGCAGATTGATTACCAGGCCGGAAGGAAGCAGCCAGCGGGCGAGGCGGTCTTTAAACAACGCCGTGGCCAGAAATACCGGCCGGATGGAGAGAGGCTTGATCCGCTGCAGTGCACCCTGATGGGTGAAATCGCGGTATGTTTTCAGGAACCGGACCGGATCAGCGGGTGTGAACACAAGCATGCGGGACTCGCTGGTCAGCAGCAGGGTGTTTTTCGGGCTGCCCGCAGTAAAAAACTCCAGTTCCTGTCCATTCTCCGGATTTACAAAAGATCTTGCCAGGCCAAGAATTGCCGCCTGGCCACCGGCACATTCGGGCAGGCGATCAAGACGAGTGATACTTCGGATGCGAGCCAGTGGAATGTGCTCCTCAGCCAGCCCCCATTTCAGATAGAACCCGTTGCGGTCCAGCGCATACTGGGCTGTTATCAGGCCAAATAATCGATACACAAAAACACTTGATAACGGAAGGCCGATCAACGGCAGCATGATCCAGAGCAGCAGCCAGGGTGATAACTCGGCGCTGATCAGGCGGAGGATGGCAAAAATACTGATCCCCACAGTCAGCAGCAGCGCGAAAATCCCCGTGCTTATTTCACGCGCATGGGAGGGTGTAAAAATCTTCATCAATCCCTGTCTGTTCGCTTCATCGGACCACCTCTTTATTTCAAGCTGGCAGATCGTTCTGATCAGTCGACGTAGACGGCCTGGTTCCAGTGTTCGTAGCTGGACAACTTCCCACGCAGGGCACGATCGTAGAGATCGCGCAGCTGTGCTGTAGCTTCTCCCATCTCTCCACTGCCTATCGGCCGGTGATCTACCTGTGTGATCGCAGCTAGCTGAACTGCTGTGCCCGTCAGGAAGGCCTCATCGCAGATATAGACCTCGGTCCGGTCGATTGACCGCTCGACGATTTCGAGCCCCAGTTCCTCCCGGGCAAGTGTCATGATGCTTCGGCGGGTTATTCCTTCGAGAATATTATCAGTAACAGGCGGGGTGATCAGAACCCCATTCCGGATCATAAAAAAGTTTTCAGCACTGCCTTCTGAGATATGCCCATCCTCGTTGAGGACCAGGGCTTCATCGAATCCGGCATAGTGCGCATCTGATTTAATCAGGGCAGAATTCACGTAGGCACCGGTGAGTTTGCCGCGCGGTGGGATAGCGTTATCGCTGACTCTCCGCCAGGAAGAAAAGGTGACGTGGGCGGATTCATCGTTGGGAATGTAGCGGGTGAACGGGATGGCGAAGATGGTGATCTCGTCACGTAAATCATGCAAACGGACACCGATGGTTTCTTCTGCCTTATAGTACAGCGGGCGAATATAGCAGTCTTCCTTATACGATTCCTTGCGCAGCAGCTGGATGGTAATGTCAACCAGTTCTTCCGGTTGAATGGTAAGCGCGGAACGCAGGATCCTGGCTGAATTCAAAAATCGCTTGAAGTGATCCAGCGGGCGGAAGATGAACAGCTGCTTTCTGTCTGCATTCCAGTAACCACGAACTCCTGCGAATGCCCCGGTGCCGTAATTGAGTGCATGGGTCATCACTCCGATTCTAGCCTCCGAGTATGGAACAATCTTACTTTCGAAATATGCATAGTTAGGTTGAGACACGGCATAAACCTCCTTGGCGAAACTGCGATCCCATTATATTCGCCTGAACAAACAGGGAGCAAGGTTGAAAGACCGTTTCTCCCAGAGTAAAACTCCAAAAAAGGGGAATAAAATGCATAAAAACGAAAAATAGCACCATAATTGTATGTTGCTCTCCGAACCCTGGCGTTGGACCTGGTCAGTCCGAGAAAAACAACAACAAGCTGGCAGCACCTTAAGAGGGGGCTCAAATCAGAACCCTGTGGAAAAACCCGGATAATAACCAACAGGCCTGGCATATGCCAGGCCTGTCTCCTCAGAGGTGACGGTTCTGAGAAACGAAATCTTATGCTTCCCGGAATTCCCCTTCAACGACATCGCCCTCACCTTGTTCTTCGGTTGTTGGGCCGCCGTTGTCGGAGGCTTCCGGAGCTTCCTGAGCATACATTTGCTGGCTCAGGGCATAGCTGGCTTGCTGCACTTCTTCTGTCAACTTTTTAATGTTGTCTGTATCATCCGTTTTCAGTGCTTCGCGCAGCCGGGTAATAGATGATTCAATACTCTCGATATCAGCAGCAGGCACTTTATCGCCCAGTTCTTTCATCGCCTTTTCTGTCTGGTAGGCGATGCTGTCTCCAGCGTTGCGGGCATCAGCGAGGTCCTTGAATTTTTTATCTTCCGATTCGTGCTTTTTGGATTCCTGGACCATCGTTTCCACATCATCTTTGGAAAGATTGGTGGAGGCTGTGATAGTGACTTTCTGCTCTTTGCCGGTCGCCTTGTCTTTGGCTGTTACATTGAGAATGCCGTTGGCATCGATATCGAAAGCGACTTCAACCTGTGGGATACCGCGCGGCGCAGGGGGAATGCCTTCCAGTCGGAAGCGCCCGAGTGTATTGTTATCATTCGCCCGCGGCCGTTCACCCTGCAGCACGTGAATATCAACGGCTGTCTGGCTGTCTTCGGCAGTCGAGAAAATCTCTGCTTTACGGATCGGGATGGTTGTATTGCGCTCGATCAGCACAGTCATCACGCCGCCGAGAGTTTCCACGCCGAGTGACAGCGGTGTAACATCGAGCAGCAGTACGTCCTTCACTTCGCCGGCAAGCACACCGCCCTGGATGGCAGCGCCTATAGCAACAACCTCATCCGGGTTCACACCTTTATGCGGCTCTTTACCAGTAATCTCGCGAACCAGGTCCTGCACCATCGGCATGCGTGTTGCACCACCGACCAATACTACCTCGTCTACCTTATCCACGGAAATACCGGCATCTTTCAAGACTTCGAAGAACGGTTTGCGGATTCGCTCAACCAGGTCTTCCGAAATCTGTTCGAATTTAGACCGGGTCAGCTTGATCTGCATGTGCTTGGGCCCGGAGGCATCAGCGGTAATAAACGGGAGATTGAGTTCAGACTCATTGACCGAAGAGAGTTCGATTTTTGCTTTTTCTGCAGCCTCGCGCAGGCGCTGCAGGGCCTGGCGGTCGGTGCGCAGATCGATGCCGTATTCCTTCTGGAATTCATCGGCCGCCCAGTTGACAATCTTCTGATCCCAGTCGTCGCCGCCGAGGTGGGTGTCGCCGTTGGTCGCTTTTACTTCGACCACACCATCGCCGACATCGAGCAGGCTGACGTCAAACGTACCTCCACCCAGGTCAAACACAAGGATGGTTTCGTTGACGTTCTTATCCAGCCCATAGGCCAGAGCAGCAGCCGTGGGCTCATTGATGATTCGCTGCACTTCCAGACCAGCGATTTTCCCGGCGTCTTTGGTCGCCTGACGCTGTGAGTCGTTGAAGTATGCCGGAACAGTGATCACGGCCTTCGTGACAGATTCTCCCAGATAGGCTTCAGCATCATTTTTCAGTTTTCCAAGAATCATGGCTGAAATTTCCTGCGGAGTGTATTCGCGGTCGTTCACAGGAATCTTTACCCGTGCGTCCTGGCTGGGCCCCTCAATAACGTTATAAGATACCATGCCGCGCTCTTCTTCTACCTCATCGTAGCGGCGCCCCATGAAGCGTTTGATGGAATACACCGTGTTTTCGGAGTTGACGACAGCCTGCCTTTTTGCAGTCTGCCCGACAAGGCGTTCACCGTTTTTGCTGAACGCGACAACCGATGGGCACAGTCGCCCTCCTTCTGCGGTGGGGATGACAGTAGGATCGCCACCCTCCATCACGGCAACGACACTGTTGGTCGTCCCAAGGTCAATACCAATAATTTTTGCCATAGCAGTCACCTCTTATGCGTGTTTAATTTATCTGAGCTGGTCTGTTTATTCGCAACTCATTCTTTATCCTACTGGAAGGATGCAAGATATTTGTTAACAGAAAATTGGAAAGAGATTGGAATCTAGGACTCGGCTGTTGTATTTTGAGAGAAGTTTACAGAGTTGAATCGATTTCTAAAATCCAGCACAGCAAGGAGAAGCAGGAATTGAAGGCTGGCCAGTATGATTGTGGAAAACTGTTCATAGTAAAAGATCAGAATATTCCCGATTGTCAGACAGAGCAGCAGGCCGTAGTAAGCCAGAGTGAGTGCACGCTGATCCTTTTTCAGGAAAAAAAGGATAACGGATGACAGGCAAAAAAGGCCTGCGGCAGCCTGTACACCTGTCTGAATCAGGAAGCCATACAGGCTCTGAATTCCGGCTATCGGCTTGTTTTCTATCAGCTGTATCAGCAAAATTTCAAGCGTTTCAGGTTGGAATGTGCCCAGTGAAAACCGGATCAGGTTCAGGATCGATACGGCAGCCAGGGCCGACAATCCAGCGATGAGCACCCAGCGAAGCCGCGGGCGTGTGAGCCAGCGCTCCTGAAAACGCTCAACAGCCTGAAGGAAACGCTCAATGGCTCCGGGGTTATCCGGAGCAAGTTCTAATGATTGTGAGTTTAAAAAGGTCAGCAGCGTCTCCGCAAGCCGGACCAGTGCAGGGTCGTGTTCGGTTTGAACAAGTAAATTAAGCCTCTGCCTGATATCCAGCAGTTCGCTTTCCTGCAGATCTGAGTCGAGCAGCTCTGATATCTGATCGAGAACACGATACAGTTCCACCCTGGGATGGTGCGGCCTCGCTTTTCGGATCTGCAGATAGATAAGGATTGTCAGCAGAAAGAAGGCGTATATGATGGGAGCTGCTGCCGGAAAGAAGTAATCGTTGCTTGTAGTAATAAATTTCCCGATTTCATCCATGAAGAAACCCATGCCAACACCTCCCAGAGAGGCACCCAGCAGCAGCGTCCAGCGGTTTGCCACGGTAAGCAGAACCAGGCATGAGCCGAACAGCAGCAGTCCCCCCCAGAGTACGTGGGCGATGTGCAGCTCTCCACCCCCAATAGTGGGGTAGCCGGTTAACTCGAGAAACAGACGGGTGCCTGCAATGGTAGCGGCAAAAGAGAGCAGGAGAACGAGTATGTAACTGTGTGCTCGTTCGCGCACAACAGGTGTGCGTACCCTGCTGACCCAGCGTTTCATGACGATTCCTCCTGTACTCTGGCGGTTGCAGGTTTCATATGCAGCAAGACAATGGCGATAAGTGAAAGAACCGAGCCGAAGACAAAGGGTGCCGATGGGCCCCAGCCTGCCCAGCTTCCAACCCCCTGCCAGAGAATCCCCGCCGCCAGGCTGGCCGGAAAAGCCGTAATCCCTACAGCTGCATGGAATACACCATAGGCGGTGCCGCGCTGGTCAGATGGTACAAGATCAGCAACAAACGCTTTGGCAGTACCCTCTGTCAGGCCGTAATACAATCCATACACAGCCATGAGAACCCAAGTCTGGCTGCCTGATGAGGCGAACGCAAACCCCAGGTAGACAAGGCCGTAGACAATCCAACCGGCGGTCAGGAGCTGTTTCCTGCCAATTTTGTCGGAAAGGGCTCCTGCCGGGCTGGAGGCAATAGTGTATACAAGATTGAAAGTAATCATCATGCCAAGGATCCCGCTCACGGACAGGCCGGCATTCTCTGCGCGCAGGATAAGAAACGCGTCTGATGAATTTCCGAGGGTGAACACAACCATCACCAGCAGGAACCAGCGAAAGGAGGGGGAGAGCCCTGCCAGGGTAAGCCCGGGCGCTTTTCTCTCCTTATCGACTTTCGTTTCCACAGCCGTGAGGGCAATGATCAGAACAGCCAGTCCGGCAGGGATCAGACTCAACAGTACGATGGTCTGGAACGTTTCACGGTCGAAGGGAATTGCCTTTTTCTCTGCTGCAAGGATGACAGCGAGTGCAACACCCAGCCCGATCACAGCGCCGGCTGTATCCCCTGCCCTGTGCAGGCCAAACGCCAACCCGCGCCGTTTCTCGCTGACGCTGTCGGCCAGCAGGGCGTCGCGCGGGGCTGTGCGAATCCCCTTTCCAACGCGGTCTGCAAAGCGTACGCCCAGTACCCATCCCCAGGTGGAAGCCGCGTAAAGAAACGGTTTGGCCAGTGTGGACAGGCCATAGCCCAGAACTGCCAGCGGTTTGCGCATCCGCAGCCGATCCGAGATCCAGCCGGAAAACAGCTTCAAGAGACTGGCTGTGGTTTCGGAAATCCCTTCTATCAGGCCAATGATGCCGGTACGTACACCGAGGATATTGTACAGAAACAGGGGCAGCAGGTTCAGGATCATCTCACTTGATATATCGTTGAAGAAACTGGTGAGTGTTACAGACCAGACATTGCGGTGCAGGTTACGATTTGATTTTTCTGATGCCATGGTCTGTTCCTCTGTGTTGGGATAGTTTACTTCCTGTAAAATTGCTTCCATTATAAGAGTCATTTATGCAGTCAGCCAGATAATCAGGGGCACTGGTTCTTTTGTGTCGCTGGATAGTGGCGTGTGGAACCCGGAATCCGAATGAACGATCTTCTCCAGCGTCCGGATCGGGGCATTCGTGGAAGGAAGCAGTGCCGGCAGCCGGACAGGGGGGCTCAGGTTCCAAGGACTCCTTCAAGTTTGAGCAGAAAGGCTTTGGTAGGGATACCCCTGCCTGCGGAGTAGCCACGCAGGCCGTTATCGTGGGCGAGAACACGGTGGCAAGGAATCACAATCGGCACAGGATTATGGGCCAGCGCCTGGCCAACAGCCCGCGCCGCTGAGGGTGTGCCGATTCTCGTGGCAAGCTCGCCGTATGTGATCGTAGAACCGTAAGGGATTTCGACAGCAGCTCCGAGCACCTTCTTCCGGAAAGGGCTCATGGGAGGCAGATCGAGGTCCAGCTTGAAGGTTTTTCGTGTACCCCCGAGATATTCTGTAACCTGCTGCAGTGCATTCACTGGAAAGTATGTTCCTGCCTGGAGTGTGGCCCCGATAGTATCTGCGGCGGCCTGCAGGAGTGTTGCACCATTCTTGTGCAGGAAGATATAGCGCAGCCCCAACCTGGAGACGGCGATGTATATCGGTCCAATAGGGCTGTCTTCGAGGTGATGCACGTATAAAATGCTCACAGCAGCCTTCCACAGGAAAGGATCAGCCGTGGTTCAGCTGAACCGGTCGGTTTGAGAGATCAAGAGCTGGTTCCGATTCTGCAGCCGAAAAATCGCTCTCTAATTATCATAGTGGAAGCGGAGGCAGCAGGCAACTGCTGTTTGATTGGAAAGGAGAACTTAAATACTTAAACAATCAGTCTGCTGGATACCATACGCCCGCCCGGAAACTCGCTTCAGCGGGTTCTGAAGAAGTCGATATTCGGCAAGGCAGGTCAAAGCCAAATTCAGGTCAGCGATCGGATCAGATCAGGGATTTCGTACAGTGAGGAGGCTGTAATTTCGGGGTGAATACGGATCCGCTCTTCAGGGTCTTCGTGTAAAAGAGGAGCTCGTTCAAGCCAGATCTGGTGCATACCCATCTGTTGTGCACCGGCGATATCGGCATTGAGTGTATCGCCGATCATAACGAGTGTGTCAGAAGGAAGATTCCAGGCTCGCAGCAGCAGGTTAAATATCTCCTGATGAGGTTTGCGGTAGCGCACTTCAGCCGAAATGAGGATCGGATCGAAGTAATCCCGAATCCGGAAGCGGTTTATCAGGCGGTGGACATCTTCTGCATCCGCAGCATTGGAAATGATGGCCAGAGAATACCCTGATGTGTGCAGGTCGTCCAGCATCTGGCGCATTCCCGGCATTTCCTTCCAGGAACGCTGGCTGATTGAATACAGTGACTTCATTGCGGAATCGATAGCAGCATCGGTGAGTATTTCCCCGGTAAGCTGCTGGAAAACCGACTGGAGGATATCGCGGGTGCGGCGCTCGATAAAATCAAACTCGCGTTCTATTCTGCTTTGTTCCAGTGCCTGGAGAAACATATCTTTAAACGATGGGTCGCGTGAGCCCGGGTGGCCTATTTCGGCGACCATTTTATCCACCCCCTCCTGGATGGTTGACAGATTCCAGTTGCCGTCGAACCGGAGCAGCGTTGCACCAAGATCGAAGCATATTCCTTTAATCGAAGATACGACCGACTCCTTTTATGCTGCCCGTTGGAAAATCCACCAATTGTGCAGGAAGAAAGCAAATCAGTATTCCTGGTTCGGTTCATAAATATTTAACAACGGACGGTCTTCAAAGTGACGGTGCAGATTTTCGATGAGGATTGTTACAGACTGTTCGATATAGCTGTCTGAAAACCAGGCGATGTGCGGTGTGAGGAGGACTTTTTCGTGTGTCCAGAGAGGGCTGTTCAAGGGGAGAGGTTCAACAGGGAATACGTCAAGGAATGCGCCCGCTATTTTACCTTCATTCAAGGCTTCGATCAGTGCGCCATGATCAAGGATACCACCGCGTGAGATATCGATCAGGTATGAGGTTGGTTTCATTTTGTTGAACACATGCTCATCGATCATGCCGCGCGTTTTGGTAGTAAGTGGCGCAGTAATCACCAGGAAATCACACAGCGAAGCCATTGAGCCAACAGCTTCGGGGGGATAGATCCGGGTTGGGAAATCGGCGTGAGGATCACCTGTGCCTTCAATACTGAATCCGCTTTCCTCCAGCTTCGTCAGGTCACGTTTTACAGCCAGGATCTGGGTGCCGAGTGGTTTCAGCAGTCTGGCGATATCCCGTGCAACACTGCCGTATCCAATCATGCCGACGGTGCTGAAGCGCAGTTCCTGCGGCCGGAAGCGTTCAAAGCGATGCTCTGTCCAGGACTTCTGCCTTTGGTCAACCAGGGCATGTGGCAGCCGGTGCCCCAGGGCAAGCATGGCCATCAATGCAAACTCAGCCATCTGAGGTGTGGCTGCTCCACTGGCGGTGCAAATGGTAATCTGTTTCTGGAGCAAGGGATGGCCGGTAGCGTAGTCAATACCGGCATAATGAAACTGGATCCATTTCAAGGAAGGCAAACTCTCCGGATCCGGCAGGGTTCTGCCGGTGAACAAAATATCGGTCTGTTCGAGAACTGTTTCCGGGATAGCGGCCGCGTCATTGACGGGGAAATGTTCGATATGGATCCCGGGTGAAACAGCACGAATCTTGTCCAGCTGTTTTTTCCCCAGTGGTATTGTGATCAGGAGAGTAGTTGTGTCCATAAGGTCATTGTACCTTACCCGGCCTGCGGGAGCCAGACGGTGAGGACGGAACCATGGTCAGAGTAAAAGAGCAAGCAGCCACACAACCACACTGAGTACAATCAGCTGCAAGGCGATAGGTTTCAGCAGTGCCTTCATAACCTGGCCTTCATGGCCAGTCATACCGGTAGTGCTGGCGCCCACAATAATCTTGCTGGGGGCAATAGCAGATCCAATCGCTCCACCGGCGGTCTGTGCAGCCAGGATCAGGGCCACATTCAAGCCCAGCAATCGGGCTGTCTGCAGTTGGAGTGAGGCGAAAATCACATTGGAATTTGTGTTGGAGCCGGTGATTACTGCGCCCAGCGCACCGATCCAGGGAGATGCGGCGGGAAAAAGCATACCCGTGGAAGAAGCGATTCCCTTTGCAAGGGTGTCTACCATACCGGCGTGACTCATTACCACTGCCATAGCAACGGCGGCCATGATTCCAAGGCTGGAAGGAGCCACACCGTGCAAAGTGCTGCTCAGAATACGCTTCCCGGCGCCGCTGCGGTATGCTCCTGTTCGCAGAAAATAGAAATAGGAAAAGAGGGAGGCGTACATAAGCAGGGTGCCGGTATGGTGCAGAAGCGGGATTTCACGGCTGCGGCCGGCAGGAGTGATAAACCCGAGGCCGGTTTCAACCAATGGAAAATCAGCACCCAATACCGGGGCACTGAGAAGGTCTTTCAGAGGCTGCCAGTACTGTACAGCAGCAACGATCACGATCAGCACCATGTATGAAAAAAGGCCGGGGAGGAATGATTTTATGGAAGGCCGGCTGCTGTCGTTCGTGCCGTTTACCCGCCGGTACAGCAGTGCTGCTGTGAAAAGGCCTGCCAGGCCACCTCCAAAGCTGGCACTGCTCCAGAGCCCTAGCCTGGCCAGTACAAATTGAGTTCCGGCCATACTGATTCCGATTAGAAAGACTTCCACCGCCAGCCGACGAACAGCCTGCCAGCCGCCGATAGAGTGAGTGATCTGGAAGCCTGCCAGCATACCAACCAGCCCAAGCAGAAGGGTGCTGCTGCCTGTAAGCATCTCACCCGGCAAGCCGGATGCGGCAGTCAGGGCATAAAATGAAAGTGCCAATGAGCCGAAAGTTACTGCCCAGCCATGTCCGATGGACGGGATGATAACAGCCTGGTGACGGGAGAATCCCAACCGCACAAGCAGCGGAGCAGTGATTGCAACCGGTACCCCGAAACCGCCCACACCCTGCAGGAAGGTGGCAAAAACCCAGCCGATTAAGAGTGCCTGCCTTATCCGATCTGTTGTGAGCTGTGGAAGGGTGTCTACGAGAGATTGGATTGCTCCTGCTTCATCGGTTACACGGTACAGCAGATATGCACCCCACACAATCAGAAGCACATCAATAATGATAAATACAGCTTTTAAATGAGCGGTAAGCAGAACATCCGGTCCGGCCTGGAAAACGAACCAGCCGATCAAAATCGCTGTCAACCATCCGGCAGTGCCGGCCTTTGCGGCACTCCAATGTATGACTGTCATCAGCAGCAGGATCAGAAAAAGAGGAAGGAATGCAAGAATCCAGGTCATGAAGCAGAATTTCTCCAGAATGAACTGGCCGGATTATAGCATGGTTGCCCGGACTATTTGATTTATATCCGGGGTGTTCCACGAGACTCCACAGGCTTTAAAAGAGGCTTTTTGTGCTCAAAAATGAGAAAAAAAAAGGATCTTTACATTATTTTTCTGTATCCGTAGGGAATCCGTAGGTCTATCGGCATGATTCAGCCAAGACTATTCTGCTATAGTTTAGTAAATTATATAGCGGAAGGGCGGAATCTCTTCTTCTCCTCCTTAAAGTGAGAGCCGGGGTCGGCGTCCCCGGCTCTCTTGGTTTATACCTCCGAATCTCAACTCCCCCATGATATTTCCGTTTACAATTGGCGTGATGTATCAACAGATTATTGTACCCGTACCTTTTTGGTCTTTAAACCGTCTTATGGATAGAGCCTATGAAGCATAAAAAGCCGGTATGGCTGGACGGAGCCCGCGTGCTGGAGCCTCAGGCTGTCGAGGCAATGTATGCCGAACTCAGTCCCGAGTTGTACCGTTATGCATATCGGCTGACAGGCCATGCCGAAGACTCCGAAGACATCCTGGCTGAGGCTTTTATCCGCCTGCTGCGTACATTGCAGACGACAGAACGGCCGATCAGCAGCATCCGGGCTTATCTTTTCCGGGTGGTTCATAACCTGGCTGTGGACAGGTTCCGAAGCGGGAAATGGATTGATCCCGATGCGGATGTGAGTTTGCTGCAAACAGGCACCGACCCTGCAGACGGGATGGAGAATGCACTGGCTTCCGAACAGGTCCGGGCGGCTTTATGGCAGTTGACAGACGAGCAGCGCCAGGTAATCCTGCTCCGTTTTGTCCAGGAGCTGAGTTATGAAGAGATCGCGGATGTTTTACAGAAGCCTACTGGCGCGGTGAAAGCTTTGAGGCAACGCGGTATTGAGGCTCTTCGCAGAATTTTCAAGCAGCAGGAAAAGAAAAGAGAACACAATGGGTAGGAAGTTTAAAAAATCAGCAAAGTCGCCCGATCCCCAAAACGGTCCTTCAGTATTTTCCGGTTTGAGTAATCATGATGAAACCGATGTTTTCAGCCGGCTGGATGTGCTGCGCGAGGTCCCGGCAAGGGATTCGTCAGCTGCTGCTGATAGCCTGGCGAAAATTCTGGCAACAGCAAGAACCATAAAACGACCCGTATCTTTTTCCACGGATGGCCGTCTTAAAAACAGACAAACATCAGGAAAGGGCTTTTTCTTCCCGATCCAGAAAAGGGTATCCATGAAAACAATAGGAATCATTGGTCTTGTGCTGGCGCTTACGTTTGGCGGAGGTATGACCACGGTACAGGCATCGCAGGGCAGCCTCCCGAATGAGCTGCTGTATCCGGTAAAGCTGTTATCTGAAGATGTACAGTTGAGTCTCACCCAGGACCCGCTGCGCGACCTGGAACTGCTGATGGCTTTTACAGAAGCGCGCGGTGAAGAAATAACCGCAATTCTGGAAACCGGAGAGGAACTTCCTGATACTGTGGTGGATCGATTGGATCTGCACTATCAGATGGCGTTGGAATACGCAGCCTCTCTGACGGATGCTGAGCTCCTTGTTGCTCTGCAGCAGATGAATCAACAGCTTGAAACCCAGCTGCAGCTGTTCCAGCAGATACAGATCCGATCTGAAAATCAGAATCAGATGAATCTGCAGCTGGAAAAGTCAATGCGGGTCATTGAACGTAACCGAGTGATGGTGACTGGTTCGATGGAAGATCCGGTCAGCCTGCGTGAACGGATGGGAACTGAGCGGCCTGAAACCGCACCCGTTCAACCCGATAATGTTCCCGGGCAGGGCAGCGGTGATAGAAGCGGCTCAGGCCAGGGCGCTGGCGGAGAGGGCTCTGGTGCAGGTACTGGAAGCGGCGGCTCTGGAAAAGGGGATGGAAACGGCCAGGGAATGGGTGCTGATGGATCAGAATTCGACCCTGAAGCAATCGGAACGTTCTTGCCCGGCCAGAGTGGACAGGGCGGCCCAGGAAACGGGCACTAGTTATCAGAGATCTCAGGAGGCAGCAAATCGCTGCCTCCTGTTTTTCTTTTCATACATGTCTTGAGTCCAGGTGCCTGGCAAAATGTCGGTAAGGGATCCGAATTACCCTCCAAAGCAAAGTAATGCAGCAGGATTTGATTCTGATCTGCTTCGCGCCTTCCAGGACGGCAGGATCGAATCGTATCTGGCTCAGGCTCCTTATTCACATACTGAGAAAACCTATCTCTCGGCTGTTCAGGCAACCAGCTGGGTGGATTTTGCCGTAAAAGCCTTTCGTATCCTGAGTAAGTAAGGGCATCGTTCCTCCCCCTTTTTTCCGGCGCCGCAGCGTGGTTCCACCCTCCCGAATTCCTGTTTAGCCCCATTGGTCAGGCGGTACCCGCTCCAGCGGTTTTGCTGTCTGCAGGTTGTTGACTTTCCGAACCTGTGTTAAAAAGGGACAGATCAATTCGGGCTGCGATACCAGGCACTGAACGGAAACCCGGTTGTTCTCTGGCGGGTGCTGCGCTGTGCTGGATTGTGATATCTGTAGAACAGGAGAGTCATGGAGATACGGGGATTAAGTAGAAAGCTGATGGTTCTGGTTGGTCCGCTGGTTCTTATGATCGCTTGCAATGCGGTCGGCTACCTTTCAGAGGAGTTTTCCTCGCTTGAACAGGGCATTCCGGTGGAAGACGCTGAGTTGACCCCGATTGAGCTCCCTGATCGCTGGACGGTCACACCGACACTGTCACCGATGCCGACCAGAATGAAGACGGATACCCCAACACCAACACCAACATATTCCCTGGAATCGGTCAGCACACCCTACGCGCTCAACGAATTGGGCCCCGAATTCACCCTGTCCGAAGCATCCATAACCACCGCTGATCTTCCTGCGGGATTTATCTCCATTTCCATGCAGGATCTTTTCGGGGAGATGATAACCGGCTTTTTTGGTGAAGGATCTGAGTTTGCCGAGTTGATGCCTGAGGATGAGCAGCTGGAAGATACGGAGATGGACTTATCCAACGTTATGAATTTCACCATGCTGTTGAGTGAGACGACTGGCACAACCATTACCAGTGCTGTGTATCTTTTCAACACGGAGGCAGAGCAGCAGCAGTTCGACCAGGAGTTGCAGCAGGATCCGGAAGCGCTGGCGGAGCAGGCGGCAGCAGCTGAGAATCCACAAATGTATGACTTCGAGGTCTTGACCGGATTTGAGAATATCGGGGAACTATCTCAGGCGGTTGAAATGAGCATGGTTGTCACGGATGAGGCGGGTGTGGAACAGGTCATGTCAAGCGGGGTGGTAAATTTCCGTCGCGGCCCTGTAGGTGTTATGCTGATGGTGATGCAGCTGGAGGGAGTGGAGCAGGTTAATATGAAGAACCTCGCTGTTGTTCTTGATCAACGGATCGGAGCTGCGCTGGATTCTGTATCGTACAATCAGTAACCCTTTTCACTGGAGCCTGTCTTTCTGACTCTGTAAGCCTGTTTTTATCACGTTTTTTACAGGGGGAACGGGTCCTTTATAGGAGGGGGAAATCTGGCACGAACATAAAACTGCGGGTTATAATCCTGTACAGATGCACTGGTTGCTGTCTGAGTTGGTTCTGCAATGATTTGACGTTAGTGCCTGTGTCATGGTATTATGCCTGACGGTGCAACTTGTTTTTTTTAACCAGTGATGCTTTAAGGAGAAGAAGAGATCGCCAAATCACCAGTCAGCAGTAATGAAGAATACCGGATTAATGAGCGCATCAGGACCCGCGAAGTGCGTCTGATAGGGCCTGAAGGCGAGAATATTGGTGTCGTTTCGACACAGGAAGCGCTTCAGATCGCTCGTGATGCGGAGTTGGACCTGGTCGAGGTGGCACCGAATTCGGATCCGCCGGTTTGCCGTGTGCTTGATTACGGCAAGTTCCTTTATGAGAAAGCAAAGAAGGACCGCGAGGCACGCAAATCGCAGTCAAAGGTTGAGATCAAGGAAATCCGACTTCGACCGAAAACTTCAGATCATCACCGCGGTTTTAAGGTGCGTGATGCCCGCAACTGGCTAAACGACGGCAAGAAGGTTCGTGTTCGAATACGATTTCGCGGGCGCGAGATTACCTATCCCGAACTGGCACTGGAAGATCTCAAGCAAATTGCCGACGATCTTGCTGATATCGCCACGATTGAGCAGGCGCCGAATATGGAAGGGCGCACAATGTTTATGATGCTTGCTCCGACGAAGAAGTAGAACGTTAGGGCAAGTTCAAACAGCTCACAGTTTTGTAAATTCCCCGCGGCCTACCCGGTCGCGGGAGATTGTTCGTAAGGAGCATTGTCATGCCTAGAAAAAGCACAAAAAAGGGCAAGTACAAGCTCAAGACACATAAGGCTACGGCCAAACGTTTCCGGATGACCGGATCTGGCAAGCTGGTTCGCACCAAGGGCAGCAAAAGCCACCTCCGTCGTCGCAAGTCTAAGCGGGTAAAGGCGCAGCTGGCTACCATGATTCCGGTCAAGGGCGCAGGTATTCGCAAACGCGTTAAACGATTGGCTCCTTATCTGAGCAAGTATAAGTCCAACCCGAACGCCCGTACCGGCCAGAGCTGAGCGGGCCCCAGCGCAACCGTTGGGTGTATAAACGGGTGCACAGCAACAGCTGAACAGCACCGGCGCCCAGTGGAAGCAGGAGAGTGAATTGTGGCACGAGTAAAAGGCGGAATTAAATCCCGTCGAAGACATAAGAAAGTATTGAAGTATACCAAGGGTATGTACTTATCCCGGCATAATCTGTACCGCCGGGCAAATGAAGCCATGTTGAAAAGCCTCTGGTATGCATACCGTGATCGGCGCACACGGAAACGTGATCTACGCCGTCTCTGGATCGCTCGTATCAACGCAGCTGCACGATTGAACGGCACGTCCTACAGCAGGCTGATCCACGCTATGAAAGGCACGGATATCCGCCTGAATCGCAAGGTCCTCGCCGATATGGCTGTACGCGATCCCGAAGCATTTACCGCTGTTGTAAAAACAGCCGGCCTATAAATTTCATTTTCTTCAGTAAATTTGGGCTGCCCTGACCGGCAGCCCTTTTCTGTTTAATCATGAGTAGCGCAGCATGTGCTGGATAGGGGCGGGTTCCACCAGCACCGGTGAGAGAAGCACGAAACGGATCCGATTGCTGTGTTGAACAGCAGGCTCTCTGGAACCCGCCCGTGCGGAACCGCTTGCAGGCGGCAGAATC
>JAFGNH010000109.1 GCA_016927115.1 Anaerolineales bacterium | reverse complement strand
GTCGGGGCAGTACAGACGTGGTTCAGCCGAGCAGCCCGAGATGTAACCGGCATTGAAGAGCGCTTCAATGTAGTCCACTGCCCAGTGTTCAGCAGTAACATCCTCGAACACGGGGGTTGGTTCCGGTGTCGGTGTCTGAGGGACATACCAGGGTGAATCCGTTGTCCAGGCGGGTCCGTTGGGGGAGCCGCCATAATTGCGGTCACCGCTGGGTGACAGGCCTGCAGCATCACTGATGACATTTCCATACCCTTCGGAAAAATGATACAGTGCTGCTGCACTTGCATCCGGCGTGAACCGAGCGGTGGGAACGGAAAAAGTGCTGCTGTAACGCAAACTATCGGAGAGCCGAATTTCCGTGATCCAGCCCTCGAAGGAGAGCAGCACCCCGTAATCAGCATCGTGTTTTTCGGCGGCTACGACAAGGAAGGGGTCGCTGTTCGTGCAGGGTTGGTCGTCGCTGCTGCCGCAGTAACTGCCGGGAGTGCCGTCATCAGGGTAGGAGATGTCCCCGTCCGGGCCGTCCCCTTCTTCATCGAGCACACCATCGACATAGATCCACATATGGCCATCACTCAAGCGGCGCTGCACAGCGATATGATGCCATTCTGCATCTTCGAGATTTGTCGTGCCGCAGATTGTGAGGCTTTCACTGTCGTTACTGGCGCCAAAAGCAAGTGTGCCGTCGGCCAGGGAGATACCGAAGTCACGACCCTGATTGTACCGGTCCCGATCGAACATGATGTTGCCGTTTCGCCAGCTGGTATCGGCGCCGCAGCTTACTGAACCGGCTGTGTTGTCGCCAGCTTCGATTTTCACCCAGAACTCCAGGGTAAAGTCATCTGCACCGATATCTGCAGGCGGCCCGGGGTCGGAATTGTCCGGGTCGTCGATTTCTATTTTTACCCTGTCCAGATCGCCGTATCCATTACCCCGGTAGTAGAGTGAATAACCGCCGGGAGGATCCCAGACTGGTGTGAGCACTCCATTGGTATAGAAGGCTGCCAGGATTTCATCCCAGGTGTACCCGTCCAGCGCCAGATCTCGCGAGTCCCACTGGCCCAGGCAATGGCCATCGAGTTCTGACGGGCACTGGTATTCCCAGGCACGGTAGAAGGTATGGAAAAGCTGGTCGCCATCGAGCAGGCGCCAGTTCCAGGTGAAGTCCACAGCCTTGTTCATGCTGTCCAGTTCATAGATCGTTCTGTACACCTGGTCGCAGGTGCTGTCCATCACATCGAACGGCGGGTCTTTCATATACCACTTGCCGCCGTCGGCAATATAGGCCCAGGCGTACATTTTGATCGCCATGGCTCCGGCGCGATAAGATTCGTATGGCCAGGGTGCACCCCACTCATTGGGCATTACATGTTTTACATAGTAGTTGAAGTCGATTTCTTCGACTGTATAGGATGCATTGGCATCGCATGTGGAGCTGCCGGTTACCCCCACAAGGATGGTTTCAGGCAGCGGTTCCTCACTCTGGTCAGCCTGCGGCAGGGCAGCCAGTGCACCAGCCGGAAGAGATTCAAGCAATGAAGGGCGATCATAGACAGGGGGCTGCAGGATAATTTCTACCGGATCTTCTTCCATTTTAACGTTCAGGATCACAGTGTCGTTCGCCACCAGGTTCAGGTTCTCGATGCGCCATTCGCCGTAATGTGAATGTGTAACGATTATTGTGACCGGGTAGGCTGGCTCAGGAAGAGAGAAACCCTGCCAGGAGAAGTCTCCGCTGCTGCTGCTGGTACTGTTCAAACCAAGAGCTGGAATTTGGATCGTTGCACCGGAAACAGGGTTGCTGCTGCTGTCTATCACCGTTCCACGTACATTACCCAGGAAACTGGTTTGTGCAGACGCAGGTATCGGATCCATGGAAATCGAAAAAAGGCCTGCGGAAAGGAGGCCTGCTGTGAGCAGTACAAAGAAAATCCATAAAGCGAATGTACGTTTGATAGTCATTAATCCGACCTGCCATCAAGAAGATAGCAAGAACTGTACCGTGAAAGTGGCTTATATACATACCATGATATGTATGATAAATGCCTGCTTAAGTATACCTGTGATTGGAATATTGATACATTATCAGGAAACAGGACCTGGGTACCAGGATGCAGCTTTTTTTGCGGAGAGTTTAGTGCTTATGATTACTGAAGATGTAAGCTGGCTATCAACTTCCTTCTTCAGGAAGCAGAGAACCATAATTATGGAAGCTTACCTTCATGTGGGATCTCTCCACAGGGAGTTGAAAAGTGTAACTGCATTGGTATCCTTACCCTGGATTTATAAGGAATTTACCCGTCATAAATTCTATGTGGATGTATAGTTAAATTCGATATTGTGGGTTTTCAAGGGAGAGCATTTTTCCCACACGGAGAATTTCCCGACATTCACGCTAATCGTCCCGTTACCGGGATTTGAGAAGTAAATGTTTTTTCCTGATGATTAACAGGGTCCTGGGTTAATTTTTCCGTGCTATCTCTTCAAATGGGATGAGTGACTGATCCACGGACACCAATCAGGAGATTTCGTATGAATAAGAGTATTACCTGGAAATTTATTTTGCCACTACTATTGCTGCTCATCGTTGCTATTGGAATACTGGTGGCGATAAATCTGTATACGCAGGACCAGCTTGCTGAGCGAGAAGAAAACCAGAGGCTTGAAAATCTGGGCCTGACGTTTCTGAATATGATAAATGAGCGTGAACAGCTTGCCCTGACACTTGCAGTACAAGTGTCAGAAATGCCGGATGTGCAGCAGGCATTTGCCAGTCAGGATCGTGACCGGCTCGTTTCTCTTCTGTATGAAAGTTACCTTGCTCTGGATGAGCAGTTTGATGTTCCACAGGCTCAATTCCACCTTCCACCGGCCACATCCTTTCTGCGAATGCATAATCTGGAAAAATTTGGAGATGACCTTTCCGGTTTTCGTAATACTGTCCTGGTTGCAAATCAGGAGCAGCGTCAGGTCAGCGGTTTGGAAAAAGGGAAAGCTGGCTACGGGATCCGGGGTGTCGTGCCGGTGATATATGATGGTGAACATATCGGAACCTTTGAAATGGGCTTGAGTTTTGAACAGGCATTTCTGGTGTCCTTCCGGGATGTGTATGAGGCAGATGTCAGTGTCTACTCTTTTGAAGAGGCCAGTAAGGTGGATACGTTTGAGGAGGAACAGGAGCAGGTCGAATCCGGCTTTATGCTTTTTGCTTCCTCTCTGGAAGAGCCCTTTGTAGTGGAAGAAACAGTGCGTCAGGAGGTTTTCGAGAGCGGCGAATCTCAGGTTCTGCACAAAACGATCGATTCAGTCCCCTTTGCCATTCTTGTGGTCCCGGTCAGGGATTATGCCGATGATGTTATTGCGGTGGCGGAACTCAGCCTGAACCGCTCAGAGTATGAATCCAGTGTGGAAAAGAATCGGAATCTGGCTATCGTTGGTGGATTTGTGATCCTGCTTCTGGCTGGTCTGTTGATGGCCTGGCTTTCTACACGGAATATAACACGCCCTGTAAAGGAACTTCTCCAGGCAGCAGAAGAACTCGCAGCGGGCAGGGTTATGGGGATGGGGGAGATTCACACCGGGGATGATGAAATAGGTCGACTTGGGAGGGCATTCCAGGGCGTGGTTGATTATGTGCGTTCCGTGAGCCTGGCATCTGAAGAAATCGCCGGCGGTAACCTGGCGGTCACAATCGATCTCCATTCAGAGCAGGATGATCTGGCCCGTGCTTTTAATAAAATGACAGCTGATCTGAGGGACATGGTCTATCAGGTTGCTGAGCATACCGGTGAGGTGCGCCTTGCTTCAGAACACCTGGCAGTGGCAGCAGAACAGACAGACCAGGTTGTAAACCAGATTTCGGAAACGATCCAACAGGTTGCCGGGGGCACAAACCAGCAGACAGTAAGTATTAATACGACTGCTCATTCAGTTGATCAGATGACAAAAGAGGTCGAAAACCTGGCCAATGGTTCATCTCAGCAATCGGAATCTGCTGTGAAGGCCCTTGATATTACTTTCAAGATCAGTGAGACAATCCAGAAGGTTGCAGGAAATGCCCGGGCTGTAACAGAGCAGGCGGATCTTGCTGCTGATGCTGCTGAAAATGGCAGTCGCACTGTCAATAGAACCATTACGGGGATGGAGGAAATTCGTCAAAAAGTAAGCGTATCAGCTGAGAAAGTTCGTGAAATGGGTGTTCGATCCGAGCAAATCGGCATCATTGTGGAGACGATTGAGGATATTGCTGCACAAACAAACCTGCTGGCTTTGAACGCAGCTATAGAGGCTGCTCGTGCAGGCGAACATGGCAAAGGGTTTTCTGTGGTTGCCGATGAAGTCCGCAAACTGGCGGAGCGGTCAGCAGACGCTACCCGTGAAATTGATGAATTGATAGAAGGCATCCGAAAAACCGTGGAGGATGCTGGTGCTGCAATGGAGGAAGGCTCCGAAGAGGTTGATAAGGGAGTGAATCAGGCTAATCAAGCCGGGGAGGCGCTGGCGTCAATTCTGGAAGCAGCGGAAGCAGTACGGACGCAGTCAGAGGAGACTGCAACTGCCGCACAGGAAATGAGTGCTTCGACGATTGATCTGGTTTCGGCTGTTGATTCAGTTTCTGCGATTATTGAAGAGAACAGCAGTTCTATAAAAGGAATGGCAGCGAGTTCCAGGAAGATTAATCTGGAAATTAATAATATTGCGTCTATAAGTGAAGAAAACAGTGCTGCTGTTGAGGAGGTGGGTGCATCTGCTGAAGAGATGAGTGCCCAGGTGGAGGATGTGAGTTCAAGTGCCGCAGAGCTGGCGGAATTAGCCCGTCTTCTACAGGAAATTGTGAGGAGATTCCGTATCGATCAACATAGTGTGTTGGAAGAGGAACAGGAATCAACCGAAGCAGTGAAACCAGCGCTGCAGCGCATACTTGCAGAGCAGGCTTAAACGCAATCTGTATACACATGCAGGTGAAAAGGAACGAGCCCACAAAATATCGTGTGGGCTCGATTTCTGGTTTAAGGAGCGTCAGGAACCCCTGTTGAGCTTGCCTCATCTGTGTCTTTTCAGGTATGCTCTCAACAAGTACACAGGATAGCCTCTGACAGAGGTATTGTGCCGCTGGTCTGCGCAAGGATCTGCAGATGGAAAGCGGATCAACAGAGTGGGAGTGCTGAATGAAGAAGAAGAAGCAATCCAGGCTGGTCCATCTCTATGATGTGCTGGTGGAATATGCCCGCACACGAAGAGTATTTCTACTTAAAGACCTGTCAGAGAAGACTGGTTACAGCCAGGAGGAATTGGAGAACCTGTTTTCAGATGCTCTAGAGGAAGTCATTCTCAAGGAAGATGGCCGATTCCTGGTCATCCCGGATCTTGTTCGGGTCCGATTTCAGGATTTTTCCGCCCTATTCCGGCAAAAAAGGCACTTGTTCAGTAATTATGATCTGATTGTATCCTCCAATGTGTTAATTTTTGAGTTCTTCATGCCTCTTGCAAGGGAGGATCGACTGAGGGAAGCATTAGATAACCTTTTTTATCGGGATACGATCGAACAGCGTATCCGGGAGATTGGTCCGGCACACATACGGAAAGGTTTAAAACTGGCTGACACTACTTCCGAGGAAGAAATCCAGCGGCTTGTATTCGACTTTTTTGATACTGCTGTTGGTGGATACTCGATCTACATGGTTAGTGGGCGATATCGGGCCGAAGCATTATTAAGCCGCAGTGAAGCCGTATCACGTTCCCCGGTTTATGGCCCCTACATCATCGACGAGACTACAGCAGTAGTTCGATTTATATTTCCAGTAGATGTGGAAGCGGAAACTTACAGGCATGGGAAACTGCTCGAACCAGCTGTTACGGATCGGAAACTGGCTGACCAGGCGGAGCGAATAAGCTGGTTATTCCTGAATTTCTTTGCTGAAGCGGTCATTCGAGTTGTGCATGAAGAGGAAGAAATTTTCTTGCTGGAATCCGGTCTGCGAAATGCATTTTACCGTTGGGTGCGCCAGGATGAGGGGGAGGCATGAAGGTGACTGATCAATATTCCCGGGAAATTTTGCCGGGATTGATCTTCGCCCTGTATACTGAAAAAGAACTATATGTCTCAGCGGAAATGAATATACTTTACCCGGGGTTTAGTTTTCTTCAGCGGAAATATTCAGTTGGCGCAACCTGCTCCGTTGTAGTTATTGGACAAGGTGACATATTAGGTAAGATTGGCGGCCGGGGATTGCAGTAAAGCAGGAGTGAAGCGAATGGGTCAGGAGTTCATCTGATGTCGGATAATATTCAACCTGGAAAACACATAAAAGTATCGCTCCCACTGGTTCTCATTGTTCCATTTGTGGTTCAGATAGTTCTGGTGGCAGGATTGGTTGGCTTTGTGTCGTACCAGAATGGGCAGCGATCCGTAAACAGAGTAGCCCATCAGCTTCGCAGTGAGATCACGGAAAATATTCGCCAGCATCTCGGTAACTTCCTGGCGATTCCTCACCAGGTTATTCTGAGTAATGCGAATGCGATTCATCAGAATCTCCCTCCAGCTGATGATGCTGCAGCGCTGGAGCGATACTTCTTTAACCAGATCCAGGCTTATCCAACCCTTTCAAGTGTCTACTTCGCCAATACAGAAGGGGGACTGGTTGATGCAGGCCGCGAAGGCGCTTCTCAAGATCTGTATGTTATTCTGACCGAGGGGTTCGCCCGAGGTGACTTCCTGAAGTATGGTGTGGATGTTGATGGGAATCATACGCAGCTGCTTGCGACTGTACCGGATTTCGATGCACGCACACGTTCCTGGTTTATCAACGCGGTTGGCAGCGGCACCGCAACATGGAGTGATATCTACATTCTTTTTACCGGGCAGGATCTGGCTGTTTCTGCCAGTCGACCGGTCTATGAAAATGGGGAACTGCTGGGCGTGGTTTCAAGTGATATTTTCCTGTCCCAGATGAATGAATTTCTGCAGGGCCTCACAATAGGTGAGACCGGGTTTGCCTTTATTATGGAACGATCAGGGCTTCTTATCGCGTCCTCAACTGGTACGCCGATGTTCACAAATCCAGAGGGCGGGAGCACACCAGAGCGGATTCCAGCGCTGGAAAGCCAGAATACAGCAATAAGTGAAGTGGCGGCTTTTATCTTTGAAAGTTACGGGGATTATGGATCTATCTCTTCAGAACAGCAGCTGGAATTCAAACTTCAGCAGCAGAAGCAGTTTATCCAGATAGCTCCGGTGCACGATGACAATGGAATTGATTGGCTTGTTGTTGTTGTGATCCCTGAATCTGATTTTATGTCTCAGATCAGGGCAAACAATCGCATCACCACAGGATTGATCAGTGTGGCTGTAGTGTTTGCTGTTCTCATAGGGATCTTTACGGCGAGATACGTTACAGAACCGGTGATGCGACTTAATATGTCGACCAGCGCGATTGCAGAAGGAAATCTGGAAGTCTCTACCGGCCCCCAATGGATTCTTGAGATCGATACACTCGCAGCCTCTTTCAATCATATGGTGGAAAGATTAAAGACCACACTCCAAGATCTGAAATCAGAAATTTCAGAAAGAAAACAAGCCGAGCATGCCCTGCGTCAACGACTGCGCTATGAAGAGGGTATTTCCGCTTGCTCGAAGGCCTTGCTGGCGGACGGGTCCGACTCACTGGTGGATGCACTGGGATTACTGCTGGATGCGCTGCAGGTTAGCAGAGTCTATATCAATAAAAATGTGTATTCACAGGGTGAACTCTGTATGGAACAGTTTGCTGAAGTCTGTGCTCCCGGAATTAAACCGCTGGAAGGGGTGGGCCTTGCTGGATGCAGGGCATACAGTACATTGCCGGATGAGATCGCCGCGGATCTGGCTGCTGGAAAGCCCATCGCCAGAAGATTGGATTCACTCTCCGACCCACTCAGTAAACTTGTACAGGATTCAGGTGTCCGTTCCCTGCTGATCCTTCCTATTAAAGTCGGCGTTTCATGGTACGGCTTCCTTGGTTTTGAGGATACAGAGCAGTACCGGGATTGGCAGGTCGAGGATATCCGGTTATTGGGTACAACGGCAGAAATCATCGGCACCTATCTGGAACGACAACTTGTTGAATATACGCTGAGGAAAAAATCCGGAGAGCAGGAACTGCTGCTGGATAGTATGGAAGCTCAGGTGTGGTATCTCACCGATTTCAAAACATATGGCCTGGTGAACAGGGCACATGCCGACTTTTTTGGCTTGAAGAAGGAAGACATGGAGTATAAGCGGCTGCCTGAATTTGTTTCTGAAGAGATTGCCGAAATGTACCTCAGCATAAATCAACAGGTTTTTGAACAGAAACAAACATCCCATACTGAAGAGTGGATACCAAACGCAGATGGTGAAGAGAGGTTGATTGTTATTACTCAAACACCAAGTATGACTGAAGATGGTGATGTCGAATATGTTGTATGTGTAGGGACCGATGTAACAGAACGGATTGAGATGGAACAGCAGCTGCGACAGCAGGATCGCCTGGCGGCTGTTGGTCAGCTTGCTGCCGGGATTGCACATGATTTCAATAACATCATTACATCAATTGTGCTCTATACACAGTTATCACAACAGTCTGAAGGGCTGTCTGAAACACTGAAGTACCGGCTTAATGTGATTGAAGAACAGGCGAATCGGGCGGCAGACCTCGTACAGCAGATTCTGGATTTTGGACGTAAAACCGTTCTTAAACGCCAGATTCTGGATTTGAAGGTTTTTCTCAAAGAGATAGTTCAGCTTCTGGAACGTACTTTGCCCGAGCATATTGAGGTGTCGCTTGAAGGTGATCCGGCGATAGGCCGTATATTCGCTGATCCAACCCGTGTACAGCAGGTTATAGTAAATCTTGCCCTGAACGCCCGGGATGCTATGCCTGATGGGGGCAGACTGCGAATTCAACTCGAGGAAGTATATGATTCACCGATTGAGTGTGATGATTGTGGCGCGCTTGAGAACAGCAGTTGGGTAATAACCAGGATTATTGATGATGGTGAAGGTATTCCATCCGACATTTTCCCCAAAATCCTGGAGCCATTCTTTACCACAAAGGCTCCGGAAGGGCATGGGCTGGGTCTGGCTCAGGTGTATGGCATAGTCAAACAGCACGGTGGGTATCTTGATATCGTAACTGATCAGGAAAAAGGGACAGCTGTCACCATCTACTGGCCTCTGCACAGGGAATCTGCCCCAGTAAGCAAAGCGGCTGCACAGGAGACGATGCGGGGGCATGGCGAGACAATTCTCGTTGTAGAAGATAATGATCCGATAAGGGCTGCGATGGTGGATGTTCTGCATATGCTGGGGTATGAGGTACTTGAGGCATCCAATGGGATACAGGCTCTCACAATTTGCGAAAGTAGTGGGGAACATATCGATCTGGTGATCAGTGATCTGCTCATGCCTCAGATGGGTGGTGTGGAACTTGCCCGGAAGATTGAGGAGCGTGCGTTTAAGATCAAAGTGCTTCTTCTGACTGGCCACCCGCTGGAAAAGGAGAAAAACAACCAGATCCCGGCAAATGTCGTGGACTGCCTGATGAAACCACCCGGGCTGGACTCCCTGGCAAAGGCGGTTTCGGATGCACTTCATCCTCATCTATAGCCTGTGTTTTCTGCCTGGTTTGGAGCGCTGCGGAGAACCCGGCAAAATCGGATCATGTTCTGTAAATACTGTAAACAGTATGTCCCTTGCGCATTTTTGTAAACCAGTGGTCCTGCGCTGGTTATGTGGCACAGAGATTGAAGTCTGCTGCGACCGCTGGGAAGCGGCAAAGAAGTCCGTATGTTCCTGTGAGCTTCTGCAGGCTGCGGGTTGTGATGGTGTACTCAATAAAGGGGGTGCGTATCCACTTGATCCACAGCGGGAGTAAACGGCAAAGTTTACAGCTTTCTCATTAACTCTGCACGGAATAGAGGAGGTTCCTGATGAAGCGTTTTGGTCCGGTATTTGTAGCGGTGTTGTTGTGTACGAGTCTGGCCTGTTCTGCCGTCGGGAATCTGTCTGGGGTTGTGAGTGGTGGGCAGGATGAACCCGTGTAAAGTGAGAACCTCTGTGGAGATGGTGTGTGTGAGAGCCCTGAGATTACCGAAAATTGCCCCGAAGACTGTACTGTTACCGTGGACTCTGAGCAAAATACTGGTGATGAGCTTTCCCAATCCTCCGGCTCAGAAGGCAGACTGCTGTTCCATCAGGTTGAAAACGCTGTTACCAGTTTCAGCACCGGTCAGGATAACTGTTATTCCTTCAATATGACCCGGTTTCTCGATGGCGGGTACAGCACGCTGGATGGTAGTGAATCTGCTGTTCTCGAACTGCAGGATTTTTCCATGTCTGAAGTGACAGCGAAAGCCTTCGATCGTTATTTTTTTTTACATCAGTACACTTGTGGATCCGGCGTCTTCCTTCTGGAGGTAAACACTCTGGAGGGGATAGGAGATTGCGAAGGATATATCAGTGAGGCTGTCTGGGACCGTGCAAGTGAGACCCTTGCAGTGGCGATTATGGAGGGCAGTGGTTGTTATCCGGATTACATGGACGCCCGAATTGACCTGCTGAATAGGGAAGGGACCGTGGTGCAGACTCTGGTGCGTATACCGATAATAAAATCACGCATCTTCTCTGGATCCCGGAAAATGACAGAATAGCCTGCGATGTGTACAGCACAGATTTTGTTGGCTGTTTGAAGCTTGTTGATGTTTCCTCAGGAACGGCACTCGAGGTGATCAATACCCACCAGCTGGGTTATGAAGTATATCAATCGAGCCCGATTACCCTGATGCTGGCAGATTGGATCGACGAATAACCGGGCTGTGGTCCTGATACGCTCATGGCCGCTGACAGCAGAGTGCAATCAGCGGCCCTTTTTTCTAAATTACACAATACTTACAGGAAACATATTATCCGGACCGGATTGCATGTCCTGTCTGCAAGCTGTAAACTGGAACCGCGAGGGGAGAAAGGAGAGCCAATATGCGCAGGTTGAATCACTTGGGCTGGATGCTGGTCGTTGTGTTCATCATGGCTGCAATGATAAGTTGTTCTGTGTTCTCCGGTGCTGCAAGGGATGCTGCTGAAGAAGCTCAATCCGCAGAGGAGCCAACTGACCAGCCTGTGTCAACCGGGGAAACTGCTGCGGTTGAACCGACTGAGGAAGAGGTTGTAGTTGAACTGGATCTGTGTACTCTGTTGACGGACGAGCAGGTCTCTTCTGTGCTTGGTTCACCGGTTGAATCTTCAGGCGCCATGGGCGTGGCCAATTGTACCTATACTACAACCGGCGATGTAATGGCTTCGCTGAGTGTCAGTGCCGCGCAGGGAGAAGAAGCAAAAGCGCTGACTGTGCTGGGGCTGCAGCTGATGACCATGTTTGGCGCTCCTGAAGAAATTATGGAAGACATGACGGTTCTGATGGAGTCTCTGCCAACTCTCACTGTCTGGGAGGTGGTGCAGGGGACTTTTGAAATACTGGAAGAAATCGGGTATCAGATCGAGCCGGCGGAGGATTTGGGCAGCACAGCGTTGTGGGGGTCAAGCCCGGATGTAACCACACTGGTGATTGTTGAGGATGATACATACCTGAGTCTCAACCTGACAGGCATGGAAGAAGAGCAAGGCCGGCAAATGATGGCTGAGTTGGCACTATCAGCATTGGATTCTCTTCCGGCCCGTTTTACTGTACCGATGTCCGGGCAGTTTTCACTCGACTCATCTGATGGAGAGGGCGAGGGGGTGTTACCAGATGAAGCAGAATCGGCAGGAGGTCCGGCGGTGTGGGTGGCAAATTCCGGCAGCGATACCCTGGTGGGTGTTGATCCTGTAAGCCTTGAGATTCTGGGACGGGTGATTGTAAATCAGCATCCGTATGACCTGGCAGGGTATGAAAATGAGTTGTATGTTACCAGTCGGGTTGATGGTACTGTTCTCTATGTGGACAGGAATTCATTGGAGATAGGGGCGGTTTTCGACACAGAAGCCACCGATCTGGTTGGCGTTGATGTGGACCAGGACTATGTCTATGTATCTAATTGTTCTGCCGGGAAAATTATTATCCTGCAGCGCAGAACGATGAAGCCGGTCGAGACTATCCCGGTCAACCTTTGCTGGGACGCCGTGGTCGGATTGGACTCAGTGTGGGTTCCGGCAGGAGATGCTTCCCTGATGCAGTATGATGCGGAGACCTATGAAGAAATCCGCCAGATCGATGTCGGCTCCGGCCCCGCATTGATGGCCCTTTCAGAGGAGCATCTATGGGTGGGCTGCGTCAATGATCGCACTGTGCATAAAGTGGATCCTGTGATTCACCGCACAGTAAAGGTCATTCGTCTCAATATAGAAGGCAGTTTATACGATCTCACTGCAGGGGAGGGTTTCATCTGGGCAGCAGTATCAGATGGCATCCTCCGTATTGATCCTGACCGTGGGGAAGTGCTCGGAGTGTTCGAACTGCCTTTTACTCCCTCAAGGATCAGGGCCGGTCTGGGGTCGTTGTGGGTCACCAACGTTAGTGGCGGCACCCTGCATCGTATTGATCCCCTGAGTGGAGAAGAGACCGGCAGCGTGTTTGTCGGAGACAGTCCAATGGCCTTGATCATTTCTCCATAAACACAGCTAACTATCTGCAGATCCACGTTCGGTTGTGGATCTGTATTTTTTTTGTTTATTATTCATGATATCCGGGACCAAGTTTATGTAGCAGTGAATCTAATTTATAGAAGGGATAGTTGACGTATATGACCGAAAAAACCAGTTGGTATCAGGCTGTGCCCAAGGCTGAACTGCATCTCCATCTGGAGGGGGCAATTCCACTGGAGACACTGTGGGAGCTCGTTCTGAAGTATGGTGGAGATCAGGAAGTTCCCGACCTTGCTGCATTGGAGCAAAAGTTTGAATACAGGGATTTCCCTCATTTTATTGATATCTGGGTCTGGAAGAACCAGTTTATCAGGGAGTATGAGGATTTTACCTTTCTTGCAGAGGCGTTTGCCCGGGATCTGGTATCTCAGAATATCCGGTATGTTGAAACATTCTATTCTCCACCGGATTTTGCACGGTTTGGACTGACCATTCAGGAGATTACGGCGGCAATCCGCAAGGGGTTGGACAGGGTGCCGGCTGTAAAAGTCTATCTGATTCCCGATCTTGTGCGGGATTTCGGGCCGGAACAGGCCGGGGTATCTCTGCAGAAGGTGAATGAAGTGCGCGAATTGGGCATTCCTGGTGTGGGTATAGGTGGCTCCGAGCAGCTGTTCCCGCCGGAACCTTTTGCCGCGGTATATGAGGAGGCACGACGCCTGGGGTTTCACACTACAGCTCATGCCGGAGAGGTTGTCGGTGCGGAGAGTGTATGGGGAGCGGTGAATTCACTGCATGTCGATCGGATCGGCCATGCCACACATGCAGAAGAAGATGAGCGGCTGCTGGATTTTCTTGCAGAGGAACAGATACCTCTGGAGTTGTGCCCGATCTCCAATGTATGCACCGGCTCGGTTTCTTCCTATGAGCAGCACCCGGTACGGCGTTACTTCGATCGGGGTCTGAAGATCTCCATAAACACTGATGATCCAAAAATGTTTGGTAATTCGCTGGCTGAAGAATACCGCCGTCTGGTTGAGATAATGGGATTCACCACGGAGGATATTCGCAAGGTCCTGCTGCAAACGATAGACGCTTCATGGCAGTCCGAGGAAGAGAAACATTCACTCAGGCAGGAATTCATAAACAGTCCTGACTGGTGATACCGTCTTTTCAGGAATAGCAGAGCTGCAAGATGGGCCTGTCTATTTCTGCTTGAAGGCGCTGGAGGTTCCTGTACGGTCTGTTTCAGGCATCGCGGGAGATATAAATTCTATCTGTGGCAGGCTGGCACTGGATTGAAATATCCGCTATTGTTATGCAAGGAACAGCTTCTGGCGGCTTTTAATCCGTCTGCAAATTTCGTCATAATCGATTACAATGCTGCTCCACTATCAACATAGGAGGTTGAATATGGAATTCGAAGGATATTGTGTTAAGTGTCGCAAGAAGCAGCAGATTAAGAACGGGGTTGAACAGGTTTCTGACAAGGGGCGGCGCATGGCAAAAGGCACATGCCCTGAGTGCGGTACCAAAGTTACCCGGTTTCTCCCCAGTAAAAAAGAAGACTGAGGGGTTGCGCCAGATCCCTGATCCATCCGGGTCAGGGAAGGCATCCCTGATCGGGATCATGTCGATAGAATTTAATTTCTATCATGATCCCCTTTCTTCATCGAATGATTAACCCTCCGGTGGCAATATGCTGGAGGGCTTTATTTTTTATGGTTCCTCGCTGTTTTATGTGGGTAAAGCAAAATCAAGCTTTCCAGCAACCAGGTAAGCCATAGTGATTAGATTGCGGATTGTTC
>JAFGNH010000108.1 GCA_016927115.1 Anaerolineales bacterium | reverse complement strand
TTTACACCGGATTCAGTGGCCCATCTTCTCCAGAATCGGTGGCCCATTTGCTCCGGAATCGGTGGTTCATTTACGCCGGATTATGCAAAATCTTCTTTAGAGAATATTTACTTATCAAGCTTCTCAATTCTCAAATAAGCCTTCCCCGTTAATCAGACCTTGCTGGTTTCTATCAGATGTGTACTCACCAACCTCAAACATGATTCAGGATTCGGAAAGATCCGAATTACTCGTGTCCTGCGCTTGACTCCCTCACTCACACCTTCCAGGTTGTTGCTTGTCCAGATTTTTAGCCACTATTTCTTTGGAAATCATAGATCGTCAATCCTTCAGGTTTATTTTCCTCAAGGCAGACCGAGAGTTCCGGCGCGATCTTTTTTTTTTAAATTCGGAACAACGTGTTCCAGCATCATCTCTGCAGCGGCATGATCTTGAGCGCGGTGACTCTACCGCAAGCATCCAGATACAGAATAGCATGGGCTCATGCGGAAGCGGGTCCAGGATTCGTCGCTGACAAGCAGCCATTCAAGTGGTGGTGAAGTCTATACCCCCCCTGTTTGTGGGGATATAGATCCCCTACAGTGTGTCCTGTAATTGAATAATTAGAACACGGGCTCTATTGTTGGTCTCAGTAATCTGGAATTGAAAAATGAACACAAGTGCTTTGTGTCAACAGGATTGTTCCCGGGTATGGAATTGGAAAACTTCCGGCCCTGCTTGAAGAGGCTCGCGCGGCGATTATCAGCTGCCCTGGAAAAGGGTTGATTCAATCCAGTCGATCGCCCGCTGCACGCCGTTCTCAGCCTGCAGCGACTGACCGAGTTTCGCAGCCTGCTGCCGCATGGTTGCACTTTCAAGTGCAGCTTTCATGGCAGCGGTAAGGTTCGTGGAATTTACTTTTCTGGCAGGGATGGGCGCCGGGCCCACACCGAGAGCAAACACCCGTGCTGCCCAGAAAGGTTGGTCGCTGCTGATTGGAAGGATGATATTGGGCACACCCGCGCGCAGACCGGCTGCAGTGGTCCCGGCCCCGCCGTGGTGTATAACAGATGAACAGCGGGGAAAAAGCCAGCTGTAGGGAGCATCTTTTATCAGGAATACGTTATCAGGCAGTAGAACGGACTGGTTCCCGACAACCACGCCGCGCTGTCCTGAATGCCGGCAGGCATCGATGAAGGAAGCGGCTAACTTCTCTGCTGCCCTGTCGCTGGAACTGCCTGTCCCCAGGCATACTGGCGGTGGGCCATTTGTCAGGAAATTCAGCAAATCCCGGGGCGGGCTCCATTCCGGTGGTTCCGGATCGGTCCAGTACCCGGTCACGTGATTATTCGGCCCCCAATCGGTTGGCCGCGGTACGACCTGCGGGCTGAAAGCGAACAGGATCGGAGGCGGATCCGGGCAGCTGCGGTGGAACGGCCAACCCGACAGCGCCGGAAAGTGTGGGTAGTCCCGCCGCATCCGGTTATAGGTGATCCGGCTGCCCTGCCAGAACACGCTGGTAGTAAAGGAATGGGTAGCCCGTCGGTATAGTCCCCAGGGAAGATCAGGCATATTCGGGCTCGGGAATGCCTTTGTGGGCGCAAAAACAGGGAAAAACAGCGCTGACAGGTTTGGAATACTGCGTTCCCGGGCCAGTTCATACCCCGCCTGGGTGAGCAAAAATGTGTGCACGATCACATCAGCATCACTGCAGGCGAGACGTGCTTTCTCAAGCACTTCGGCGGCAATTGGCAGGACAAAACCCATCATGCCGCCTACAGTCCTGACAAGATTCCAGCTGGAAGTCTGATTCAATCTTTGGACTATTTCAGAGGGCTCTCCCGGAAAACCTGTGTAGCGCACCTGTGGATTATTCAGCAGCGGCAGGAATACGGCAGGAGCTGCCAGGTGTACCTGCCAGCCGGAGTTGGTCAGCCCGTTGGCGAGAGCCAGGAAGGGTTCCACGTCCCCGCGTGAGCCATAAGTCAGCAGGGTGATGTTCATGTCTTTTCCTTGCTTCCGCCGGGAGAAAACATCCGCAAAACCTCCGTGACCGTATCAAGCAAATCTGACGTACATTCGATCTGGTTGAGTGTGCCTGTCAGGATCATATCCTGCTGCGGGTGATAATACAGAAAATTTTCTGAGGAACCGGTATGGCCGCGCAGTTCTCCCAGCCCTTTATAGGATGGATTTTCCGCTCGATCGAGCAGAACCCGGGATACTCCGAAACCGTACTGGTGAAAGGGACCCGAAGGCACCCAGCTGAACATACGGTCAAGAGTAGCCGGATTACTGAATATTTCCCCATCGATGAACGAACGTATGAAGTGCTTGAGGTCTTCCGTGGTGGAGACCAGTCCACCTCCAGCCCAATCGTTGGTGATCACAGCAGGCAGCAGTGCACATTCGTAATCGTCGAGGTAGCGTTCCATCACACCGCGTTCGGGTAAGGAGGGATACGGTTTTTCATGGGAGGGGCGCCAGGTGTGGTTCAAACCCAGAGGAGCGAGCAGTTTCTCGCGGGTTACCAGGTGCAGGGGCTTACCTGCGACGGCCTCGATAATTAGCCCCAGCAGGTTGTAGCCCGGGTCGGAGTAAGTAAATCCTCTCCCGGGAGGGAATTTTGGCGGGCAGTGGTCCTTGATGTATTCAATAGTTTCCCCGGGAGTCCAGCGTCTTTCGGGTTCCGAGACGATGAGATCGAGGAAGGCTTCATCCGCCCAGGTATCTCTCAAGCCGCTTGTGTGTGTGAGCAGGTGCTCGATTGTGATCTCCTGCGTATGGTCCTGTCCTTCGAGTACATGCAGCCCCTGCATGAGGTCTGCCGGGAGGAACCGGACGACCGGGTCGCTGATCGAGAGCAGGCTCTCCTCCGACAGCAGCATGATGATTGATGAAGTAAACATTTTCCCAATGCTGTCGACTATGAATTGATCATCCGGCAAAGCCGGGGTACTGGTATCTGTGAAGGCGATACCTGAAGCCCCTTTCCAGAAAAACCCGGGTGCAGCGACCAGCAGCAATCCGCTGCGGACGTTTTCTTGCGTCTGCACAAGCCTGTCGAGCAGTGCCTGAAGTTGAATATTAAGGTTGGTCACAGAGTTGTCTCTTTCATACATGCCCGGTATCCATGTTGTACTCAAGAATAGAAGCGTTCGACCTTCTATTTGATCCGTTAACTCCTGTTGAAAACCTTTGTACTATTTTAGAAAAGACGCAGCAGTTTGAAGAGAGGTCGAGTTAATCTCACCTTCAGTCGTGGTTTGAATTCGGTCATTGTTTCGACTGCACTATATGTAATCAGGGCGCAGCGGCAGAAAACATTCTACGATTTCACTCGTTTCATATACCTCATCAACACCGTGAACCTCATTAGAATCAAACACCCAGGATGTTCCCGCTGTGGCGATAATGATGGAACCGTCAGCTTTAATCAGCTTTACTTTTCCCTTGATCATATACCCTATCTGCACCTCGGGGTGCTGGTGCAGTTCAAGTTCCGCACCTTTTTCCAAAATAAAATGGCACATCATCCCCTGGCTGTTGTATGCCAGGGTTCGCTTCGTTATACCCGGCCTCATTTCAACTGCGTTTGCTTCTTCCAATTGAGCGGCAGGATTTTTCTTTTCTTCCATAATCAGATTCTCCTCTACGATGCGGATGGCTCAATTCTATCCTTCCATAGTATCCGGCGCCATTCCAGATGCCCTTCATCCGACAGGACAGAACCATCTGATACTCCGGGGATTGAAGGTTTTCAGCTGTTCGGGAAAAGAAGGGAAAACAGCTCACCAGAGGTGTTTTCATATGATGCTTGGAATGCGGACAGGGCGGAGTCAGCGATATCCGCTTCCGCCAGTTCTTCGTGTTATGAGGGCAGCAGAGTCAGATTCGGGTGTTGAGGCGTCCTGCTTTCTTCTTGATCCGCATGGCTTCGTTAATGTGGATCAGATTGTGGCGTGTGGGCGGCATCAACAGCAGCCCGGCGACGGTTCGGCGCCCCCAGTAGTCCAGGATCGGCTGGGCTTCAGGAAGCACATCGCCCCGGTCGAGAAGAAGCTGAAGGTCTTCGGGTTTTACCTGGCGCTCCAGGTCTTCTGCCGCAAACTCCTGCACAATCCGGCGTGTGTTTGTGCCGACAGCCCGGCGGTAGGAGGCCAGCGCATCAAGGTCGATCTTGCTGCTGAGAGACTCGATCTCCTCTATGGTCATCTCATTCGCAGTGTGACGGATCGGGCTGTTGAGAGCAGCCTGCCGGCCTTCCTGGTCGAAAACCTGCTCCATGCCTGCTGCAAGCACACTCATGGTGACATCCTCGATGCGCGCAAGGTGATACAGGCACCAGAGAACGGAGTGTTCACCACCTGGCGGGATGCAGCGCGCCGCCTGCGGAGACAGATCCTGCCAGACCGCATCAGCAAAGGATAGAAAGCCGCCACCAGCGATTTCTGCCCTGTGGACCCAGCTGTGCTGGGTGAGGATTAACGAACGGGCACTTTCGATTTCGGCAGGGCATTTGAGTAGCTGGCGCAGTTTTTTCTGACGATCATTCCACTGCTTGTGCTCTACGTCCATTCTTTGCCTCCTCTATCGAAAAAACACAGACCAAGAATAACTGAAGGGGACCAGATATACAAACGTGCATGTTAAAAAGAAAACCTCCCGCGGATACTCATCCGCGGGAGGATGGTTCTTTAAAACAGGGTCTATTCCGGTTTCCAGACTTCCCACACCCTGCCCACCAGGTCAGGGCCTGGTTTCAGGGTTGGTTTACCGGGGGTCCAGTCGGCCGGCATCACTTCGCCGGTCTCGCGGACATGCTGATAGGCTTTGACCTGGCGGATGGTTTCGTTGATATTGCGCCCCACTTCAGGGGTTAGCACTTCCATCGCCTGGACAATACCATCGGGATCGATTATGAAGCGGCCGCGGATATTGACACCGGCGTCAGGGTTGTAGACGCCGTAAACGGTGCCGATGCGGCCTCCCTGGTCAGACAGCATCGGGAATGGGATCCCGCCGTCGACCATCTTGGATAATTCGGTTTCGTTCCAGATCTTGTGGGTGAAACGGCTGTCGGTGCTCATGGACATCACTTGTACACCCAATTCGGTTAATTCAGGGACCTTGGCGGCAACTGCCGACAGTTCGGTCGGTCAAACGAAGGTGAAATCACCAGGGTAGAAACACAGCAGCACCCATTTGCCGCGATAGTCCGATAACTTCACATTTTTGAAACCCTCTCCCTGGATATAGGCTGAGGTTTCAAAGTCTGGTGCTTCTTTACCAACGTACATAGGCACTTTCTCCTTTTTTACTTCCACAGCAGCAGCTTCTGTGGAGGCTGCTTCCGGGACGATCGGTCCCGTTGCCGGTTGAACACATGAATCCTTTTCTTTGTTCATAGACCCTCCTTCTTCCTCCTTCCGGTTATCCGGTTGCCCTACCTTAATTTCGAGAATGCGCTATTAAAGGTTTGCCGGGTCAGCTGCAAGGTTTCCTGCTACCCGAGAAGCTGTTCTCCCAACAGATACTCCGGAAAGGGAACGAGTTTTGGAACCAGTACCCGGATTATTTAAAACGGGCTGGAAGGATCTGGAAGACCAGGGTTTCCCGAGCGGGATTTATCCAGGAATCCAGGTCATTCAGCCTGTCAGCCTGTTTCTCTAACTGTATACAAAGTTAGTGGAGAAAGCAATACGGCAAATCCAAACCCTGCCGTCCGGGTCAGTGATTCAGGGGGGTAATAAGCTGAAAATTTGCTCCTTCGAAACCAAGCAGTCAGGTTGTCTCTGACTGCACCTGAGGCGGAAACGAAAACTTATGTTTGTGTATTATACAGGTAGCGGACGATCGTCTGCGCCTCAGCGGCCTTTTTGAAGTAGACATTCTCAGCTGCCCGTGCCTCATACAGGAAACCGTTTCCTTCCCTGTAGAAATCTTCTTTTAATTTTTCGGCGATGGCGTAATTCAGCAAACCGTGGCGCTGCACATTCTCGGTAAAATCAAACCACAGATAGGGCAGTCCGATCGACTTAAGTGCTTCCGCTACCCAGGTATTCTCTGGAAGCAGGCTGTCTTCCGGATCCTCTTCCCCCTTGACCTGGAACGCGGACAGTATGAGTGAACCACTTTGAGCCAACCTGGACTGCATTTGCCGGATAGTATTGGTGAAGTCTCCGAGAAAGTAGATAGAATCGATCGAGAGGATGACATCGAACGGTCCTTCCGGCAGTGGTTCACGGGTAAGATCCAGGCATTCGAACGCCAACCCTCTGATATACTCTGTCCGGCGGCGGGCCTTTCGATGGCAACATCGGAAAAATCGATACCCAGTATCGAACAACCGGTGCGGGTCTTGATCGTTTCGGTGATAAATCCATTGGAGCATCCTATTTCAAGTACATGCTGGTTCGGGTGGATGCATGTAGTCAGGAAATCGAGTTCATCACTGTCCATCAGTCCATGCTGGCGCAGATCGATGCCGTGAACCTGTTCACAGAAACGAGAGTGAGTGGGGCTGTTCCCTGCACGGTGAAAATATTCGTTATACCAGTCCAGGGAAAACATTTCGAGTTGAGTTTCGTTTTCTGGCTTCATTCTGGTTACCTTTTGCTTGAGTTTTATACTTATCCGGCAGTGTGCTGGATGTCTGAAGATGGGATGGTATCGGGAAAAAGTTGTTTATACAAGAACGGCAATACAGGCCAGTCCGCCGGCGATAAGCAGTGCGAACATCACCAGCCAGCCCCACTGGCCTTGCTGGGCAAAGTAGCCCGGGCTGACGATGGCGGTATAGAAAAGCATACCGGCACCAACCAGGAATACCGGTGTCCCCCAGGATGCAGACAGGAATAACCCGATTCCACCGGCAATCAGGGTCAGAGCAGCAGCTGCTTCAGCCGCGATATGGAAGCGGATGCGTATGGGCTCGGTTTCCAGTTCAGGAATCTGGTGGGAGAGGTAGAGAAACGTCCATTGGCCAAGCATTCCCACACCAACAATAACTGCGAAAAGAGGAATCAAAATCATACCTTCTCCAGATCGCACGGCCGGCTCTACAGATAACCTGAAAGCCTGCGCCACAGAGTATGTTCAGAGCACTTATTGTAGGGTAAAACATGGTGCAAGACGAGTGACTCATCTCTGGACAGCATCAGTGAAAAAAACAGGGGGGTGCTGCTTCTTACACATTATCTGGCTGAATGTGAAGGGAAAACAACTCCCCGGTATCCTTGTTTTTCAGAACCTGCAATGAGGTCAAAGCAGGGATAACCAGATCTGCCTCCAGCAGTTCCCTGGGAGGGTGAGTGGATGCAATAGCGATTACCCGCATCCCTGCAGCTTTTCCTGCCTGGATACCGGCAGGTGCATCTTCCAGCACGATACAGTCTTCAGGCGGGACACCAAGGAGCCGGCTTCCCATCAGGTAGCCCTGCGGATCCGGTTTGCCGTTCTGCACAAGATCAGCGGTGACCATTGCCGTGGGGATTGGCAGGTTTGCCGCGGAGAGACGGGATCGAGCCAGCGCTTCTCCTGCTGACGTTACAATTGTCCATTGTCTTGTGGGCAGGGATTCAAGAAGGGTGAGGGAGCCGGGGATGGCTGAAATTCCATCCACATCCTCGACTTCCCGGTGAGTAAACTCGCGTTCCTCCGCTTCCAGGTCCAGAAAAGGAGCGATGATCTTCATGGTGTCGATTGTGCGTTTACCGTGTGCGGCCTGCATGATGGTTTCCAGATCCAGGCCGTGTTTATCCGCCCAGTATTTCCAATGGCGGACAATGCAGGCGGAGGAGTCGATCAGTACGCCATCAAGATCCAGCAGTAAAGCCTGACAGTGGAAAGTATTGGTTTGCGGTTTCATGAGAGGGTCAACCTTTCAGGAATGGATTTGCAGGACAAAACCGCATTAATTCAAACAGAAGAGTCTGGATTCTACAAGGAGGTTCTTATGTGAGAAGGTGTGTTTCTCTGGCAGGAGACCCCGGGAGATGCCGGATAATCCCGATCAGGTTGGGTGAATGCAAGGGCAGGTTCATTTGGGCTATTCGTTTTTGAGTAAACACACATACATACGTATCATGCAGAGGGGCGCTTATGGAACCTGCCCGTAGGGGTTGGGCCGGGTGAGGTTGGGTGAATGCAAGGGGCAGGTTCATTTGGGCTTTTTTGTTACAGAGTAAACACACATACATACGTACCATGCAGAGGGGTGTTTATGGAACCTGCCCGTACGGGGCGGGTGAGGTTGGGTGAATGCAAGGGCAGGTTCATTTGGGCTTTTTGTTACAGAGTAAATGCACATACATATGTACCATGTAGAGAGGAACCTATGGAACCTGCCCGTACGGGGCGGGTCGGACGACTTACCGACTGAGGTGAATGCTAATCAGGTCAGCGGAATCCTCACCATTGACCCGGGGGAAAGCATACAGTGTCAGGAACAGGTCCTGCAGATGGGTATCCGCCATAAGATCCCAATCCAGGCGGCACAGAATCTGGTCTGACGCTGACTCTCCGGGCTGCGGCCCTTCTATTGTGCCGGAGGTTGAGGTACAGGAAAGAGCAGGCGGCTGCCGGGATGGGGGGACGATCATCCAGTCGAGTGTGCCGCACTGCAGAATTCCCTGGTTCGTTATGTCCAGTATGATACCGGATTCCGGATACGTGAGTGTAAGTTCCGGGCTGGATAACAGCGCAAAAGAAGCATAGCCGCAGCTTGCCGTGGGCGTGAGTTCAGCAGTTGGTGGACGGTAGAAGTTGATGGTGAGGATCTGTGCTGAACATTCGCCAGTGCTGCTGCAGGCGTGGAAGGTTAACAGTTTATGTGAGGCAGTATACGGGCGTTTGCTCCAGTCTATATCCATCTCTATTTCTGCTGATTCGCCGGAGGACAGCGTTCCATTGGCGACTTCCTGATGCGCATCAGCGAGGGCCCACTCGATGGTTTGAAAGGGATCTTCACGGAGGCTGATGACGATCTGATACTTCGGCTGTGGCGGTTCAACCAGGCTGTCCCAGGAAATCTGCAGCGCGGCGGGCAGGCCGGAGGATATTGCAGTGGAGGCTGCGTCTGTAGAGGGGGTAAAAACTCCCGGACGAGAGGTCTCGGAGACTGCAACGCTGGCAGATGGGACGGATTCGGATCTGGCAGCTGAAGAGGTGGTTTCTGAAAAGGGAGAAATGGTTGAATACAGATTGAAACAACCCCCCAGAACGAAAACTGCGGCTGCTGGCATAAACACACACGCTGCTCTTGTAGTTTTCACAATCCTTACTCCATTGATACGGTTCAGGCTTTTTCTTCCAGGGTGAAGAGTGCCGGGGAAGAAGTCGACGGTGATGCCTGCACAGAGGAGCCTGAGGAAGTTTTACTCAGGCGGATTCCCCTGCCGGCGCAGCTTTGAATCCCGCAGCAGCAGCCGGGCTAATACACGGTCCAACAAAGCCGGGAAGATGGTTTTGAGTGCGACCGCTGTTTTGATCAACGGTGTCATCACCAGCTCCCGCCTGCGTCTTGTCACGGCCCGCAGGATCTGCCTGGCACAGGTTTCTACCAGCATAACCATTCCTCCCGGGACACGGCCGCGTGTTGCGACAAATCCCGGATAAATAATCGTAACGGATACACCGGCGCCTGTAAGTTCGATACGCAGCGCGTCGAAGAAACCGGCCATGGCCTGCTTACTGGCGGAATAGCCGCTGCGGGTGGGAACACCCAGTTTCCCGGCGGCGCTGGCAATAGCCACAATACGGCCGCGGCTCTGTTTGAGAGCCGGAAGAGCATGGTATGTACAGTAGAGGCTGCCCAGATAATTGACTGCCATCATCTGTTCATAACCCGTCAGGTCTGTGAGTTCGTCGAAGGGACAGATGATGCTGAAACCGGCGTTGTTGATCAGGGTATCGATGCGGCCGAAGTGAGTGAGCGTCTGCTCGATCAACTGTTTGCACTGCGCAGGATCACTAACATCGGTGGGTAAAACCAATACTTCGGCGCCTGTTTCCCTGCATCGGGCGGCTACATTCTCCAGTAAATCCGAACGGCGGGCAGCCAATACCAGCCTTGCGTGTTGGGCTGCCAGCTGGAGCGCCATCTCTTCACCAATACCGCTGGATGCGCCAGTGATAATCACAACCTGATTGCTGAAAGGTTCGCTTTTCATCTATCCCTGCTCACTCTGGATTACTTCCAACTTTTCCACAACAGCGGATGGAGAGGAAAGCAATACAAGGTCCCGCAGGTCTTCGAGATGGTGCTGGATAGAGTTGATGCTGATTCCCGGCACACCATACACAGTAAACAGTACCCGGCAGGTGTGTTTCTGGATTCGAGTGCGGAAATCGGGGCCGTAGATAACGCTGGAAAGGATCTCCTCTGTATCGAAGATGTAGAGATCACCGTCCTTCAATGTCTGCGGTTCGTTGTTGATTCGCAGAAAGTGCTCGCTTCCGTCTGCTACGGCAATGGTCAGCGGCTCCTGCACAAGATCGAGGTCGTGGGCGGATGTCAGCAGATGATTCTTGAGTTCAGCCAGAAACATAGCCTGCACGAGGGGAGATGGGCCGCGGATCGGTTTCTTCTTGAAAATCACACTTTCAAGCTGGAGCTGAACATGGTAACTTTTACGGAATTGCTTGTAGAACTGGTGGTAGGCGGCCAGTTCCGGTATCTCCCGCAGTTGCGGACGGTCCAGTCCTTCATAACGGGCCAGCAGTTCCTCTGCAAGCTCCAGGCTGTACGATTCGAGTGCGGCAGAAGGCGTACTGTTCACAACCGACTGCATACAAAGGATACCGGCTGAGTATCCGGGTGTTTTATTCCAGCGTTCTGTAGTGTTCATATCGACAGCTCCTTGCTATTCGGACTGATTTTCAAGAACCGCTCCTTCAAATATTAAGCAGTTTCTCCCCATCAGCGAGAGCCCGTTTCCATTCAGGAGATTCTTGAGTCTCCTCCAGTGTAATTGGCTGCGAAACAGGGCTGGTGGTTGATCGCAGTAAAGTGTACTGCCAGAGTGCTGTGTCATGCCAGCCATCCAGCTTGAATCCAGCTGCTTTAAGGGTGCCCACCAATTCAAACCCGATGGTTTGATGGAGCTTCGTTGAAGCTTCATTCGGCAGGGCTGTGATGGCTACTGCGTTGTGGAAGCCCAGCATTCGAAGAAGCTCCAGCAGTGAGGTGTACAGAGCACGGGCTATGCCGCGGCGCTGGAACTCCGGTCTGATATATACTGATGTTTCGACTGTCCAGCGGTAGGCTGGCCGGTGCCGGTAGGGAGTGGCATATGCATACCCAAGGATACAGGTATCATTTTCACATACGAGCCAGGGATGTGTCCGTAGTGTCTCCCGGATGCGCTGCTGGAATACTTTCAGAGAAGGGGGTATCTCTTCAAAGGATATGCACGAATTTCTGACGATCGGGGTATAGATTTCAAGCATTGCGTCTGCATCTGCAGGAACAGCCATTCGGATAATCGCCATTTTCAGAAACCTTCCGATAGTGGCATAGTGTGGTCCAGGGTGAGGAGAATATTATGGGCTGAGGTCTAGGCCCGACTCAAAGGCTCTTATACAGTGGTGGATACGAACCCAGCACCCGGACAGCATCCAGCCCACCGGGTTGGCTGAACTTGTACTGCAGTGTATCCACACAGCGAGTGAAACGTTCCTGATTCTGGCCGCATACCATTTCAAGGTAGAACATCTGGGGTTCATCGCCGGCGTTTTCTACTCTGTCAATCGCAGGGCGGGAATGGATTTTGGCCAGGTTTATATCAAAATAGGCGATTTGCAGCAAGATGTCCTGCAGCAGGCCGATACGATCGACATGAGGTGTGATAGCCACCATGGTGAGATGAGATTCGGGCGGTGAGAGAGGTTGAGATTTTTTTGAGACCAGGAAGAAGTCGGTGAAATTTGAGACCCCGTATTTTGTGTTGCCGATATCTTCCGCGAGGATTGGGATCCCGTTTGTTTCCAGCGCAGCCTGGCTGGCTATTGCCATGCCTGATCCTGAGGCAGCGACCTTTTCGGCTGCCGCTGTTGTGCTGGCTGTTGTGATCAGGGGAATATCGGGAAAGTGTTTGTGCAGATATTGAGAACACTGTGCCAGTGCCTTTGGGTGTGAATAAACAGCCTCGGGCGCCTCAGGCGAAAACCCTCCCAGGCAGAGCCGGACAGGCAGGCGCTGTGATCCCACGATATAGATTTCGTTTTCATAAATCAAATCAAGCGTTTCCTGCACCAGGCCCTCAAGGTAGTTGTAGTAAGGAACCAGTGCCAGGGCGGGTTCGCTTCCGGATAGAACCAGGCTGGATACGACTGTTTCCAGCGGCAACCGCGGAACCAGTTCAGGGGGAGGCGTTATGGCAGTTGCGCTTTTTTTCGCGGCAGAATGGGAGTAGGTATTTTCCGGGCCGAGGTAGAACAGTTTCATCATTGCCTCCAGGAACGGGTTTTTACTGTATCTATCAATCCTGCTGCGAATTGAAAACCAGGCAACAGGTCCTGAATCCGTTCTATTCTATCAAACGAGGGCGGAAAGCTCACGGGTCCAGCAGCAGGCAAAAAAAATTGCCCCGGCAACGCCCGGCATATCACCCCGCACTTACTTCAGCAGTCCGCCGCAGTAATTCAATTCATATACAAGAATATCTTCTCTGAAGATCTGCTCAACACCAGCAAATCTTTCGACCGAACCGGATGGAGTGTTTATGTACAGGTTTTTTCCATCAACTGATTCGAACCTGTACGGCCCCCGGAAGGGGATCCCGGGAGGAGCCTCGCGCAGCGCGGACTGGAGAAAGGCGCCCAATCCCCCCCGGAGTTCAGGATCGGAGAGCCGACCTGTCCACCCGCCTGCGTAGCACATGCTCCAGATAGCAGAACGGTCAGAGTATACGGTTTCCTGGCCGGCGAAGAAGGCTTCACCAAAGTAAATATCCCGGTAGAGCAAGCTGCCGGAGTGGAACTCAAGCTGATGTGAGTTTTGCAGCAGTGGATCAACAACAGCCGCACTGCCGCCTCCACCGGCGGCGTAGGTGGCGGCTTTGGCTTCCAGCAGGAAATCCACAAGATCAGATAGAGACAATGAGGGCATAACACCTCCTTAAAGATTGGGAGTCAGGTCAGCAGTGTGTACAGACCTGCACCGAGTTGATAAAGCCCCACGACTGCCAAAATAGCCGCTGATACTATCATCATGGTCTGCCTGGCGCGCGGGCTCATGCGGCTCGTCATGCCGAATAACAGAATTACGAGCATCATGGAAAGGACCAGGGCGGCGTAGAAAGAAACAAGCAGAGCGATACCATAGGAGGGTTCCTGTCTCCATGCTTCCAGCAGCAGGGGGCCCATAATCAAAGCCCAGCTCAGGTAGGGGTTGGGATTCAGGAGGTTAATCAGTGCTGCCTCGAACAGCGTATGCGTTTTTCTGGCTTTTTCTGAAAAAATTTCCGGCGTTTGTCTTTTTGAGCGTCTGAAAGCATCGATGCCAAGGTAAAGAAGCAGGAGACCGCCCGCAATTTTCAGCAGTAGAAGGATGTAATCGGGAAGGTTGTTGAGCACAAAGAGCACCAGCAGAATGATGGGAAGGTCACTCAGAAGCGGGGCAAACGCAGCCGGCAGGGTCCGCTTCCATCCGTTCTCGACAGTTCGTGCAAGCAGGAACGCCTGGAAGGGACCGGGCTGGATTGCGGCAGCCATAGAGAAACCTGCGCCGATCAGAATATATTCCAGCAAGATAACCCCACTCTTATGAATTCCTTATTCCAGCTATTGTACAACGAGTGATAACAACCGGCTTTATTATCTGGCATTCTAAAAACATCACTGGCACTTTTCTAGGAAAACGGGGTCGAGCATTCCGCAGCCCTGAGCTGCCCAGGGTATACTCTGACTTATCCCGGGCTATAATATACACAATACATATCAGGTAAGGAATTTGGAGGCCGTTAATAATGGGTTTTCACGGCGGTGGATGGGGAGCTTTTATACGTTACGATGAAAAGCAGGATCATCCTGCGGTGTCACGCGAACTGCTTACTCGGGTGTGGGATTATGCCCGACCCTACAGGGCGGCCATTACGCAGATGTTGTTTACGATTCTGCTCACGTCCGGAATCTCCCTGATCTCTCCCCTGCTGTACCGTGATCTGATCGATAATGCCCTCCCCAACCATAATCTGATGCGTTTGAACTGGCTGGCACTGGGAATGATTGCTATCCCCCTGACCAATGGAGTCATTGGTGTCTGGCAGCGCCGGTTGAATTCGGCGATCGGTGAAGGTGTGATTTTTGATCTGCGCCGGGCGTTATACGGGCATCTGCAGCGCATGTCACTCCGTTTCTTTACCCGCACACGTACCGGTGAAGTGATGTCCCGCCTGAACAATGACGTAATCGGCGCACAGCGCGCTATCAGCAGCACCCTGGTGGAGATGATTTCCAATGTGGTGACTCTGGTGGCTACACTGAGCATCATGTTCGCATTGGAGTGGCGGCTGACTCTGTTGGGCCTGGTAATACTTCCTCTGTTTCTATTCCCGGCGCGGCACATTGCTCGCCGGCTGCGGGTGTTGAGCCGTCGGTCGATGGAATACAACGCAGAAATGAACGCCACTATGAACGAAACACTCAACATCAGTGGGGCTATTCTGGTCAAGCTGTTTGGTCGTGAGTACAGCGAACAGGAGCGCTTCGGGCGGGATGCCGAGCAGGTGAAGGAAATCGGCATCCAATCTGCCGTGACCATGCGCTGGCTGTTCATGCTGCTGGGGACGATCAGTGCTGTGGGGACCGCCATGGTGTTCTGGGTAGGGGGGCACCTTGTACTGCGCGGAGAGTTCACCATCGGTACCATTGTCGCCTTCGGCAGCTACCTCTCACAGATGTATTCCCCGCTGATGTCTCTGACCAATGCGCAGGTGGAGTTTGCCCGCAGCCTGGTGAGCTTCGAACGGGTGTTTGAAGTGCTCGATATACCGGTGGAGATCAGGGATTCTGCGGAAGCAAAGGAACTGGATTCTGTAGCGGGGAAGATCGAGTTTTGTGGAGTCTCTTTCGCCTACCAGCGGTCGGAGGAGGAAGATATCGGTCTGGAGGATATTGCACGTTTCGACAGGCACAATGCAGGTGTGGCTCATCTCAAACGCGGACGGAAGGACAATGGTGAGCAGGCACAACCTGATTCGCAGGAGGAGCGTTGGGCGCTGCAGGATGTGTCATTTACGATCGAACCCGGGCAGCTGGCTGCTCTGGTCGGAGCAAGCGGGGCGGGGAAAACAACCATTACCTACCTGATTCCCCGATTGTATGATCCTACGAAAGGACGTATCCTGATCGACGGTTCTGACCTGCGGGATATATCCCTTAAATCCCTGACGGCAAATATCGGCATGGTGACACAGGAGACCTACCTGTTCTACGATACGATCAGGGCAAACCTGCTGTATGCAAGACAGGACGCTTCCGACGGCGAAATTGTCTCTGCTGCGAAGGCGGCGAATATCCATGACTATATTGCGTCTTTGCCAGATGGCTATGGTACAGTGGTGGGAGAGCGTGGTTATCGCCTGAGCGGCGGCGAACGGCAGCGTATAGCGCTTGCACGGGTGTTCCTGAAGGATCCACAAGTGCTGGTCCTGGATGAGGCAACCTCACACCTGGATTCAGTATCAGAAGCTTTAATCCAGAGCGCATTGCAGGAAATTCTGCAGGGACGGACAAGCCTGGTGATTGCGCATCGATTGTCCACGATCCTGGCGGCTGACAAGATCCTGGTGCTGGATGAAGGCCGGATTGTGGAGCAGGGAACGCATATGGAGCTGCGTGAAAAGGGCGGGGTGTACGCCAATCTTTACGAAACGCAGTATGAGAATCAATCGAATGTGGGTTGAGTAAGGTAGATGATTCTTGGGTCGAAGAGATTTATTCCCCGGTTTGTATCAGGATGACAGCGTCATTTAATGGAATATCGAACAACGTTCCGCTTTCACCGTTGAAAATATTAACTGCTTCATACCCCAGCTGCAAGGTTTGATCTGTATCTGATGTAAGCAGAACCAGGCCATACTCGAACGTGCGCCGGTAGCAGCCGTTCTGTTCTTCGAAAGGTCCGAGTGCCTGACCGAGAGAGAAGTCATACACCGGGAGCCACCAATCGGTAACGCCGCCATGATCGGCAGGCCCTGAATCAAAGGCAAAAAAGGTATTATCGAGCAGAAGGCTTGCAGCCAACCCAATCCGGATTTTCCTCCAGTCGATTATGCCGGTGTTCTCGGTGTCCACAGCGAAAACCACAAGGTGCGGCTCATGGGTGGTCACCAGGGCTCGCTGAGCTGACGCCAGACCCTCCTCCAGGCCAGCACCCCAGGAGCCGAGAAAGTTTTCCAGCACGTAGCCATTCAGGTGCTGCGGGAAGGGGGAGCCGGCGGGGAAATCGGCTCCGGCATTGGCAATGACCCATTTATCATCCGGCACCAAGGCACGGATCAACCCGAGTAGTTCATCCTGAGCAGCAACCCATTCGGCCTGGCTGATGGGGCTGGGGACATCTTCCGACCACCCTCCATCGCAGAACGGGTATGCATCCACCATATCAACAATCACACCGTCGTGCTGGGGTTGTGCGGCGGTGTTCTGATAGAAAGCGAGGACCACTTCTCTCCAGGCAGGATCGCGTGGGTCCATTGCGGAAATCCGGTCCCAACCCGGCGGAGAACAGTTTTCGTCGAGCAAACCATCACCGTTCTGATCCAGCTTCAAACGCATACTTTCTGTAATCTGGAGCGAGCCACCCGGATTTCCATTGTTTGCCACGGTAATCAGGAGATCCAGCCAGTCGGGGTCTTCCAGAATCCAGGTATGGGTCAGCCCTGCCAGGAGCTTTGTTTGTGGAGAACGGGACGTGATCGAGTTGGCCTCATCTGCTGTCAACCAGCCTGTCATCACAAGGTCATATGCAGCTTCTTCGCGGGAAAGAAGTTCAGCTTTCTTGGCCAGCCAGAGTGCCAGCCGCGGAGAACGTTCTGTATTTGTTGCAGGAGAGGTGGTGGGTATGCTGTTGGAGCAGAAAAGGCAGGCAAGGAGGAGGATAGAAAGCACAACTACGAATATTCTGAAATTCTTTTTATCGAACTGCTGCAGGTGTGTCATAGCCCTCCTTTTTTTTAACACTGGCTGGGCGAATCGAACAGCGTACCCTGCAGACCTGGTTCAGTCTACCTTTGATTACACCTGGAGCAAGCAAGAAGGTTTCATCGTTCTGAAACGTGCAGAACAGGCGCAATAGAATTCCCGTGAGTGAAGTCCGTTCAGGCGGCTTTCTCTGCCTGCTCTGCCCCGCTGTTCCAGGACCCGAGTTCGATCAGGTTTCCTTCCGGGTCGGTGATCATTGAGGACCGCATTCCCCAGGGCTCATTTCGGGGAGCATAGACCGGCTGTGCCCCTGCAGTAACTACACGTGCAAACTCCCGGTCGACATCACGGAAAAGCGGAAAGTCAATAGCGAGCTCGAAGGTGCCGTTCAGGCTTGAGGGATAGGAAGGTTCCTGCCCCAGTATGTCAGGCAGAAGGCTGCGTTTATACATTGAAAAGCGGATGCCTTCGTGATTGAATTCAGCATAAGGCCCTTCGCCATCCCAGATAATCTCAACACCAAGGACGTCCCGGTAGAATGTAACCATAGCCTGCAGGTCTTTGACAAATATCCCAATCATATTAAATCGGGTCCCCATAGGTTCTCCTTTCAGATCGGTCAGTGAATGTGCACCAGATTGTTCACGGACACGGTTTTTTTCCATGCAGCAGACGGTTTGCCTCCCTTAAAGGTTGTGCGTGCCTTGAGTGATCGTTAGGAAGATCAAAACAGCTTCCCTGCCAGATCCGCAAATACCCGTTGGCTGCTGAATGTTCCATCATATTTACCATTGGTTTTCCTTGAGTATTCGCTGGAGGGTGGTTACAAGTACCAGAACACCAAGGAACCCAACTCCAAAGGACAGGAACAGCGCATGGCTTCCAATTGCATCCAGCAGGGGGCCTCCGGCAAACCCACCAGCAGCATTTCCAAATCCCCATACTACAGCTCCAAAGACTCCCTGGGCGGTCGTATGAAGTCCAGGAGGAGCGTGTTCGTCAGCATAGGAAACACCCGCAATCCAGAACGCGGGAAATGTCATTCCGTTTGTCAGCTGCACAAGCAGTATAGCAGTCGGTGTTTTGGCCAGGAAGTAGAGCATAAACCGAAGGGCGGTCATCAGAAGAGCAATTTTTAGCAGCTCGCCGGCTTTGAACTTTTTCAGCAGCCGGTCACTAAAAAGCATGACCGGGATTTCCGCAATGGTCCCGATAGTAAGTGCGAAGCCCATTACAGCCCCACTTGAGCCCAGTTCCTGCATAAGTGGGAATAAGTAGTTGCTCAGAATCCCGAGGGAAACACCACCGGTAAACGCCAGTATAAGAAACAGGAACCACTGCTTGTTAGCTACCAGTTGGGACATTTCTTTCAGGCGGGTTTTCCGGGTTTCAGCCTGGCTGAATTCCATGCGGCGGCTGATGAAAAAATTGGCAAGCATCAGGCCGGCACAGCTCCAGAATGCGGCCTTCAATCCAAGGAGCTGGACCAGTGAGCCGGTCAGGACTGCTGCGATCCCGTAGCCGATGGTACCTCCCAGGCGGATCCGGCCGTACAGCGCTTTCTGACCTCCGAGCATGGACATAGCGGCGCTGTCGGCGAATGAAGTCAGGGGGCCATAAAAAACATTAAAGGCGATCGCGATAAGAAGCACCGGCAGAAAGAGCTTGAAAGTTGGAAAAATCAGAAGCGTTGACGCCGCTGCGAGCAGCAGGAATCCCAGAACCCTGTTGTGGTGGTTGGTATTATCTGCCAGGCCGGTCCAGAGTGGAGCGAAAAAGAGTGTAACCAGAGGGGTGATCCCGGTCAGGAGGCCTATCTGATCACCATTAAAACCGAGCTTCCGGTAATACAGCACAAGAAAAGGGGTTACTGCAGCAACGGCAGCGAAGTGGAAGAAGTTGAAGCTGAATGGCCACAGGAGTTTTCGATTCATGCAGCCATCATACCGCAAATTCGGGGGGAGAGGTATTACACATCAACGAAACCGGGGTTGTTTGTTGGGTGAGATAAAATCTGTCCCGGAAGCACCCGGCATAACCTTGTAATGGACCGATTAAGAACTCAGCTTTTTGCGGGTATTATGGACGGCGGACAGGATAGAAGAGTCGATACGGCTTCTTTGTTCTGATGCGACAGTGCGTCGGTGTATTCCGGATGGGGGAGGAAGGCTCTATCCCGGTAGATTTCACGGTCCCAGGGGTTCACTATCAACTCGTCGCTTATCATCCCGATCAGGTCGGGCTCATCTGTTCCGCGCGAGTGTGCATACAGCACAGCACACATCACTTCGGCGGCGCCCGATGAACTGGCCCTCGCGCGCGCAATGGCCAGTGTTTCGCCAGTGCTGGCGATCTCGTCTACGATGAGTACCCGCCGGCGGAGGATGTGT
>JAFGNH010000012.1 GCA_016927115.1 Anaerolineales bacterium | reverse complement strand
GAGGCGGTCTCCAATGGACCTGATGACAGTCGGCCTGCCGTGTCCCCTTCTTCTAAATTTACCGCATTTTTAGCATACTAATGACAAAACAAGGGTCAGATGGTTGCCGCAGTCGCCCACCTCATTACGTGAACGAAGAGCGGGCAGCAGGTCGCTCCGATCATTTTTTTTTGTGCCTTTAAACAGACCGACGCTCCAACGACATAGATGTATGTGTTATTGAGGTGTTGACACAACAGAATGCTGAAAATTATTTGAAACATGTGAAATATGAAGTGTCCACTATGTCCCTGTCCGGGTGTTTATGATGTCCCCGGTCTATACAAGATGACAGGAGGGGGAAGCCCTCTCACTTTCTGCCATGCCGAGCTTGCGAAGGATCTCCCTTCCTATTCTGTCATTCCAAACTTGCGAGGGACTTCCCATCATTTTCTGTCATCCTGAGCTTGCGAAGGACCTCTCGTGGGTGTTGATTAATATGATGAGTCAACGGAGTGCCGGGGCATCATGGTTGAAGGATGCAGAAGGTCTGCGTTTATCATTGCGCCTCACAAGCCAGACCATCGCCGTAGTGGTCCATTGCGCGCTTCAGGATGCCAGAAGGATGTAAGGTGATGCTATTGCTTCTCACAGGCTTTACGATGACACTAGAGTTTCCTCGGAGCTTTGAGATGTTAATATTTTTTCGAGCCGGGAAGGGCTTAACTATTCCGGGATATCCCAATCTTCGTCGAGATGAGATGCGGGTGTCAATTAGCACACGTAAATGTACCAGTGATTTTCACCAATCATACGAAGGGTTTTTGATACTCTTGTCTTCCTTACACATGGCAAAGGCAGGCACGCTCTCCGGGGGCATTAACATAATTTGCCCCGGGATGCCCGGGGCAAATTGTCTTGCTCAATCTGCTGCACCAAACCTACGGTGCAAACTGGAAATCCCAGCCAAAGCTCACACCGGTGGTGGTATTTCCGGCGGTGACCGTAACAGTATGAGAAGCAGTATCTCCATTAACCGCTGGATAACTGAACCCGCCCGGGATCAGCACATTCGCATTGGGAGTCACCTGAACGGTGACACAGTATGTTCCCGGGGCCAATCCGCTGAATTCATAGGTACCATTGGAGTTGGTGTATGCCGTCGCAAGCCCTGTCGAATTGCACGAGCCGCTTCCAAGATAGACTGCGACACCTGAAATACCCGGTTCACCGCTTTCCAGCACGCCATTGGCAGTCATGCCACCACCGCCGGTGGAGATACAACCTTCAGGAGGCGGGGGCGGTGTGCCCTCATACAGCCAGGGCGGGGCACAGAGATCATGCCATACCTTGCCCCTGATGCCGCCATCAGCGAGCTCAAATGCCGGCGCTGCAACGATCTTGGTTTCTAATACAGGTCCAATAAACTCGAGAACACCCGCGGTTATCCAGCAGAATCCGCTTCCGGTGGGATTCTGCACATAGAACCAGGAATTATCCGCCAGGCGCCCTTCGACAACGGTAGTTTCTCCTTCCATCAGGAAGGCCATATCATCCCAGGCATCACGATCAGGGCCATAGCGGCAGTGTGCGTTTTGAAGTGCCTTCACCATTGGTTCGGAAGGCTCAGAGGCTGCCGGTGAAGGCAGGAACTGGTAATCCCAACCGAAGTGAACCTCCAGATTACTCTCACCCGCACCAAGGGTAACCTCCTGCATAATGGGCTCATCCCCACTCTCCGGATAGGTCCACCCACCCGGGATCAGTACCAGATCGTTTCCATCACCAAGGGCATTTATAGATAGACAAAACGTTCCGGCGGAAAGGCCTTCAAAGGAATACGAGCCGTCCGCCGCACTGAGTGCAGTCAATCCGGTATCAGTGCCCGGGCATGAACCCTCAGCCAGCCGAACGGTGACCCCTTCCAGGCCGGGTTCACCTTCCTCATAGATACCATTAGCAATCATGCCGCCATCCGGCAGGTCCACACAGCCATCCGGTGCAGGAGCATCCGAACTGTATGGAACTGCACAGAGATCGTGAAAAACAAAACCTCCCAGAGATCCTGCAGGAGATGCAGCACAGGACCCCGCGGTGTCTATAAAGAAGCTGCGGCTTTCAGAATAGGGCCCCAGAGCAATATCGACTATCGGTGCCACACGCCAGTAGTAGCTGGTGCAGTCGACCAGATCGTCTCCCGGCAGCCATTTTGTGCTTGGATTTCCGGTCCCGCCATTCAATCCCACATCCACCAATCCCGGGTCTGTGGAAAGCTCAATCCGGTATCCGCCGGGCAGACAGCCTGGGCCATATGGATAGCTCCATTCAAGCAGGGGCAGCACGGTATCGATCGTCTCGCCATCCACAGGCCATACCAGGACAGGGTTGGTCTGGTGAGCCGGATCACAGGTCGGTCCGTAGTAGAACCGCCAGCGGTTTGAATATTGCCCGCTTACCAGTGTTCCCCCTTCCTCGACATTCGCTTTCACCTGCCACCAGTATTCCGCAGCATTTTCCAGCGGGCCGGGAATTGCCCACGTTGTGGTTGGATGATCGATCGTGACCTCCAGCAAATCCACCGTCATATCCCGATCCTTGGCCAGCTGGATGGTATATGAGCCGGGATCACAATCGCCTGGCATATTCCACGAAAGCGTTGGCAGGCTGGTTCCCACACTTTCGAAATCGGCGGGTGATATCAACTCAACCTTTTGCAGTTCCGCACCACTGCAGACATCACCAGGTGCCGGAAGGTCACAGGATGAAACAAGAAACGCCAGAAGAATGAGTCCTGCAAGGGTATACAAATGGGAGTGTTTCAGCGATATCATGGATACCGTCCTTTCAGGGGGGCGATGACTGCTTCGGTGCTGATATGAATAAGTTTGCTTCTGTGTCTTGCAGCAAACCAGATTGTACTCAGCTGCATGTAATTCCCAGCTGTCTCAATAAATAATAAGGACCACATTGACCTGCTTTTTTAAAGTCAACCCCTCATTACCTGCTCCATCGTATGCCCGTGCCTGGTAAGTCAGGATACCCGATTCATATGGGCCGCCTGTGTAAATACATTCAGTAACGCCCGTACACATATGGGCCAGCGAAAAAGTGGCATCTCCAGCGGATTTTTTCCAGATTTCAATCCTCTCCACACCACGGTTATCCTGTGCAGAAGCGGTAAACGTGATCATATCGTGGTTATTCGGGTGGCCGTCTCCATCAGGGGCCAGGGAAATATCCACCTGTGGGGCTTCGGTATCTGCCTGTGTGGGTGTGAGTGTGGGCGTGGATGGGGATGCGACAAACGAGACCTGGCTGAGATCACCGCGAACTTCAACTACACCATCCCAGACCCAGCACATGCCATACCCATCATTGCGTTCGATATACCACCAGGTATCGTTGTTGTTGCGTCCCACGATGAGTGCGGTCTCATCCTTCATCAGATATGTTTCGATGTCAAACACCATGTCAGGACCGTAGCGGCACTTCACATTCTGCAAGCCGGTTGCATTTGCAGGATCCAGTGTAGCCGTAGCAGTAATCGTGCTGGTAACAGTGGGCGAAGGTGAAGGTGAAGGCGCCATCTCAGACGCCATAGATGGCGCTGGTGTTTGTATATCCTGGGGCAGCACAGCTGATGCCACAGTGGGACTGGGCGAAGGCTCAGCGCCACCGCCGTAACCACCAGGGCTCCCGGGGGGCAGGTTGGCAAACAAAAAGATACCTGCAGCTGCAGCGATGCCGACAACCGGTATAACAACCATCGGCCATGCTGTCGAGAGAAAATTTGCTGCTTTGGAAAAGGCGGAAGCAACGCTGCTTCCAGTACCCGGCTGTGCTGTTGCAGCAGAACCGGAGTCAACACCAGGTTTCGAAAGTTGATCGGATGGTTTAACTTTAATATCGGCTGCACGCCGGGTGATTTCTCCAAGGATTTCAGCCTTCCAGAGAGCCGTTGGAATTATCGGTGGAATAACTGCAAGCATGGCACTGACCTTCTGCATTTCTTTTTCAGTTGCCTGGCAGTCCTTGCAGGTTTTCATGTGCTTTTTTACACGTTTCAGATCACTCTCAGGCAATTCCCCATCGTGATATGCCGAGAGCATATCGTCAAGCACAGAACAACGCTGTCGTGCTTCTTCCGCCAGCATCCGGATCCCGTGCAGGTCCCTGAATTTGATTCTCGCTCGATGAACGATCTGCCTGGCAGCGTCATAACTCACCTCCAGAGCATTGGAAAGTTCAATATAGGAGAGTGCATTAAATTCACGCAGTACCAATGCCTGCCGATACATAGTCGGCATCCCATCCAGCGTTCTCCATACAGCCTGACGCTGTTCCGCCATCTGTGTTTTCTTTTCCGGTGGTCGCCGCGTGGTTGAATCGCCGATCAATTCGACCTCCTCCACATCCACAAATCGTCGGGCTTTGCGCAGATGATCTATCGCCAGGTTACCAGCAATACGATAAACCCAGGATTTAAAATCCCAGGGGGGACCAAGCTGATCGATGCGGTGGTGTGCTCGAATAAAAGCATCCTGTGTGATATCCTCCGCTGTCGGTCGGTCCCCAACCATACGATAAACATAGTTCAGAACGGGCTCGTTCAATTGGTGGAATAAATCTGCAAAAGCATCCTGATCTCCACGTATTGCCCGCTGAACAAGGTCAACAGCCTTTTGATCCGGTTTATTCACATTTTCCTCTTCAAGTTTCATATCTATAACGTGATGGAGGTGAATTCTGTGACAGAATTGTACAGGTAAACGGCGTTTAATAAAAAAAATAATCGGCTGGCAATTTCCCGCGGAGAGACTGCATCCAGGATCTGCAGCCCGACTATAGCACAAAAACGGCTCATGGACTTTATGCGCTGACAGGCCTGTCTGGTTGTGGTATGCTGACGGGAGAAATTCTGCAGCACGCAAGAATCAGATGAGGAAGTGCACGTCGTGAGTATTTCTGAATTCACTGTCAACATTCCTTTTACTTCAGACTATCGGTCGCCAACCAGGTGGATCCTTTCGCATATCCGCCGCTATTGGTGGTTGATTCTCACCCTGATGGTTGGCGCATTTGGCAATGCTGCGCTGGCTGCTCTTGTCCCCATTTTTATTGGTGATGCTTTCAATACCATACTTACCTACAGTGAACCAATTCCCGAATTGATCCGGCTTTCCATCATTCTCGGAGTCAGCCAGATTATCCGCGGAATTCTGCAGTTCGGACGAAATGGCAGCGCAGAATTTTTCGCACAGCATCTTGAAGCTGACATTCGTTCGGAGCTGTATACCAGCCTGCTCGGAAAGAGTATGGCGTTCCACAGCTCACAACCTGTGGGCGATACCATGGCCCGGGCGACAAACGACGTGCGTGAAATCAATTTTATGTTCAATCCGGGTTTCAACCTCGTAATCGGGTCAGGTTATTTCCTGATCATGCCCCTGATCGTTGCCCCGCGCTACCATCCCAGCCTGGTCCTTACCCCGATCCTGTTCATCATTCTGTATGTGCTCGCTCTGCGATCCTACCTGCACAGGCTGAAACCTACCACAGCCAGAGTACGATCCACGTTCGGTCAGCTGAATGCCCGGCTGGCGGAAACAATCGATGGTGTTGAAATCGTCAAAGGCCATGCGCAGGAAACGGGAGAAGCAGCCCTTTTTGAACGCAATGCCCGCGCCTATCGTGATGCGTTTGTTCAGCAGGGCGAAATCGAAGCCCGTTTTGTCCCCCTGCTCTTCCAGGGCCTGGCTACAGCCGGCGCTTTCCTGCACAGCTACCTGCTGGTCCGGCAGGGTTTGATGAGTATAGGAGATCTCATTGCCTATGTCGGCCTCATCGAGCTGTTCGGGTTCCCGACGTTTGCCAGCATTTTTGCGTATTCACAGATTTCCCTGGGTATGTCCAGCGCCAGGCGTATTCTGGATCTGATAACCCATAAAACAGAATTCGGCGATAATCCGGAAGGTTACTCACAGCCCATGAAAGGTGCTGTGGAGTTTGAACATGTTTCGTTCGGTTATGGTGAACAGGACAACCAGCTTTCCGATATCAGTTTTACCTTGCAGCCAGGGCAAACCCTTGCTGTTGTCGGCCAGACCGGATCCGGTAAGACCACCCTCGCCCGCCTGATGAACCATACGTATGATGTGGACGAAGGCACTGTCCGTGTGGACGGGGTCGATGTCCGTGACTGGAACCTGGCAAAACTGCGCCGCGGCATTTCGATCATTGAACAGGATATCTTCCTTTTCGCCCGATCGATCGCCGATAACATCGCCTTCGGATGCCCGGACGCCACCCGTGCAGATGTCGAAAAAGCCGCCCGCCAGGCACAGGCACACGATTTTATCCTCGACCTGAATGATGGATATGAAACCGTTGTTGGTGAACGAGGTGTAACTCTTTCCGGCGGCCAGCGCCAACGAATCGCTCTGGCGAGGGCTTTCCTCACCGATCCCCATATCCTCATCCTGGACGACTCTACAAGTGCTATCGACAGCGCTACAGAAGACCGCATACAGAAAGCGATCTTCAAGGCGGCTGAAGGCCGCACCACAATCATCATCACCCATCGCCTGTCACAGATCCGCTGGGCTGATCAGATTCTTGTACTGCGGCGGGGAAAGATTGCAGCACAGGGCACACATGAGCAGCTGCTCGAAACCTCGCTCGCATACCAGCGCATCTTCGCTCGTCTGGAGGAGGACTGACATGGGCTTCTTCTCCGGACTCGCCGAAGAATCGTACGACCGCAGTTACCGTGACCGGGAACTTGTGATGCGTATGCTGGTGCATTTCCGTCACAAGGGAAAACAGCTGGCCGGCATCCTGCTCGCCATCATCCTGCAGAGTTTCGCCAGTGCCCTGACCCCGATCTGGCTGTCCAATGGTGTGGACTATCTCAACGATAATAATCCCGCTGCTGTTCCGGTTATAGCTGCCGGCCTGTTCCTGTTTGGAGTAATTATCTGGGGCATGAACTGGATCCGGCGCAGGATGATGGCTCGTGTCGCCGGAGATGTGATGCTGGCGCTGCGGGAAAATGCTTTTCAGTCAACCATCCATCACGATCTGAGCTTTTTCGATGAATTCTCCTCCGGCCGGATCGTGTCCAGAATCACATCTGATACCCAGGAATTTGCCAAGGTCGTCGTCCTGCTTACTGATATCTTCAGCCAGATGGTGCAGTCGATCATTCTGTTTGCTGTTTTGATCCAGATCGACGTCAAACTCACCCTTGTAGTTATCATGATGCTGCCTGCCGTAGGAGCGCTTGGTTACGGTTTCAGGGCCATGGCCCGGCGGGTAACACGGCGGGGCATGCGGGTCATGGCCAACGTAAATGCATTGATCAAGGAAGCCGTAACCGGGATCGGTGTCGCCAAGAACTTCCGGCAGGAAGCTGCCATTTACGAGGAATTCGAGGATGTAAACCAGCAATCCTACCAGGTCAACATACGCCGCGGCCTGACACTGGCGATGGTATTCCCAATCCTGAATGCCATTGGTGGTATCGGCACTTCGATCCTGGTGTACACCGGCGGTATGCGTGCAGCCACCGGGGCCATTACCATCGGCGCCTGGTACCTCTTCACCATCAGCCTGGACCGGTTCTGGTTCCCGATCCTCAATCTTTCATCGTTCTGGAGCCAGATTCAGCAGGGGCTTTCCGCAGCCGAACGCGTTTTTGCCCTGATAGACGCTGAACCAGTAGTCATTCAGACAGAAACCAAACCAGTGACAACCCTGCGCGGGGAAATAACATTCAGCAACCTGAATTTCCAATACCTGCCCCATGAGGCTGTGCTGAGGGATTTTAATCTGCACATCGAACCGGGCGAAAACATCGCCCTGGTTGGCCACACCGGTGCAGGAAAATCCTCCATCGCCCGGCTTGTTGCCCGTTTTTATGAGTTCCAGGAAGGAAAACTCCATATCGACGGACAGGATATCCGCACCTTTGAACTGGCATCCTATCGCCGCCGGCTCGGAATCATTTCCCAGACTCCGTTCCTGTTCGATGCCTCCGTGGCTGAGAACATCCGTTATGCCAGTCCGGACGCCAGTGAAAATGATATTCAGGCGCTGGCAAACCAGATTGGAAGTGGTGAGTGGGTGGCCACCCTGCCGGATGGCCTGCAGACATATGCAGGGGAGCGCGGCAGCCGATTATCGATGGGCCAGCGCCAGCTGGTAGCCCTGATGCGGGTGCTGATCCAGAAACCCTCCATCTTTATCCTTGACGAAGCCACTGCCAGCATCGACCCCTTTACGGAGTCACAGATACAGGAAGCGCTGGGACTGATCCTTGCGAAAACCACGTCGATCCTGATCGCCCACAGGCTGTCGACAGTGCGCGCTGCAGACCGTATCCTGGTTCTGGATCATGGCCGGATCATCGAAGAGGGCTGCCATGATGTACTGCTGAAGCAGCACGGCACCTATGCCGATCTATACAACACATACTTCCGCCACCAATCACTGTCTTATATTGAAAACGCACGGGATAATACATGAAAGACTATGCTTGTTCAATCACTTTCTTTGCTATTGGCAGGTCGTATGCTCCTACACATTTATCTTCGAAGAAGCCACTATTTTTCAGTAAACTTTTCCAGGCATGAATAGAAGTGGGGATTAAGATTCGTATGTGCGATTTTCAGTAGATCTTCTTTGGAGAACACCCTGCTCAGTATCAAGTAACTATCCAGAACTGAAAGCACATCATATGAATCACTGAGTTTGAATGCTTGACTAATCAGATGTGACACATCCTCTGTTCCCCCACTGCTTTTTTCCATGGCTACAGCTTGAATCGCACTCAACCGCGCGATGTGTCCATTCATTGTAGTAGAAAACCTCTCAGCATCATAAGGCAGCGGAAGATGCTCGTTCTCTTTTATTTGTATTCGCTGTATCAATCCTTCAGCCCTTCCAAGTAACTCCTCCAGAGAAATCTCCGGATTGAAATCGCGCATATCTTCAGATAGCAATATCTCATAAAACCAAATGATTAACTCGTTTGTAAGCAAAGCAAAATTATAGAAATTATTCGGGCCCACCAATCCCCTGGCATTTGATAAAAAGGATCGCGCAAGTTCAATTTCATTTCTCGCTTTAACCGGGTTAATTTTTCTAAGGAGATATCCCCTGAATGCGTGCCATTTTGTCCTTTCATTCTTTACCTGGATTTCTTGATAAACACTGTTTCCAAGGGAGTATTCTCTAGCTCTGTTAAAATTATCCAATGCAGTGTCAAATGCACTGAATGAACGCTCAAGATAAGTACTGATAACTTCTTCCTTGTCTAAAGAAGAAGAATGCAGCGACTGGTATCCAAGCACTCGGCCCCGAATAAGATGGGCATATCCTATACGGCCTAAATGCGGAAACAACAATATACCCAAAGCAGTCTTTATTGCTTCTTCTGCCTTAGTGAATTCTCCAAAATGTAAATAATCTTCGGCTACATCCTGATAACAAATCGCCAGCTGATGAGAAAGTTCCGAAGAGACAGCTTTATCCTTAATCAGATTTATCGCCTGGTGGCGCAGCTTTATGGCATCTCTTATCCGCTCACCTCTCCTGGATGCCTCTAGCCATCCCAACGACTTGAAAGCTTTAACTCTGAATTCAAGATTATCTGAGTTTGTTCCGATATACTGAACTTCCTTGATCCTATCCGCAGGAGGCTGGTAACGAGCTAATAGATAAGTATTAAAGATCTTCAGGGCAATCTCCTCCCAATCATCAGAATATATACAGGTTTCTGCTTCATGATAGGTTTCCAATGCCTTTCGAAACTTACTTTCATCATCCATCGCATTAGTCCGTACCGCATTACCCTTTGTAACCAGCAATAAATACTTCAATTGCCAGATGACTTCCGTATCAGCCATCTCAATCGCATGAAGGCCTCTTTCAACAAGCTGCAGCGCAGATTTTCCTGCGCCAACTTTCAAAAGGAATGGAACTGTTACGGCAACCTTATAAGCATACGATAGATTCGCAACAGGTTCTTCCGGAAGGGCCTCATCCAGCATTTCCTGGTAAAAATCAACCAGGGAAGTTTTTGCTTCGTATTGATTTCCAATACTTGACATCGATTGGAATTGGACAAGAGCATCGATTGTATTAACCCATCTTTCACATAGATTGCTTAATTCCCCCAGGATCACTCTCGTCATTGGCACAGGGAGACTCGCTGAGACCCGGGAAGATACTTCAATCAGAGCCGAAATCTGCGCTAACAATTTCAACGCGTCACTTCGGTCTCCTTCAGGGAGAGTCAACAGAAACGGACTCTGTTTTCCTGCATAGGTAGCCAATGATGAACGTATCCATGCCTCCGTGAATACCCTGTCACTCTCAAACTTGGAATGCAGCCGTTGCTCGGAATTGAGATTAATTGGGTCAATCTCAGCCAATCTCGGCGCGAGTAAATCAATATATTCATCCTTTAGCTGTGTTCTACCCTTGAGAATATTGCGCATAGAATTGGTGCGACTCTTGTCCTTGAAACCTACCCATTCTCCCATTGTCTCTACAGAAACCACATTCCGCTGCTTTCGCTCTTCGTAAATATTGGTTATCCATTCTGATCCGATATCTTCCCAGGAACGTTTCCTTGGCTGGCCTTTTTCATGAGGCATTTACTCCTCCTATACCTCCTTATAATTAATACACGCTTATTTTACCACATTTCTGTCATTACTCGTCATATATACACGTTTTCTTTATGACATTTATCACGTTATGACAATTCTCAATTGACATTGAACATAATTTGCGCGAATATATTTATTACCTAAGTATAAATCTGATATTTTATTAACACTTTTATATCACTTTATGGAGTTGCCCGTGATAAATCATAATAAATTGAATGAATTGAACGGTATTCATTCCAATACGCAGGTGGTGTCACAAACTACCTGGTACCCACAAAGCTTGAAAAAAGGATCCTAATGAACTAATCCGGAAACTGGAGGTGTCTCATGCTGCAACTATATATTGCCATGGTCGGGATCGCCCTTTCATTTGCCACGACCGTTTTCAAGGGAATAGAAATTCTCCTGAAAGAGATTGAAAAGAAGAGAAACCAAACCAGTTTCGGCTTATTATCCAAAGTTTTGATTATTACGACTATCCTCATTCTGCTTGTCATGGTTGAAGCTGTAGCAGCTGCCATTGTTTGGAAAGCGATTGAATCCCTTAGAAATCCTAAACTACCAGAGCAACCGATTATTCCACTTGAAATACATGAATGTCTTCTGGATCCAGAACGAGAGGACTGGCCTTGCTATTATATTGTGCAAAATCTGGATCCCCCTGAAACACTGCGCTCCATCGCGCGAAAGGTCTATCACCTGACTGGTTTTCTTTCGATTGAATATTCAGAAGCAATTTGTGAGATTAATAGGGAATTTTTGACTCAACAATTTGAAGAGAAAGTACCGTACACCGAACGCGGGATCTGGGCGAACAACGCATGTAATTACATTCTCAAGGGCAACCGTTTGATTATCCCCGTTCCCCCAGTAATAAATACACCTACACCAGCGCCTGAGTTAGCGCCTTAAGGATGGGTTCATACACCCGGCGTATGTATGAATCAGAACTATGCGCCGGGTGATCAGATCCTCTGTTTTTTTCAGTAATCCTTCCAGGATTTCGGAGATCTTCCTCCTCTACACATCAATCCCAAACACAGATCGGATCAGGAGGCCAACCCCGAACGAAAATACCGCCACACCGATGCTTATCAGTGCCATTTCCCCAAAACGCTTTATAAAGTTCAGGTCTCTGGCTACCGCCAGATAGGCATTAAAAACCGCGATCACGAGCACTGCGTTCAGCAGAGTCCACGCCAGGCACAGCATGTAATTATCCAAAAGCAGGTAGGGGAACACCAGCACTGTTACAGTAAATACGTATGCCATGCCGGTATACAGCGCAGAGCGCCCCGCATGGGTTTCCCCCTCTCCCGCCCGCGCTGAAAGATACTCTGATGCTGCCATTGAGAGAGACGCAGAGAAACCGGTAATCAATCCTGAAAGCGCGATCAGATTTGTGTTCTGGAATGCAAAGGTGAGCCCCGCAAGCGTGCCGGTGAGCTCAACAAGCGCATCATTCAATCCCAACACAACCGATCCTGTGTACTTCAATACCTCTTCATCAAGCATGTCCAGCAGTTGAGTCTCATGTTCCTCCTCCTCGCGCAGGATAGGCTCCAGCTCAGGAATCTCCTCCAGGAATTCAGTGTAGGAAGCCTGTGCCTTCTCTTCACTGCGTTCCATCAACTTGAGGCCAAAGGTTAATCCAAACAATCGGGAAAGCCAGGAAAAGAGAAAAACCTTCCCCCTATCCGGGCGGACATCTCTGCCGCTGTACTGCTTGAGTGTGTTGTAGTGACTCATTTCTTCCCCTGCAATCCGAGCCACAACCTCCCTGTTGTGATCGTCTTTAATCACATGTGCAAGCCGATTGTAGGTAAAATAGCCGGTTATCTCTTCCTTCTGCCAGCGAACAGCCTGCGCCAACAGTTTTTCTGACAGGACTTTCCTTTCCATTTCCTTGCTCCGATTCCTCCGGTGTGCTGAAACGCCAGATCACAACCAGGAAAGGATCTAAATTACAGCAGCCAATGCGCTGCCTTTGCCCGAGCCACAAGCTTCCCGTCCGGGTCTCTGATTTCAGCTGTAAAGTTCAAAACCCTGCCCTCACAGGACACCAGCTGTGCCCGCACCTCAACCCACGCCATGTCCATCGTAACTGGCTTGCTGTATTTCATCTCAAAGCGCCGGGTGACGTTCGGTAAGGCTACCATCATACTGAGAGGCCCGATCGTATTATCAGCGAATCCAGCAAGAATCCCACCCTGCACGGTTCTAAAGGGATTCAGGTATCCTTCACGAACCGGAAACCGGGCTGTCAACATCCCGGCTGCACGGTCAAAGGCTGTAAATTCACATGGAAGCGTTGAAAAAACCGGGGGCGGCAGCAGCAGATCGGAAGACTCCTCCCCGAATTGTTCCTCCATCGCTCTCTTAAAAAAGTCCGGCTGTTTCAAATGCTTTCTCCTCTCCAAAAGCAGTAATCTGGCCAAATACGGCAGCTCGCCATCATTAACCCATCAATCCGTATGGGTACCAAGTATTCTAACGCAGGACCTGCCCGACTGCACAAAAGATAACTTTTCCGGGAATACGCAGCGGACGCTGTTCACTTGCCGTGTTCTTCCTGGATCTGTAAAAGCAGTGTTTCCTGCGCTCACAGTCCCTGGCCTATCTCCCACAGAACAACCTCAGGCGGACACAGAAAGCGCACACGCGGCGCTCCCTTTCCCTCAAGCCCCAATCCCCTTGTGACATACAGGGTCAGTCCCCCTAGTTGATAGCGGCCGCTTTCAAACCGCTTGCCATACAGCGAAGCAGCGTACAAGGCGCCAAATCCAGGCAGTCTGACCTGCCCGCCATGTGTATGCCCTGAGAGCTGCAGGGTGATCCCGGCTTCAGCTGCCTCAGGAGCAAGATCAGGGCTGTGGTAGAGAAGGATCTTCAAAGAAGCGTGCGATCCAGTCGCTGCTTGCTGCAGCAGCTCACGATCCTGTTCAGGATTATGACTGCAGTTTACCCCGATCAGGTCAAAGTTTTCTTCTCCGAAAGGCACTGTGCGATATTCGTTCTGCAGGCGTACAAACTCCGTACCCTGCAGAATTTCTCCCAGAACCGGTTCAGGATCCACCGGCGGGCTTCCTCGCACACAGAAAACACCCAGTGGTGCGGAAAAAGATCGCAAAAATGCATTCGCTGCTGACCACGTCTCCCGATCGTAAGTATAGGAATAACTCAGGAAATCACCGGAGAACAGGATTACATCAGGCTGCAGCTCCCGCACCATTTCCAGCAGCTGGTCCTCACGACGGGTTTTCCGTTCAAAATGGAGATCGCCCAAATGCAGCAGCCGCAGCGGCCTGGCAGGCTTGAAACCTTCTGCCGTCAGCTTCTGATGGGTCAACCGCAGCTGCCGGGGTTCAATCCAGAATCCATAGATAACCAGTACCGTTCCGATTATTTGAAACACCAGATTTTCTCCAAACGGCAGCAGGGAAAAGGGCAAACGCAGCAGCGCCAGCATCAGCGTTGGGGGTTTAGCGGGACCGTAGGAAATGCGGAAAAGGGGCAGGCCACGCATCAGCAGGTAATCCAGCAAAAAGACGCCGCCGAGAATAACCGCTCCATATTGATCGTGCCTGTTGACGGACCACGCCAGCAAGAGCAGTGCGAGAAGGAAGAACGGCCAGGGGATTTTCTCTATCCAATCCCATATTTTTACCAGCAGGTCGAATGGGCCGCCCTCTGTTCCGGGGAATGTTCTGCGATTCTGGAAATCTTTACTGCACATAAAAACAGTATACCCCGATCACCTCAGGGATTCACCCTGGAACCACAGAATTCAGACAGTGAGACAGGTATATACGCATTTTATGTTTACTTTATTGATTCAATCTCCTGGCAGGTGTAATGTAAATCCAGTCGCCAAGGGAAATCGGTGAATCCTGGATTTTTCCAATATGGGAAAAAAATAAGGACAGCGACCAACCCTTTCGGGGGAGCAGAACAACCGAGCAGGCTATTCTCACTGGTAAAAACCATTTTCTATTGTTAAGTATCGGTTATTCATGCTATAGAAAAACTGCTTGTTTCTTTTCGCCAGTAGTTGGGTTTATTGAATATCATCCCGCTTTTTCGAAAGCGGGCCGAGGTCTCAGGGAAACCAGAAGGGGGAATGCCAATCGACAGGGAATTGTCAGCCATTCCAGGGGGAAGGGGGTCAGAAATGCTGACAAAATGTAAAGAACCTCAACGGCCATTCCGTTGAGGTTCTTGCTTTCTCCGACAAATCAATCGAGTATGGGCTTCCCTGCCGGTGATCGCCGCATGTGCACCCGGAATGGCCGTTGAAAAACCAAATCACTTGAAATACACTTCCGGACGGTGTAGTATGTTAAGTACAAAAGGGCAACCGCTGCCGACCCAGCAGCCAGGTGCAGGCTTAAAAGACATAAGCCGCTTCCGCGGCCTAGTCTTGAGTGGAAACAGGGTAGAGGTTGCCCCTACTCTGTTGTATATTCCCATTAAAACACAGGAAATAAATCTACGGTTGCTACTGAAAGCTTGCTGTAAGGAATTCTTACGCAGCGTTTATGCACGTATCCAACAAGCCTGATCCTGGCTTCCCCACACCCGGAGAATCTGGAAATACCCGTATTCCATTCTTCCTGTGCAGGCGAGACCTGCCACCGATACTCTTCCCCGGCTGAGTCGATCTAAAACTTTTCAATTTGGGATCATGCTTTCTACCTTGTGGGGGTAAATACCGGAAGATGAATTAAAAACCTGCTGCCGATACCTGGTTCGCTTTCCACCAGGACCTGCCCTCCATGCGTCTCTACAATTTCCTTAACCAGTGCCAGCCCCAGGCCGGCGCCACCATTCTGCCTTTCTCTTGCAGGATCAACTCTGTAGAACCGGTCAAACAGGCGCGGAAATGCGTGACCGGGGATTCCCTGACCGGTATCTGAAACGCAAATTTCCAGAACATCCCCTTCGGAATCAGCCTTGAGAATAATACTTCCACCAGAGTCCGTATACTTCAGGGCATTTTCAAGCAAATTCCGCACAGCAGCTTTGATCTGATCTTCGTTAGCAAAAATTAAAGGAAGATGCGTCGGTATCTCGATGTACAAGCTCTGGCCCGATTGCTGCACAAGCGTACTGAAATCATCAGCCAGACGATACAGCATTGGAGAAAGATCGAGCAAACGTCGTGTCGGATTTTCATCAGAATCCAGAGAAGTCAGAGCCAGCAGCTGGTCACTCAGGCGCCGAAGATGCTCGATCTCATCCGACATCTGAACAAGGTAGCGGGCTGCAAATTCGGGATCAGAACTCCCATGGGACTGTACAAGCTCCAACCGCAGGCTCAAAGCCGTGAGCGGAGTCCGCAGTTCATGTGCAGCATGGGCTACAAAATCACGCTGCCTGGCAAGAAGGTCCCGCAGACGGGATGTCATCAGGTTAAAACCATCACCCAGCCGCCGCAGTTCTTCCGGCCCCGATGGGGGCACATGGTGTGAAAGGTCTCCAGCCGCGATGGCGGCAGATCCTTTCGTAAGCGTGGTGATGGGCTTCAGGATGAAATGGGCCAGTGCAAGGCTGATTATTACGGTCAGGAGAAAGATCAAACCGCCGGAAAGCAGCAAGCCGGACCATGTCCGAATACTCTTGCGTGCAACTATAGACATGGGAATGGAAAGCTGGACATACCCCGAAAGGGTTCCACCCGGCTTGACAACCGGTTCTGTTACAAACAACCTTTGTTCAAGGGAATGGTCTGTACGGCGGATATCATGTACCTGTGTGGTAAATTCGGGCGTCAAGGCCAGTACGGTTGCAGTCTCTGAACCATCAGAGCTATAGAGGACATTAAGCTCGGCATCTGTCAGCGTAACCACGCCGCCGGTATTTTCAGCTGCGGCTGTAATCAGCCGTATCAGTGCCGGTTCCAGCGTGATGGACTGCCCCGAAGGCACGTATCTTCCCTCATGCCCTGCTTCCAGTTCGTCCTCATCGTCATCCTCATTATCCTCATAATCGTGTTCGAGGTGATCGATATACAGCTCTTCCCAACGCACCAGCGGGTCTTCCACTCCATCCGCAATCAAACGTGCCTGAAGCTCCAGATCACTTCCTATCTGAGTGATCTGATCAGACTGAATACGAAGTCCCGCCCACAGGATCAGCCCTCCGACACTGAAACCGACAAGCGCCAGATAAGTCAGTGGGAGCAGCGCCCGAAGACTGAATGTCCTTCGGCGGGGCCTGTCAGCAGAAGGTTGATTACTGGAGTGATTTTGCAAACCGATAGCCATATCCTCGCACTGTTTCTATATACTGCGGAGTGGAAGGATCCTCTTCTACTTTTTCCCGCAGCCATCGTATGTGGACATCCAGCGTGCGGCTGTCGCCGATCCATTCTTCTCCCCACACCGCATCAAGCAAATTCTGTCGCGAAAGCGCATTTTCTGCATTTGCCATTAAAACATGGAGAAGCTCAAACTCACGCTGGGTAACATCGATTTCCTGTTCATCCCGAAAAACCCGCCGGGAAGCCTGGTCAATTGTTATTACTCCGGCACGAAGTCGGGAAGAGGTGCTTCTGGTCCCCAGGTCGAGTTCGCGTCTGCGCAAGACAGCAGTGACTCGCGCAAGCAGCTCACGAAAGCTGAACGGTTTGACAATGTAATCATCCGCTCCAAGTTCAAGCCCCATCACCTTTTCCATTTCCTGCCCTTTTGCCGTTAAAATGATAATCGGAACGGATGAAACACTTCGCAGGTTTCTGCAGATCTCGAATCCATCCATCCCCGGAAGCATGACATCCAGCAGGATAAGTGAAGGCTCAGCGGACAGTGCCAGGGAGAGCCCTTCCTTACCATCTCCAGAATGCAGGACCTGATAACCTGCTGCTTCAAGGCCGAAGATAAGGGGTTCAGCAATTCTCTCATCATCCTCTACCAGCAGAAGTTTGCCCCGTTTGGGCTTTCCGGTTTGATCCATATTGCTTTCCAGTTTTAGCCTTCACTTTTACAAGCACACGATACACGGTTAAAGTATACGTTATTACCGCTGTGCTGATGTAAATCCCGAGTGCCCAGGGGGTCTGGCTGTCAGTTCCTGCCAGCAATGCATGTATAAGCACAAGAAGGTAAACGGGAAAAGTCAGATAATGTATACTGCGCCATATCCGGGTTCCTATTCGCTTTCGGAGAACATGGCTCAATGTAATCAGTACCGTAAGCCAGGCACCTGCCTGCCCAAGGCCTACAGCCACAGGCTTATAAGGTGAACCAAAAGGAATAAGCAGCGAAAACACGGAAAAACCAATATACCGGTCACCCATCAGGATCAATGCATGTGAGAAGATATATATCAAAGCCAGCAAGCTGATATCCTGATGGAAAACATTAGCCCTGCGCATACCCGGCCATATTTGGGCTGTACGGCTTGAAAGCAGCAGGCCGAAAACCACTGAAAGCCACAGCAGGCCGTACGATATGAACCCGCCCACCCTGGCAAGCAGCCAGTAAACAGTCTCATCCAGAATCGAAGCCGTCAATCCCGGGATCCAAACCGGCAGGAGGAAAATCGCTGCGGTAGTGCCTATAAGACCTCCAAGAGCGGTCCAGACAGCCGTATCCCATTCCATTCGTTTCATACCTTCTCCTTTGCCAGTTCCCGGACAGGCTCATACAATATGGAATGCAGCCCGGAGGATTGCCAGCAGGTTCCGTCCATGCCTACCAGCAGCCCTTCGAAATCAGTATGTGCCTCCAGGAAGGCAGCCCCCTGCTCCATACCAAGAATCATCACAACCGAGGCAAACAGATCTGCCCGGGCAACATCCGGAGCAATAACAGAGGCCGACAACAGGTCTGTGACCGCCGGCTGCTGTGTTGAAGGATCAATCAAGTGGTGGTTTCGGCTGCCCTTGTGATTCCACCAGCGGTAATCTATACCAGAGGTCGCTATGCCACAGGTTCCTGTTTGCAGCACCGCCAGCGGGCCCTTCATGTGATCGCTTCCCGGATAACCATACGGCACCCGGATTCCTATTTTCCACCCCGTATCGTCGGGGTAGGATCCACTCACAGCCACATCGCCGCCGGCATTGACCAGTGATGGGCCCAGCGGTGCGAGCATCTGTAATGCGCGATCCGCCGCCCAACCTTTGGCTGTGCCGCCCAGATCGAGTTTCAGGATTGAAGGCAGCGCAACGGTCCGGTCGACCGGATCGCGTTCAACCAGGCGCCACCCTCCCACTTCACTGCCTCGCCCTGGTTCATTGTGGAGCATGAATGGATCAGGAAGCATCGATAGTACCGGCAGACCGGATTGTTCCTGCTGCAGTTCGGAAAAATCGCGATCATACCCTGCATCGAGCAGAGCATTCAGGACAGTCGGATCGTACAATCGATCCGTTATCTCCGCTGCTGTCAATGCCCAATCCAGAGCATCCCAGAGGAGCCGGCTTACAACTGGAGGTATAACCGTGTATTCGTTTAGCCTGCTCAGTTCGCTTTCCGGGTTGAATCGGGAGAGTGTCTTATCAACCAGATCCATCCAAAACCTGACCAGATTTAACCGCTCGGATGCTATCCTGTCTTCCCCAGTAACCACCCATGCGTCCATACGACAACCCATCGCACGGAACGATATGTGGTGAAAAGATGGATCTTTTAAACCCGGATCAGCCAGCATGTGCTCCATCGATCAGCAGTTCAATTCGAAGAGCCGGACGATGTCACCGGCTGCCTTGGCTGCGGAGATGAACTTGCAGGTGCCTGCTGAAATACTTGCTGGCGCGGACCCGGATCAACCACCACCGGGACTGGTTCCATATCCAGGCTGATTTCGCTTTGATCAGCAGCAGCATACTCAATCAGTGCTGCTACTGTGGGAATCGGGGGCAGATTTTCCGTAAGGAGCTGGGTTTCAGAAACAGAAGTAGTCGGCAGGGATTCCATCGAAACGGCAGCCTTATCCATTTGGTTCTTCGCGAGCAGCCCCCACCCGCCAAGCGTGGTTCCGAGTGTAACAACAGCCAGCATTGGTTTCAGGGATGATTTTCCATTCTCAGTCATCGTCGTGTTCCCCGTCATCGTCGTGATCTTCTTCATGATTTTCATCCTCACGATCGTGGTCAGAAGTAGAGGAGGCATCCGATCCGGAAGAGGAACTGGGCGAAGAAGGAACAATAATAACCTCGGGGATTGCCGCCAGTTCAGCCAGCAGGGCATTGGCCTCTGCAATCGCCAGACTGAAAGCATCTTCTCGCTCCAACAGAAGGCCATTCTGTTCCTCCAGCGTTTTCTTTTCTTGCTGAAGCGCGGCGATTCTTGAGTTGGCCTCTGCTATCCTCTGATTGGCTGTATCCATCGAAGCCTGATACTGCATCTCTCTCGACAACAGTGTCTCCAGTTGAGATTCCAGTATACTTTGTTCAGCCGCAGCCGCATCGGCCGCCTGGACCTTGATAGGATCAGTAAACCTTATTGCCACCAACACTCCGGCGCCGAGCACAAAAATGGTCAATGCAGCTGTAATTAATGCAGCAGCTTTTCTTCCCATGGGTTTGCTCCTTTTTATAAAGATGTTGAAAGTGTAATCGGATGCGGCAGGGCCAAGGTTAAATCGAGGTTAAGGGAAGAATAATTACGGATTATCTTTATCTGTATAATCATAATATTAGTACTATCATAAGCAGTCCGCGGTACTACAGTACCAAAGCACCTCTTTGCCAAGCATGGCCGCTTGTGCTAGATTATGCTTAGACACACACAACACCCGAGATAATATGATGACCTATAAACCAATCGAAACTCTATCCGAAAACATTTCAACAGGGAACCTCTGTGCCATCTGTGGACATCCCTCTCTTCAGGTCATCCATGTAGCAAATTTTCCGGACTACATCGAATGTTCAAACTGCCATTCAGCCTTTATCCTCGCAGAAGATGGGGAACATGTTCTTTATGGAAAAATCCACCCGGATTATTCCGAAACACGCGAAATAGCACTCAAACAATGGATTATCCTTGCTGCCGTTCAGCAGATAGCCGAATTGGAACGCCCTACGCCAGCCGTTGAAAAAACCGAAGAAAAAGAGATATTGACATACGAGCCGGCGCGCGCCCGACAGATCTCGGAGGAACAAGCGGAAGCTGCACCTCCTTTAAGAGAAATCGTACAACCGGCAGCCGAATCTCCGGCTGAGCCGTTCAGGAAGGAAGAACAACCTCCAGCTGCGGGTCAGAGCAGCCCGAAAAGAACAAAAGAACCGGACGCCGGGAAAGCCGGCTCAGGTCTCGGTTTTTCTGCATTATGGAAGGAAGAACCATTACCAACACCTGATCTCCTGCTCTCAAATGAAGGCAGAACCCCTGAACCGAGAGAAACCGGGGCAGTCAAAACCTCGGCCCCTGTCCCTCCGAAACCTGCGCAGGCTTTCTCAGAGAAACCGGTATCGGCTTTGCGGCCGGAGAAGGCAAAATCCGATCTTGAACGTGCTCCTGTTTTCATTCCCCACAGCATGAGGGTTTCACAGGAAGGGGCACAGCAGGATAAGCCCATTCAGATCCCGGAAAAGCCGGAAGCACCAGCAGAAGAAATAAGAAACATTGAAAAACTGCATTCCCACGAACCGGAACCTGGAATTCGCTACCGGGTGGTTCTATCCGGTTCTCAGATCAAATTCCCTTATAAGGTATGTTCTCACTGTCTGGCCTCCCCTGCCAGCTCATCCCTTTCTCTGACCGCCTTCCTGCCCGACGCAAAAGACAGTTCCCAGCGGGTGCCCACACCCATCCGAATCCCTCTTTGCTCACAATGTCGAAAACGTGCCACAGCACAGAGTGATGCAGAGAAAACCCAGCGCTCAAGAGGCTTTCTGTATTCTGCCGGAAGCAGCCTTCTTTTGATACTGCTCCTGCTGATTTCAGGTATTCCTGCAAAAATCGGCAATCTATTTCTTGGCAGCTTCCTGATAATAATTACTGCATCCATTGGATTCGGCATTCCCCTGCTAATCCTGTTAGAGCGGAGCAACCGATTCTCTCCGCCGGCCGACGCTTTTTACGTACTTTCCACATTGTTCCTTGCCTCATCACCACCCCAGGATCTGACGGTCTTCGACTGGCGGAATCGTGGTTATGCCGAACTGTTCCACCTGGCAAACCGCTCTTCCACAGTCAAAACTGTCCATCAGGTGGAGGATCAGGGCCCTATACTGCCACCCCCACCACCCGAAAACCCTGTACATACTGCACAAAATGAACACCGGACACCCCCCATTCAGGACAACGCTGCAGACTCTGCACCGGAGAATGCTGAAAACCAGCCATAATACTGACAGCCATACCCCAAAGATGGTATGATCGAAAAATAAAACTGGAACAAACAACAACTCAAAAGCTCATGCATAAACCGCATGTCCAATCAACAACATAACAGAAAGTGTGCGGAAATTGAAAGTATCGCAGATCGGGAACCACCGTTTTTTTCCTGCCGGAGATATAACCTGAAAAGGTGCCAGACTGATGGAAGATGAATCTGTAAAACGCACTCCCTCCATAAAAAGCAATCGTGAGGTTGCAGGCGCAGCAGGGGAATCCGATCAGCGCCGTAATCCCAGCGATACATCCTCCCCGCTGCAGCGCATGCAGCGCATCCTCTCGCACAGCACGGGAGATAGAGAAGAGCACTGGAGCACCCTGCTTGAGGAGCTCCCCGAGGAAGCACGCAACATCCTGAAAACAACCTCAGAGCAAAAAACCGTACAACCAGCTTCAGAGAAAAACTCGGAAATTGAACCTCGTCCAGAGTCCGGTTTGAGCTCAGCAGGCGATTCCCTGCCGGAGAAGATGCCACAGAATCCTGAAGCAGCAAAATCGCCGTCACCGCTGCCTCTGCCAATAGATGATCAAATCAGTAAAGCGGATGCGCTTGCCCAATCGATGCGAGACCGAGGTTATCTCATTGAAGAAGACAGCACAGGCATCCGTCTGGGCGGAACACCGATCATGCGCGGCTCAAAATCCTCGATAATGTCCGCATCGGAACTTGTCCAGCTGGCAGCGGAAATGGAGGGGGGGATTCTCCCGCCTGAGGAACGCGTTCACTGTCCGCACTGCGACGCTGTGATCAAAGCCGGGGATACCCGCTGCCCCTGGTGCAGTAAAGATATCGATCTCTCCCCCGGCGAACAGGAGTAGACTCTGCCGATTGAATCCGGGAGTCTATCAAGGAACCTTCAATTCCTCCCTTAAAACCAATTCCGAAAGCACTGCCGGAATTCATTTCTCCTTTTCCACATTTTGTACTTCCCCAATACCAAAACACTCGCCATGGTAAAACCCCGATTTTTTCACAGAAGGGCGTAAAAACTTCCAGCCAGCCTTACCAGCACAGAAATACCCGGTCCTTTCCACTGTATCGGCGATCTGCCGGAAGAAAAGCGACTTAATCCAGAAAAAATTACGCTACCGGGTTCTGACGATTTTACAGCAGGATGTATCACCGATTTAAAAACCATAAAAACAATCTGGAGAACAGCTCACCAGCCAGTCCGAAGATCGGATAAAGTAGAAAGACCACTGCGATTCTGTCACACAGAAACACACAGGCTGCCAGTCGCCACGGTCTTTTTGATATAATACTTGTTTGCTTCCCGGATTCTTCACAGGCAGGGTCTATGACACAAGAAAATATTGTAGTAGTCGGCGCGAGAGCACATAATCTTAAAAATATCAGCGTGGAGATTCCGCGTGATAAACTGGTTGTTATCAGCGGTATATCCGGCTCAGGGAAATCTTCGCTGGCTTTTGACACCATCTTTGCTGAAGGGCAGCGCCGCTATGTTGAATCACTTTCTGCGTATGCGCGGCAGTTCCTTGGTCAGCTGGACAAGCCGGATGTAGACTCCATTGATGGCCTCTCTCCTGCAGTATCCATCGATCAAAAAGGAGTATCCCATAACCCTCGCTCCACAGTGGGAACTGTTACCGAGGTCTATGACTACCTGCGTCTGCTTTACGCACGTATCGGCACACCACACTGCCCGATATGCGGTCGTACTGTTCAGCGGCAGTCTGCCCAGGAAATCGTTGAAGCTGTAGCTTCACTCCCGGAAGAGACCCGGATCCTGGTTCTGGCCCCCCTTATCCGAGGGAGAAAGGGGACCCACCAGGCTGCGCTGGATCAGATGCGCACTTCCGGCTTCCTGCGTGTACGGATCAATGGTGAAATGCGAATGCTTGATGAGGACATCGAGCTCGATCGCTATAAAAACCATACCATTGAAGTAGTGGTCGACCGGCTGGTCCTGAAAGACAAGGAAAATCCGGATTACGATTCCTTTCAGTCCCGCCTTACAGATTCAATAGAGACTGCATTAAAATGGGGAGAACGCCAGCTGCTGATTGTAAATCTCAGCAAAGACCCTGAAGAAGAATTACCTTTCTCAGAGTCCCTCACATGCCCGGAACACGGCACCTCGCTGCCCGAAATCGAACCCCGTACATTTTCTTTCAACACACCGCACGGTGCCTGTCCGGACTGCCAGGGATTGGGTTTCCGGCTGGAAATCGACCCTGACCTTGTTATCCCTGATAGAAGCGTCTCGATAGCTGATGGTGCTGTTGCTGCCATGGAGTGGTCGCGCCAGAGTCGCGGCCAGCAGGGTTACTACTGGCAGCTGCTTGAAGCCACAGCTGAACACTATGGGATCGACCTGAACAAACCGGTCCTGTCCCTCTCCCCGGAACATTTCACCATCCTCATGCACGGCACACGTGATGAAAAAATCCCGGTCCATTATGTCAGCCGTGATGGCCGTGAAGCCAGCTACCAGACTCCCTTCGAGGGGGTTATCGGCAACCTTGAGCGCCGCTTCCAGGAGACTGAATCCGAGTACGTCCGTTCGAATATCCAGGAGTATATGAGTGAGCATACCTGCCCGAGCTGTCAGGGACAACGGCTGCGGCCGGAAGCCCTCGCGGTTACGATCAAGGATCGTAACATCGATGAGGTAACTGGCTGGCCAATATCACGGACACAGGACTGGATCGAGCACCTGCAGGGCAAAAACAGCCCTCTGAGTGAGCGAAACCAGATCATTGCCATGAGAATCCTGAAAGAAATCCATTCACGCCTGGGTTTCCTGGTGAATGTCGGTTTGAACTACCTTACACTCGCCCGCTCGGCTGCAACGTTGTCTGGTGGAGAAGCCCAGCGTATCCGGCTCGCCACACAAATCGGCTCAAGACTGATGGGGGTTTTGTATGTTCTGGATGAACCATCAATCGGTCTGCATCCGAGAGATAATGCCCGTCTGATCCGGACACTGGAAGATATGCGCGACCTTGGAAACACTGTTCTGGTTGTCGAACATGATGAAGCCACAATACGAGCTGCTGATTGGCTGATCGACCTGGGCCCTGGTGCCGGTGAAGCAGGCGGCCAGGTCGTGGCACAGGGCACGGTTGATGAAGTGATAAAAAATCCTGATTCCATCACCGGCCGCTACCTGGCAGGGAAACTCACCATCGAAACTCCAACCGAAAGACGCCCGGGAAACGGCGGCTATGTTTCCCTTTTTGGTGCCCGTGAAAATAACCTCAAAGATCTGGATGTGAGATTTCCCCTGGGCACTTTTACCTGCATTACAGGCGTATCAGGATCAGGGAAATCCACTCTGATGATAGACATACTCTACCGTGCGCTAGCTCAGAAGCTTCATAGAGCCAGAACAAAACCCGGAGCATTTGACCGCATCGAAGGTATGGAGAATCTGGAAAAGGTGATCAATATCGACCAGAGTCCGATCGGACGCACACCACGCTCCAACCCGGGCACATACACCGGTCTCTATGATCACATCCGCAAATTGTATGCGGAGCTGCCGGAATCAAAAATCCGGGGGTATAAGCCCGGCCGCTTTTCCTTCAATGTACGCGGCGGCCGCTGCGAAGCATGTGAGGGACAGGGGCAGCTGCGTATCGAAATGCAGTTCCTGCCGGATGTTTATGTACCATGCGAGGTATGCCATGGAGCAAGGTTCAACCGGGAGACTTTACAGGTTCGCTTCAAAGACAGGACAATTGCCGATGTACTCAACACATCCATAGAAGAAGGCCTGGAATTGTTCTCCGCCTTCCCACCCATTCTCCGAAAACTGGAAACGCTGCGTGATGTAGGGCTTGGATATCTGAAAATAGGCCAACCCGCCAACACCCTTTCCGGTGGTGAAGCGCAGCGGGTGAAACTCTCGCGCGAGCTCTCCCGGCGCACCAACGGGAGCACACTCTACATCCTGGATGAACCTTCTGTCGGCCTTCATGCTGCTGATGTGCACAAATTAATCGAGGTCTTACAGACCCTTGTGGATCAGGGGGGGACAGTTCTGATTATTGAACACCACCCGGACATCGTAAAGGTGGCAGACTGGGTCATCGATCTCGGGCCGGAAGGTGGAGATGGCGGCGGCGAACTCCTCGCGGAGGGCACACCGGAGGAGATCTGCTCGGTAGCCGAATCATACACCGGACAGTTCCTGAAGACGTTCATGTGCTGAACACCTGTAGGGGAGGGAAAATCAAGGGCGGGCTTCGAAAGAGCCGGGGCATTCGGCCAGGCTGCGAACACCGCAAATGATGTTGTCGATCGCCTGTTCCTGATCCCGCCCTGTTTTTATTCCGACCGCAGCGCTTCAACAGGTTCCAGGTCCGCTGCCCTCTTTGCCGGGTATGCCCCGAAGAAAAGACCTACTGCTGAAGAGAATAAGGTGGCCAGCAGGATCGCATTCAGGTTAATTGATGAATTCAGTGCAACATCAGATGCTTTCGCGATGGAATCCACAATCAGCGTGATGCCGTAACCCAGCAGGATACCGATAATTCCACCCACCAGGCTGAGCAGGATCGATTCCACCAGGAACTGCACCATAATATCCCGCTTTCGTGCCCCGATCGCTTTCCGCAGGCCTATCTCACGTGTCCGCTCCGTGACCGAAACCAGCATGATATTCATGATGCCAATCCCACCCACCAGAAGGGAAATCGCCGCCACGCCCCCGAGGAATATGGTGAGGGTACTGGTTACCATACTGGCGGTATCGAGAATATCCTTCTGTGTAAAAATTGTAAAATCATCCTGACCGATTGGTGTACGATGCCGGACACGGAGAATCATTTTTATCTCTTCTTCTGCCTGCGGAACCAGGTCTGGGTTTCCAGCCTGCACAAGTATTACATCTACGCGATCTACCGGCCGCTTCAGGAGACGGATTTGCGCCGTTGAAAGCGGAACCCAAACCTGGTCATCCTCATTGGAAAAACCGGATCCCCCTTTAGGCTCGGTCACACCCACAACCCTGAAGGGCTGGCCCTCGATACGTATTGTCTCGCCGATAACACCATCGGAATGGCCAAACAGATTTTCGGCGGTATCCGGTCCCAGGACTACCACCGCGGCCCGAGACAGGATATGAGCTTCTGAGATGAATTCACCCTCCAGCAGAGTGATATTTCGCATATCGTCATAATCAGCTGTAACGCCATTGCCCGAAATATACGAGCTCTCACCGCTGTAACTGACTTCTACATTACCAGACACATACGGTGCCACACCCGTGATCGAAGGGGCGTTAAAAGGGTCCATCAAAGCATCTGCATCTGTGATGGTTAAAGGCTGTGGATTTCGGATATTCTCGTCGCCACCGCGCAGCACAAAAATCAGATTCGTCCCCAGCCCACCGATCTGGCCCGTGATCGCTTGCTGAGCTCCTTCACCGATGCCAAGCATAGCGATCACAGCACCAACACCGATAACGATACCCAGCACGGTGAGGCTGGAGCGCATCTTGTTGCTTATAAGACTTTCCAGTGCTTCCACAATATTCTGCATGATATTCATACCCGCACCTCACACACTTTCCACAGCCTTCCTGGTTCCGTTGGAATCAATGGTTGTAACCAGGCCATCCCGCAGGTTGACCACACGCTGAGTCTGTGCAGCAATTTCAGGATCGTGGGTAACGAATACCAGTGTTGTACCCTGAGATTCATTCAGACTGAGCAGCAGTTCCATGATTTCGTCACCTGATTTAGTATCCAGGTTTCCGGTAGGCTCATCAGCCAGCACAATGGATGGGTTGTTGACCAGTGCACGTGCAATCGCCACGCGCTGCTGCTGCCCACCTGAAAGCTCATTCGGGCGGTGATGGATTCGATCCCCCAGCCCCACCGCTTCCAGTGCCTCCACGGCTTTATCCTTCAAGCCGGTCGTTCCTCCGGCATAGCGCATCGGCAGCTGTACATTGCCCAGCGCTGTCATTCGCGGCAGCAGGTTGAAACTCTGGAAGATAAAGCCCACCTTCCGGTTTCGTATTTCAGCCAGCTGGTCATCTGTCAGTGATGAAACGAGTTCACCGTCCAACATATAGGATCCGCTGGAAGGCCGGTCCAGTGCGCCAAGAATGTTCATCAAGGTGCTTTTTCCCGAGCCGGACGGCCCCATGATCGAAAGCACCTCGCCACAGTTCACCTTGAGGGAAACACCGCGAAGAGCATACACCTCAATCTCGCCCATCAAGTATACCTTTGTCAGATCTTTTGCCTCAATTACACAATCTTTCATCATCCTATCCACCAAAAGGCCCGCCATGATTAGGACCAAAGGATGTCGGTGGATTGAGAACAATGATATCTCCGACCTGCAGCTCACCGCCGGCCACCTCGCTGTATTGGTCCGCTGAAGCTCCCAGTATGACCGGGACCTGTTCGAGTATTCCATCTTTCAGAATGGTAATCACACGTTCGCCATCTACAACCCGCACGGCGCGGTTCGGTACCAGCAGTACATTGTCAAGCTGGTTGACGATGATGTTTACCGCCGCTGTCAGGCCGGGCCTGATTCGCTCATCAGTATCGAGCGTTTCGACCTTTACCAGGAAGTTGATCACACCCTGTGTCTCAACTCCTTCCATGCCAACCTCAATCACCTCGCCCTGGTAGGTTTTCTCCAGAACTGCATCAAAATCGAGCTGCACCGGCTGGCCAACCTCAATGCTGTTGATGTCAACCTCCGAAATTTCTACCTGGATCACCTGGTGCTCCAGATCAGATACCCGGAAAGCGGGGGATCCAATGGATGCAAGGTCCCCTTGAGCCACCGACACTCTGGTTATGGTACCGGCAAAAGGCGCTTTCACCACAGTCATATCCAATAGCGACTGGGCTGCTGCGATTTGCGCCTGGATACGGATAATTTCTTCCTCAGGAACGCCATCCTGCCAGCGTTCAAATTCACGTTCTGCCTGATTCAGTTGTGCTTCCGACAGCGCAACCGAAGCATCCAGAAGCGCCTGCTCAATCTCATCAGGCTCACCGTTGTACCAGTTGAGTGAGCGCAGAATGGAATCACGGTTCAGCCTTGCATCCGCCAGGTTTGCCCTGGCCAGCGCTCGTTGTGAATTATCGTCAGGAAGATTAGAGACACGGCTGTATTCATGCTGAGCACGATCCACCTGATTCTGAGCCAGAACAAGATTCGCCTCTGCCCGGGCAATTACCTCCCCATTAGCTCTGTATCCTTTTTGCTGCACCTGCCAGCTGTACTCGGCGCGGTCGAGAGCATCCATAGCCTGTGCCAGCGCCTCCTGTGCCTGCGCCCTGCTCAGTCCTGTAACCATGAGATTATCCAGTGCCCGCTGGGCATCTATCAGGTCTGCCTGAGCCAGAATGATCTGTGATGATAGCGAAGACTCCACCAGCACTGCCAGAATCTGGTCTTTCTCCACCACTGTACCCAGTTCTACAAGGACGGATTCAACCGTTCCATCCGTTTCAAAAACCAGGTCCGCTGATTGATCTGCTTCAACCACGCCGGTTGCACCCACTATGGCAGTAAGTGCACCCTTCTCAGCAATCACAGTCTCATACTGAGCTGCCTGTCCGTTAACATTTGCTGATCGAACTTGCCGGATCGCAAAGAAGCCTCCAACAAGCACAACCAGGATAATAGCAATCCATTTCCAACGTTTCATTGTTTAAGTTCCTCCACTAATGGACGCAGTGTCCATTTCTTTCCACTTCCAAATTTATTAACAAAAGACACTCCACTCCCAAGCAGCCAGAGAAGAATTCGAAGTGCGATTCCGAGATAGGGCAGGGTACACAGTGAGATGAAAATCAGCAGACCATATCCGATTCTGAGCAAGGGAGAAGATGTCTCCCACCCTGCCCACCGGAAAAAATCACCTGCCAGGCGTAAAAGGATAGAGATGCTGCCAAGGAATATCGCCCCAAATAGAATTAAAACCGAAATAATCGCCAGGGGGAATGTATATGGCGTAAAAACAGACAATACGATTAGACCGATCAGAACCAGATTTCCAGCCAGCCCAATTGAAAGCTGGCGCAGCAGGCTATGTTTATAGTCGAACCGGCGTGCAATCAAGCCCACACGTGCGGGTACTGTATAAAGCATCAGGATCGATGCAGTAAAAATGGCCAGGAATCCTGTCGTGTATAGCGAATCCACCTGAGGATGACGATCCAGGGCAGCAGGATGGTCCATGTTCAGGAAAATCTCCCGCAAACCATTCTCGATACCCCCTCCAGGTTTATACACATCTGCCAGCAGCAGAAGAAAAACTGCGGCCAGGGCAAAAAAGTAGATCAGAAATCTTTTCATTGTTATACCCATAACACCTCATCCCTGTCAGATTCAAGCATCAGGGAATAAAGACCCCACATCCCTGCGGTGAGGAGCAGCAGCAGAGCCGCCACAACCAACCAGTCAAACTGTGCGGCGAACAACCTGGTCCAATCCCAGAAAGAGAGCGTGCTCCCGAGCAGGGCCTGCTGTGGTGAAGTTGAGAACCGTCCGGCCCATTCCAGGATTGGCTTTACTGAAAAGGCAGGAATCACATCCCCGCTCTTTACCCACCAGCCCGAAATTTGAATAGTTCCATAGAGTGCTGCACCTGCAGCAGCAGCCCAACCGGTAAACTTCAACTGCCGCCTTTTTCGCTGCTCCCGCACGACCTGCAGCATTATCCGGCCCGTTAAACTTTCCGGATACGGTTCAGACGGTAATTTCTGCAGAGCATCATCCAGATAATCATCCATCTTCTGCCTCCATCCAGACAAGCAGCTCCTGTTTCGCGCGTCGGAGATATGTCCGAACAGTGTTTACCGGCACGCCCATTGCTGCAGCAATATCCTGATAGGCGAGGCCACTGTCATATTTCAGCGTAATAACAGTACGATATTCAAAACGCAGCTGAACGACTCCCTGTGCGAGTCTGGCCAATGCCTGTTCATTTATCATCTGCTGTTCCGCATCGGGTTGTTCATCAGGCAGACTGTCTTCCTCAATTTCCGCATCAGAAAACGATAGCGGTTTCAGTTTTTTCCAGATATCCCGGCTGCGGTTTACTGCAATCCGCAAAATCCATGGCAGAAAGGGCCTGTCGGTGGTGTACCCTGGCAAAGCCCGCCATGCCCTCAACCAGGCATCCTGCACGATCGCTTCTGCTTCACTCTTATCAGGAACCATGCGCGACACAGTGCGAAAAATCACCGGTGAAAACTTCTCAACAAGGTTTTCAAAAGCAGCAGTATCACCAGCTTTTGCCTGCTGGATCCAGAAATCCTCCTGCTGCTGACAATCCCTGTTATGATTCACGATTAATCCCCGAAAAAGTTTCAAAATACGGGCTTAGCAATTGTACCCGGGATATCATCAAGGGGTTCGTTAGAAATTAGTTAGATCATGTGACAACCTGCTGCCCCAATCAGGACATCCTTGACTGCGCTTTCTACCCAAGCGTAGTTATGATGGAACTATGAGGAACGTTTCTCCGGTTGATAAACCGTCTGCTAGCAGCAGCGAGGAACAGGAATTACCAGAATCAAATCTTCTGGCAGATAACCCGCGGGCAGCGCGGTATGAGCCGCTTTTTCCCTCCGAAACCAGCCTGTTTCCACGTATTCTGAGCCCACAACAGGCTGTTCAATCTGCGCAGAACTGCTTGCTGTGTGCGGATCCTGCACCCTGTACGCTGGCGTGCCCTCTTCAGATCGATATCCCCAAAGCAATGAATTTTATCCGGCAGAATCAATTCCTGCAGGCAGCAGCCATTTTCCGGGAGAAAAACCCTTTTGCTGAAGCATGCGGGCGGTTATGTTCTGAAGATCTCGTCTGCCAGAAGGCATGTAACCAGGTTTGCAGCGCTGCTGCACCTCAGATCAATCTCCTTGGGGAATATGTCTGTTTTGTTGAGCGCGAGTCGGGGCAGCAGTCCATTACCCCCGGAACCCCACAGGATCGCTCAGTCGCTATTGTAGGATCGGGCCCCGCCGGGCTGGCTTGTGCCGAAACCCTGGTGCGCAGCGGTATTTCTGCTACCATTTTCGAAAAAATGCCGCTTCCAGGCGGTATGCTCCGCTACGGCATCCCCGAGTATAAACTGCCTCCGGATTGGATAAACAACTATATAGGGGCGCTGGAGTCAGTCGGGGTCACCTTTAAAACAGGCATTAATATCGGCAGGGATATCCCTGTTGACGACCTGATCCAACAGGGTTTTTCCGCAGTTTTCATCGCGGTGGGGTGTAATATCGACAGTATCCCTGATATTCCCGGAGTGGACCTTCCCGGTGTATGCCTTGCATCAGAGTTTATCGCCCGCGCCAGGCTGATACCGGAGCAGCTTCCTCTTGAGATGCAGCACCGACAGCCTCTCGGTATCCGCATCCTTGTGTTGGGTGGAGGAAATACCGCGCTGGATTGTATGAGAGCAGCGCTCCAGATCGGCAGTGCTGAAGTTACTTGCGTCTATGAAAAAAGCGAGGCTGATATGCCGGTCAGCGATCTGATCAAAGCCGAGGTAAAAGAAGCGGGAGCTCATTTCCGTTATATGACAAAGCCTGTTCGGTTTATCCCGGATCCGCAGGGGAATGTCTCAGCAGTGGAATGCCTTCAATGCGAACTCGGCCCGCCAGACCAGAACGGACAAAGGGACTCAGTCCCAATTCCGGGATCGAATTTCCTTCTTAGAGCGGATACTATTGTCGTTGCAATGGGGGTCCATCCTGACCCAACCATCGGGAAAACCACGCCCGGCCTGAGTACATATGCAGATGGGCTGATAACTATCGACCCGGCCACCAGGGCCACATCCCGCCCCGGGATCTTCGCCGGTGGCGATGCAGCCCATGGTCCACACCTTGTTGTTTCCGCAGTCCTGGACGGCATGTGTGCAGCACATACCATCGAACTTTCACTGAACGCTGCTTCGCGTATATAACCCGTATAGACGGACTCCGGCCTTTAAAACAGGCGGGGAATCAGCAGCCCAACAACAGGTAGAGGATGAATAAAGCAGCATTAACCCAGGCGGTGAAAGAATCAGCCCTCGATCTCGGCTTTGATCTGGTGGGAGTATGCCGGCCGGAACCTCCACCCCACTTCGACATCTACAGTCGATGGATAGAAGAAGGGCACCATGCCGGCATGGGATATCTCGCACGCGAATCCGCCCTCCAGGCCCGGGAAAACCCGCTGCAACTCCTCCCGGAGTGCCAATCCATCCTTGTGGTAGCCAAACAGTATCTCCCCCACAACATCGAAGCTCTGCAGCACGAAGACTGGTCCATTTCAGCCTATGCAGCCGGGCAGGACTACCACCTGCTGATCAAGAAGAAGCTGGAGCAGCTCGCGGAAAATATTCAGGCCACAGCAGGCAGATCCTTGCCATTCCGCACCTACACAGATACCGGCCCAATTCTCGAGAAGGTCTACGCCCGGCAGGCAGGCCTGGGCTGGATCGGGAAAAATAGCTGCCTCATTAATCCACAGATGGGGTCTTATCTCTTCCTCGGTGAGATTCTACTTGGGCTTCCACTGCAGCCTGACAAACCTTTCGAGTTTGATTTCTGCGGGAAGTGCTCTGCCTGTCGAGAAGCCTGTCCTGCTTCCTGCATACTGTCCGATCGTACGCTCGATGCCGGGCGCTGCATCTCATACCTGACCATCGAGCATCGAGGCACAATCCCGCCGGAACATCATGCAAGCATAGGCTCCTGGCTCTTCGGCTGTGATGTATGTCAGACAGTCTGCCCCTGGAACAAACGGTTTGCCCACCCGACTGCAGAACCCGCCTTTCAAATCCGGGATTCGTATTGGAGCATGGATCTGCAAAGTTTACTCAGAATGGACAGGGAATCATTCCGCATGATTTTCCACGACAGCCCGATTCAGCGCACCAAACTTGAAGGAATCCTGCGAAACACCCTGATCCTGGCAGGCAGCCACCCTGACGAAGCGTTGGTCCCCCTGCTGCACCGGCATCTTCTGCACAATCAGAGCAGTATCTTGCGCCAGCATGCTGCCTGGAGCCTCGGGCATTATCCATTTCCAGCCGTTGAAGAGATCCTGAAGGCAGCGAATCGGTTTGAAACCGACCCGGCCGTGCGTCAGGCAATTTATACCGCCCTCCAGATCCGGCAGAAATAGCAGATCTTTCTGTTTTCTGACCGGTACCTTTCCAGGCTCCAGCCAGGTACTCGCATGAGTACTTGTCCTTTGGGTTAGTAGAAACTGAACCATGGAAATTTCACCCGGTTTGTTTGATCCACCTTGCTATTCTTTGGGTTGACTTTCAGCTTAAGTTCCTTTTCCAGGTATGTTTTCACGATTACCCTTGCCCAGTCGACTGCACTTTGCGCTATCATATACCCGGGTTTCACGTCGACTGATCAATCCAAGAAAAGGGGGGTTGAAAAATCCCACTCTTGCTGTAAACACATGTTGTGTAAGGCCAATAATACATCGATTTCAAGCCAGAATCGCTTCTTTTTACCCTCTCGGGATGATTTCCAGGATTTCCCGTCAGAAACATCATTTCACCCATATAGTGAATAACACTCAAGGCAGCTTGCAAGAATCTTGAAGAAAAGTGCGTATGGATAAGGATGCTGCCATGTTTCCTCAAATTGTATCTTCTACTGTAAATTCTCACTCCGAATATCTGATTGTTTCTATTTCGGAAAACGCCGCAAAAAATCCTGACTTTCAGTTAATGATGCTGGCTTACATAATATAATTACTCACTACGTTGGACTTCACAAAGTGAATGGAATCCTTACAACAAATCAGGACATTCAGATTGAAGCACATCTTCCTGGCTGATAAGATCATCCGAGCACCCAGAAGCGCGGTGATGTAGCTTTCCGGGAGCTTTCTTTATCGGATGATAGTTGGAAAGAGCTTATCCCGAAAAACCCTCTTTCACATATCGACCTGCTATTTCCACTTAACTCGGGGAGGAAAAACATCTCTACGATTTGAAATTGTGACAAAAAGCACTAAAAAACCTGGAGGTAATTATGTTAAAGTTATTTGAGTTACACAAAATTTATCATACCTGAGGGGGAATTGCAGGCTAGATGAATATAATGTGGATTTTCAGATTTCAAAAAAACAGTCATGGGACACTATAGCATAATAAAGAGAGGGGAAAGATGTCAAACCATCAGCCACCAACAATCTGTTCCATTTGTTCGAAGTCCAATCCGCCAGGTTCCGTGTACTGTTCTGCCTGTGGCGCAGAGCTTCAACAAACACCGATCCAGGCTGCGGAAACTGAAAAACCACCTCGTCCTTGTCCTAATTGCGGTAAAACCAATCTCCCGGCTTCACTGTTTTGCTCCTCTTGTGGTCAGAAATTGTCCCCGGATCCTGTCTCTTCTCAGGATTCTGCATCGATAAACGATCTATGTCCTCATTGCGGGTGGAATAACCTTCCAGGTTCACAGTATTGCTCAAACTGCGGGGAAAATCTGTCTGTTCGCTCCTTATCTGCATCCGCCCCCGCGGACAAGCGAGGTCAGCAGCAGGAAAAACCCTCGTTCCCCCGTAAGCATCGTAAGTTAGGCTGCGGCGGAAGTTTTGTTATCCTGGTGGTAGTATTACTTCTCCTGGTCGGCGGCTCTGGTGCCCTGTATTACTACACCGATGAAGGGGAGTTCATCATATCGAAAATTTTCGCCACTGAGCTGCCTGAATTCCTGATAGAGTTGAAATCGTCAAAAAATGAAGCCGAAGCGCTGGCTTCTCTTGAGCCGCAATGGCTCCCCTATGACCCCATGGAATCACATCAACAGATTGAAGTGTTTGATTTTATCGAGGAGATCCGATCCAATGCCACTTATCATGAAGAGGTAGCGGATTCATGGCAGGTGGGGGAAAACAATCCATCAATCGAAGAATGTAATAATACTTATGTCCAATGTGGAGACAGTGCATGGTCACCGGTCGCCCCGGGCGACACATTTGACAGCGGATGCAAGATCAAGATTACTGAGGACAGGTACTGCCACTTTCTCCTGCCTGACGGCAGTCTGCTTTCTGCTTTCAACAATTATGACGCTATTGATGAAGAAGATGAAGCGGAAATCTTTGTGGGTCAACAGGATTTTATTTTTCAAGTGAATCTGGGCATAGATGAAACCCGCGTCCTTCAGAACATTCTGCAATGGCGCTCCGGTATATACCATTACCTTCCGGATGAACATCTGCCCTATCTGGTGGAGGTTGGCGACTATCTGGTCGAAAGTATGGGCACTGGCTTTATCACAGGTACGGCAAATGGTTACCTGAGAAGTATACACAGCACACTGGTCGAAGTGCGTCCGTTTTGGGGAACAGTAAAAGTCGGGTTGAATCCCGTTTATTTCCCGCAAAACACATCTTCCGTTACTTTGCGAGCCGTCGGCGATAAGACACCTGGTATCGAGTCTCCTGCCTTTTTAGCCACCGATTGCCCCTTCCCTTACATACCGTGCGGAAATGGCTGTGTTCCGCGTAACACAAGATGCTGCAGTATCGTGGATGGCTCCTACTGCCTCTTGCCACTACGATGTGGGGAGAATTTCTCGGGTCAATGCACATCCGGCCTGTTTTTCAGTGAGACATCCAATTACTGCTGCGTTTCATCAAGTGCTCTCGCTGATGAGATCACTCTTATGAAACGTGGAAGTAATGATTGTCCTGCAGGAAAGAAGCATTGTGGAATGTTGTGTATTCCTGATGATCAGCCATGTTGTTTCAACAGTGAATGTGCCGGGACCAGGGAGGTGGATTTCGAAATTGTCGACTGGAACTGGGACCACCCACACATATTCAGATGGATGGCTGAAGCCTACAACGCGATACCATATTATACGGAAGAAACGATCAATACAATATTCAGGGATAAACTGAAAGAGGTTATTGAGGCAGGATTAGAGATACATTATTTAAGGTATTTGAATGTTAAGGAAGTCATGGGTTCAGGTGAGGATGATTCCTCCACCTCTTCCAGTTCTGATGTTCCGGTTCCCAACATGTCGGGCGCAGCAACCTGCCCGGGTTGTTTTCCGAATTTCAACAAGAGTGATTGTGGCAGTGGTTGGGGACCTTACCTCTGTGAAGAAGGAGGGACCTGGAACCTGACCGAGATCTGCAAACAATATCCGGGTGAAAGTTTCTGTTCATGGCCTGAAGTGCAAAATACGCTGCACTGAGCGGATGAACCATAATACCTGCTGCACCATGTCATGCAGGGGCGGTCCGTTGATCCAGATCAAACGCCCGGAAGCACGCCTGAACTTGTATGTATATTGGCCCAGCTATCCCCCAGAAGCTGTCGCTGTCGCTGTCGCCACCCCAACAGGGATCACGAGCGCCTGCCCGACATAAATATTATTCAGATCTTCAATATCATTCTCTTCAGCAATCGCCTCTGCTGTGCTGTTGAATTGGGATGCAATCGACTGCAAGCTGTCACCGGACTGGACCACATACTCAATCTTGCTCCCGGGGATTAGTGTTTCCGGCAGTGGTGTAAGCGTGGGCAGTTCTGTTCCTTCCTCCGGAATGGTCAGTTCCATGCCGATGGTGATCTCATTCGCATCCTTGATGCCATTTACAGACATCAGCAGCATGAGATCAACTTCGAACTGGTCAGCTATCCCCCCCAGTGTATCTCCTTCATCAACAATATAGGTGATTGGGCCTTCAGGAGTGGGCGTTTCGCTTGGTTCAAGCGTATTGGTAATTGTAGCTGTTGCTGTCGGCGGAAGCGGTGTATTGGTGGATGTTGGTGTGGGTGTATCGGACGCGAGAAAAGCAGGTGAAGCCGGAGGATTGTCACCAGTGAGCCAGAGAACAACCAGGAACAGGCCTACAACCAGCAGGACTACAGCGAGACCTCCCAGTAAAATCGGCACCATTCTTTCTTTTCTTCGACGATATGCCTGAATAACGTCATCAGCATTTGGTTCGACTTCACTCATATCGCGCTCCTGTTCGGGCATGTCGTTGTCACTTTGAATCATCAGCATCCTCTCCTCGATATTACCATCAAATACAAAAAACCGTGAAGCATAGGATATTGCTCAATACAGCTGTTCCCAGTCCTGAAGAAGGTAAGCCAACACCTGGCCCATCGAACCGGACCACAGAGGTGCCTCATGACTACCGGGAACGATTGACAGGATTGCCGATTTCCCGGCCTGTTCCAGAGCGTAAGCCAGATCTTCTGTTTCATCACGGGCCCAATCCTGATCCCCTGCCTGCAGCAGCATCCGCTCCGGGCTTCTCTCCATGCTTTGCAGAATGTTGAATGGGTCGTACTCCGGACGCGGATCGTTATACTGCAGGGCAGGACTCAATGCCGCCACTGCGGAAAAATCATCGGGATGCATCATGGATATCTCCAACGCCCAGACACCACCCCTGGAAATACCTGCAATCGCACGCGCACTGCCCTGTGAAAGAACCCTGAAGTGAGCTTCGATAAACGGTACCAATCCCAGGAAGAATTCCTCCTCATAGGATTCAGGGCCACCATCACTCCAGATAAAAATCGAATCGGGCTGGAGTGGAAATACAAGAATGGCCGGGGGATATTCTCCCGATTCTATCCCTGCATTCATCTGATCGACCGCTCCCAGCAAAACCCAGTCAGCCGAATTAGGCGGGCTCCCGTGGAAAAAATATATCGAGGGATATTGGATCGCGCTTTCCTGATAGCAGGGTGGCAGATATACCCGAACTTCAAGCACTTCAGAAAGAACTGCACTGTCATAATAATATGTTCCAAGTGTGCCTTCGTGCTCACTGCAGGCAGACCGGGTGGTAACACCTGCGGCTGTTTCCTGCACTGATACTGTTTCCAAAGGTATTCCTGTCGCAGCCGTAAATGCTGTCGCGGTCTTCGTTATTACAGACAATGTTTCCTGATTCTCAGAAGAATGGCCTGCCGGTGTACAGCTATGCAGCAAAACAATAAGCAGTAATACTGCCAGGCCGCCTGACAGTTTTTTACCGACCTTCGTTTCCTGTTTCATACCCTGATTGAATCCCATTGTTTTTTGCCATGCTCCTGCGGTTTTTCGATTCAAGCGTTTCTCTGAAACCGGATCTCTTGCGGATATTTCCGGCAGAATTCTGAGCCTGTAATTTCAGGCCTTCCCTGATTCTCTGCAGACAAGGCAGAGTGTGCAGTTTCTATCGGTGCTGCCAGAAGTCTTTCCGATAATCAGCCTGTATTCTAACAAGCCCATGTCTGATAAATCAACCTTTCCGCACTTATGCCAGACCAGATCAAAAAACATTCACTGCCTGCAAATAAATCAGATAATTTTTTTCCCTGCCGAAACCAGTCTTGCCGATTATAATCCTACCCATGAAATACTATATCTGGACTTCCGGCTGTCAGATGAACGTTTCCGATTCGCAGCGAACTGCTTCCGCCCTCGAGAAGCTGGGCTACACATCAATTGAGCGTGCAGAACAGGCCGATGTTATTGTTCTGAATACCTGTGTGGTTCGTCAGAGTGCAGAGGATCGGGCGCTGGGCCGGCTCTATTCACTTCGTAAACTTAAAGAAAAGAATCCCGGGCTTGTTATCAACCTGATGGGTTGTCTGGTTGGATATAAGGACAATCATCCGCTGCAGGAGAAGCTTCCCTTTGTTGACGTTTTCTCCCCACCCTCTGATCCCACACCACTGCTGCAATACCTCCAGCGTAAAAACGACCAGGAGGTGTTCCAGCAGGATAAGCTGAAAATGAATGCCTACCTCGATGGAGAACTGCCGCTCCCCGAAAATGAGATTGGGAAAACCTTCAGCGCCCATATTCCGGTTGTGTACGGATGCTCCTTCGCCTGTACATACTGTATCATCCCCTATCGAAGAGGGTCCGAGCAGAGCCGCCCTATGGAAGATATCCTTTCCGAGGCTGCCTCCCTGGCTAACCAGGGAGTGCGGGAGATAACACTTCTCGGCCAGATTGTGGACCGATATGGCCTGGATCTGCCTGGAAAACCAGACCTCCCCCTGCTTCTCAACGAGCTTCACCGGATAAACGGATTGGAACGCATCCGGTTTCTGACCTCCCATCCAAACTGGATGACCCCAGAACTGATCGACACCGTGTCAAAACTGCCAAAGGTCTGCGAACATATCGAGGTTCCCACACAGGCTGGCAACAACGAAGTTCTTCGGCGGATGAAACGGGGCTACACAGCAGAAGACTACAGGCAGCTGGTTCAGCTGCTGCGGGACAGAATAGAGGGCGTCTCTATTGCAACAGATATCATCGTCGGATTTCCAGGCGAGACGGAAGCACAATTTATGGACACCTATAATCTGATGGAAGAGCTTCAGATGGATGTCGCCCACCTTGCCCGCTACTCCACCAGACCGGGCACTGTTGCCGCTCGCCACTATGTTGATGATGTCTCCGAACAGGAAAAAATGAGACGCTTTCGTATGCTTGAAAACCTGCAGGCTGAAATTTCCACCCGGATTCACCAGCGCATGTTACATCAGACTGTTGAAGTTCTCATCGATGAGAAACACAAGATGCAATGGAAAGGCCGCACACGTACAAATAAACTCGTCTTTATCAATTCTGAAGAAAACCTGCTCGGAAAAATCGTTTCAAGCCGTATTATCCGGACGGGCACCTGGAGTATGCGCGGGGAGCTGATCTGACCACAGGTTGCGACCCGGGTCTATTATTCATCCTGAATTCTTCCTTCCAATGGAGGAACAGCTGACATACAATTAGGAATAGTGATCCTGCTGCAGGGTAATCCAGTATTCACACAATTTTCGCTTGACTGAGTTTACAGAACACTGTAGGATGCAGATATTCTCCTGTTTCTTACACCATGGAGGTTATTACCATGAAAAGCAATCGCAGATTTCACTCGATTTTGCTGGTTCTGTCAGTGCTGGCAATTGTGCCGCTCGCGTGTAACATGCCGGGCGTGGCTACACCAACACAGAGCATACAGGATTCCGCTGCCCAAACGGTTGCTGCTCAACTTACAAACGCTGCACAACCTTCTGATAACACCACACAGGAACCCCAGCCCCCCACACAGCAGGTTGTCAGCACCACCCAGGCACCCACATCGCAGCCGCCTTCCCCAACACCATGCACCAACAAGGCCCGTTATATCAGCGATGTAACCATTCCGGATGATACCCATTTCAACCCCGGTGACAGCTTTATAAAAACCTGGAGAGTCCAGAATGTAGGAACATGCACCTGGAATTCAAACTACTCCCTGGTATTTTCAAGCGGCAACATTATGGGCGGATCATCCTCTGTCCCGCTTATCGGAAATGTATCGCCTAATTCAAACGTTGATATCAGTGTGAACCTTACGGCACCTTCCTCCAATGGAACCCACCAGGGCAATTGGAAAATGCGCGCTCCGGATGGCACCGTTTTCGGTTTCGGTGTAACCGGTGGAGATGCGTCCATTTTTGTACGTATTGTCGTAGGCCCCACCCCAACGCCCGGGCCTGTCACCAAGACTTTCAACGTCAGCAGCGATGGGTCAGCCCGCAGTAACAATACCACCGTTAACTCACCGGTTGCCGGAGATACAGCCGGAGACCTCGGTACACAGGCCTTTCTGACTTTCGACATCAGTGCCATCCCGGATGATGCCACCATTCAGGAGGTCAGTCTTGATCTCGGTAACTCACCGACTATCAAGGGAGATCCCTTTGGTGACCTTGGCTGCCTGCGCGTTTATCCTGACCAGTACGGTTCACTCGGCGGCAGCGACTACACGCCGCCTCCAGTAAACAACACAGGATGGCGATTCTGTTCAACTGCTCAACTGGATGACAGTGACGATCAGTTAGGCAATAGTATTGCCCTGGACGCACTTCAGGACGCTCTTGAGGATGACAACTTCCAGGTTCGCGCCCAGTTTAATGAACTGGAAACTGACAGCGATAGCACTGCCGACAATATCACATTTGGCAATATAAAGCTCAAGGTTAAATATATTGTGGATTAAGTACTTTACCCTATTAACTTAAAAAACAGCCCCTGTAACCAACAACGGGGGCTGTTTTGAATCATCGGACGTCTGCTTGCTATCGCTCCCAACCCGGTCAAACGGCATCCCTCTCTAGAGGTGGAAATATCTGATCCATCGCAGCATGGAAATCGTTCACCCGCCCGGGATTCCGCAGCATATCGGTTTTCTATTGAGTGACATCAGTACAGTATAAACACAATTACGTTACCGAACCCGTGAGAATAATGCTAGAATCGTTACTATGTTTCCAATTAAGGAGGAACCTGATGTCTGCTGCATCCAGTTTGTTTCTAATCGATGGACATGCTCTGGCCTACCGCACCTACTATGCTCTCACCCGCGGTGGGGACCCCTCTCGCTGGATAACCTCATCAGGTGAACCAACTGCCGGAACATATGGATTCGTTTCTGTGCTGCTGCGGCTCCTCGAACAGGAAAAACCGGAATACCTGGCTGTTTCTTTCGATACCGGGCGAACGTTCCGTGATGACATCTTCCCTGACTACAAAGGGACACGCCAGAAAATGCCGGATGATTTACGCCTGCAGATCAAACGTATTCGTCAGGTAGTTAAAGCCTTTGGTATCCCAATCCTCGAAGCGGACGGATATGAGGCAGACGACGTCCTCGGTACCATTGCCCATAAGGCAGCAGAAGAAGGGGTCCGGGTTGTCATTCTTACTGGCGACCGCGATCTGCTGCAGCTGGCCACCCGGAATGTTACCATTCGTCTCGCCGGCCAGAAACTTTCGGAAGCACAGGATTACGGGCCAGACGAAGTGTATCAGCGCTACAGCATTCGGCCGGATCAAATCGTTGACTACAAGGCTCTTGTAGGTGATTCCAGTGATAATATCCCCGGCGTGCGCGGCGTTGGCGACAAGAGTGCAGTTAAATTCCTGCAGGAATACGAAACGTTGGACAACATTTTTGCACATATCGATGAGATTCCCGACCGCTTTCGGAAGAAACTGGAAGAAAATCGAGAGGATGCATACCTCAGTCAGAAGCTCGCTGCCATCATCACCGATGTATCCATCGATTTTAACCTCGACGCCTGTCGTGCGGCTGAATATGACCGCACAAGTGTTGCTGAACTCTTCCGAGAGCTTGAATTCCGCAGCTTGCTTGACCGTATGACTCCCGTCGACCAAACAGGACAGCTTCCACTTTTCGCTGTGGAACAGGAGCCGGAAAAAGCCTTTGAAGACGGGGAAGTCATTCACACCTTCCAGAAACTGGCAAAGCTGACTGAACGCCTTTCACAACTGAAAGAATTGGCTGTGGATGTGGAAAGCACCGGCACAGATCCCCTGCAGTCGGCCCTTGTTGGAATATCACTGGCCATTAATGACGAAGAGGGATTCTACCTTCCGGTAGGTCATGATCCCGCCACTGCGGGGCTGGAACAACTCCCGCTGCAGGAAGTTGTGGATGCGCTCCGCCCTGTACTGGAGAATCCCGGAATATCAAAGATCGGCCACAATTTAAAATATGATTCCCTTCTGCTTCAACAATATGGGATCACCCTCCACCCATATGCCTTCGATACAATGATTGCGGAATGGTTATGCAACCCGGATTCTCGAAATCTGGGGCTGAAAAACCTGGCCTGGGTCCGGCTTGGAATAGAAATGACTCAGATAAAAGAACTGATCGGCACCGGCAGGAATCAGCGCACGATGGCACAGGTACCTGTGTCCGAAGCCGCCCCTTATGCGATTGCTGACACAGTTGTCTGTATGAAACTCAAGCCACAGTTGGAAAAGGAGTTGAAGGAGAAAAGCCAGTGGCAGATCTTCCAGGAGATGGAAATGCCGTTGATTCCGATCCTTGCTGCCATGGAACAGACCGGCATTCTGCTCGATACTGCATTCCTGCAGAAACTTACTGTGTCACTCGATGAACAGCTGCAAGCGCTGGAAAAACGGATCTATGAATTGGCCGGAAAAACCTTCAACCTGAACTCTCCGCCCCAAATGTCTTCTGTGCTTTTTGAAGATCTCGCCCTCAAACCACCAGATCGCACCAGGCGTACAAAAAGTGGCTATTATTCCACAGCAGCCTCGGTGCTGGAAGAACTTCAGGATAAGAACCCGATTATTGACGTCATACTCGAACATCGGGAGCTTGCGAAAATTAAATCAACCTATGCCGATGCACTACCTCGTGAAGTGAATCCTGCCACAGGTCGTGTCCACTCATCGTTCAAACAAACCGGATCTGTCACCGGGCGGCTTGCATCGTCCAATCCCAATCTGCAGAATATTCCTGTCCGCAGCAAGATCGGCAAGGAAATCCGGCGGGCCTTCATCGCCGAGAAAGGCTGGACCCTGCTGGCTGTTGATTATTCGCAAATCGAACTTCGTATTGTTGCCCATATGTCCGGGGATAGAGCCATGCTGCAGGCCTTCCGGGAGGGTAAAGATATTCATTCAGCCACCGCTGCGGCTATTTCGGGTGAGCCTCTGGAAAAGATCACACCCAGCCTGCGCCGGCAAGCCAAAGCTGTTAACTTCGGACTGATTTATGGAATGAGTGCCTTCGGCCTTTCCCGCTCCACCGATCTGACCCTGCCAGAGGCGGAGACCTTCGTCCAGCGTTATTTTGAACAATTCCCCGGGGTCAAACAGTATCTTGAAAATATTCGACAGCAGGCGCGGACAGAAGGATATGTGGAAACTATGTTCGGCCACAGGCGCTACTTTCCGCAGCTTCTTCCCGACGCCAGATCTATCTCTGAAACAGAAAAATCACGTGCCCTGAGGGAAGCCATCAATGCACCTATTCAAGGGACAGCTGCTGATATTATCAAGTTTGCCATGATTCGACTTCCGCAAAAACTTGCCGCAGCAGGCCTTTCCGCCCGCCTCCTGCTGCAGGTACATGATGAGCTGGTCCTGGAATGCCCGCAGTCTGAACTGGAGACAACCATCCCTCTCATCAAAGAGATCATGGAAGGAGCTGCCCAACTGGATGTTCCATTAATTGCAGATGCAAAAGCCGGACATAACTGGGCCGCACTTGAGCCAATCGAATAAATCCGGCATAACCTGGCAGCATTTTCATATCAGCCGGCAGATGCGGAAGAAACAGACCTGACCGAAGAAAGGCACCCGAAACCCGGACCATGCGGGCAGCGCGGCACATTTCATGCTATGTTGATTACAGCAGATCTATCTGGTGACAGTGAAAGTAATATTGACCACGGTATCAGACAAAGCAGGCCTGAAGAACTTATGCTATACTCGCTTCGCTTCGAATGATTAATTCAGGTGCACAATGACAGGACGCCAGGACCTTTTTGACGAATCAATGAATCTGGGGCATTCAGCTGCCTGGGAGATGGACTGGGATAAAGCGCTGGAATATTACCGCAAAGCCCTGGCTGAATTTCCCGACCATTCCACCGCGCTGACAAGCCTCGGCTTGGCCTTGCTTGAAACCGGGAATCGGAATGAGGCACTCGAAATATACCGGAAAGCCTGTGCTGCTTCACCGGAAGATCCGATTCCGGTGGAAAAATGTGCAGAAATTCACGAGCTGCAGGGAGATATACAACAAGCTGTTAACCAGCGCGAGACTGCTGCCGATCTGTATATCCGACGCCGAAATACGGAGAAAGCAATAGAGAATTGGAGCTGCATCGCCCGGTTGACACCAGATAACCTTGCTGTCCGTTCCAGATTGGCGCTAACCTACGAACGGCTTGGGAGGCGCCGGGAAGCCTCGTATGAATACCTGACAGTCGCCTCCATCCTGCAGAAAAAGAACAAGCAGGATCGTGCCATCGAGGCTGCTCAACTTGCCCTGCGACTGACACCAGGCGACCCGGAAGCCAGTAACGCAGTACGCAGTCTGCGCCATCAAAAAATACTTCCCCCTCCAGGACCACCACGCGGCCACACTGGTCCGCTTCGTATTGCAGAAATGGAGGAATACCTCAAAGCTTCCCCGGAAGAGGACCCGGATGAATCGTCTGATGAACTCGATGATCCGGAAGTAGCCGCTCAGCGGCAGGCTTTAACCATTCTGGCCGGTATGCTCTTTGATGAAAGTACCACAGATTTTGATGAAGATGAGGATCATGCTGAAGGGCAGGGCCCCCTGTCCATGCTGCGCAGGGAAACAGAACAGAAGGACCGGTATAAATACCTCAGCCAGGCGATTGACCTGCAGACACGAGGCAATAAACGCCAGGCTTCAAAAGAATTGGTCAATGCTATCGGAGAAGGGCTCGATCATCCCGCTGCTTATTACAATCTGGGGATCCTGCTGAAAGATCTGCATGATTTTGAAGGAGCCCGAAAAAACATCACCGCCGCCATCGGTCATCCAGAGCTGACTTTGGGAGCAAATCTCGCCCTGGGCCGCCTGGCCCGACAGGCGGGAGATTTGACTGAAGCCGCCCGCCATTTGCTCCAGGCGCTTCGCATTGCGGATACCCTTACCGTTAGCAGTGATCAATCCTCCCAACTGAACCGCTTCTACGATACAATCATGGTTTCACAAACCAAGGACGATGACCAGAACCTCTCACAGATCGTGGAAAACACACTCGCCTTCCTCAGTGGACCGCATTGGCTCCATCGCATCAAATTAGCACGCAAGAAGCTTGAATCCCAGGGAAGCAGTTCAACGGTAATCCCCATCGCCGAAATCCTGGCTGTTGGTGGTACCGATCGTGTGGTGGAGGCCATCGAACGGATTGATACCCTGGCTTCACAGCACAAGTATTATTCAGCTATTGAAGAGGCTATGCTGGCACTCGATTACGCACCCCTCTATCTGGGACTGCATCTCCGTCTGGCTGAAATCCTGATCGACAGCGATCATAGAGAACAGGGCCTCAGCAAATTAGCCATGATTGCAAAAACCCACGCCGTTCGCGGTGAAACGGTACAAGCTGCCAAGATCTACCACCGGCTGATCAAAGCATCCCCGGTGGACCTCGTCGCCCGTAAAGAATTGATTAATCTGCTGGCACAGCAGGATCAGATTGACGATGCACTTTCACAGTATTACGACCTTGCTGACCTGTTCCGTCAGATGGCCGAGAGCGAACGCTCACGCCAGACCCTCACAGACGCTCTCAAACTGGCACAGCGCTCCAAAAACGAGGTTGACTGGTCTGTTAAAATACTGCATCAAATCGGAGATCTGGACATCTCCCGCCTTGATTGGCAGCGTGCCTTGCGCGTGTACGAGCAAATCCTCACCCTGTCAGACGACGATGAGATCGCCCGATTGAAAATGATTGACCTCGGACTGCGGCTGGGCAAAGAGGAGGTCATTGTCGCCCACCTGGATAAGCACCTTCAACTCCTTGTCCAGACCCGGCGGGGTAAAGAAGCGCTTGCACTGCTGGAAGATCTTGCGAGAGAGCACCCCGGTCGTCAGATCCTGCATGCCAGGCTGGCAGATGCTTATCGTGCAATTGGCAGAAAGAGCGACGCCATCGCACAATATGATGCCCTCGGCGAGATTCAACTCGACGCAGGTCATAGAAAAGAGGCGATCAAGACTATCCGTACCATTATTGAAATTGGACCACCTGATATTAATGTGGACGGATACCACGATCTCCTTAACAATCTGGAGAAAGGTGTGTAAACACTCGCAGCACCTCCCTTATTCACCTGTCCTTCCACAACTGTATGGGAGTCAGCGCACCGGCGGCGAGTGATTGTTGTTATAGTTTAAGGAGATCAGCCCTGCTCATATACAAGGGCCGGATGAAAACCGGGTTCCACCCCATTCCTTACAGCCCCGGATTTTCTTCGTCATTGATATCTCCAGAGTTTTACTGCAGAAATCTGCGTCGATCAGGATAGAATCGACAGATACATGGATCTGATGCATCGGCTATAGACCAGCGGAGTGATAGCCGCAGCAGGACTTAATGAGGACAGAGAGAACACACTCCCACAACAGGGCACAGGCAAAAAAGTGGACAATTTACCTCGGGAATTATTATTCAATCTGGAACGTATCAACTTTTCAAATATATTTGATCTGATCCTTGTGGTCGCCATCTTCTACTTTATCCTTCAACTGCTGCAGGGGACGCGGGGTGATACGCTGATCCGCGGCATGATTCTGATGATTATCGCAATCAGCATCTTCTCTTCCCTGCTCCCGCTTCCCGCCTTTTCATGGCTTCTTCGCAATACCCTGCCGGCACTCCTGATAGCAATACCGGTGATCTTCGCCCCGGAAATCAGACGAGGTCTCGAAAGATTGGGGCGTGCGGGAAGCAATATCATTCAGCGTCCCGATAACCGCGCCAGTGAACAGATCATCCCCGGTATCGTGACCGCTGCACAGCGCCTTTCAAATAATCGTCATGGTGCCCTTATCGTGATTGAACGGACCGTTCACCTGGATGAGTATATTGAAACCGGTATTCCCATGGATGCGATTCTTACTCCGGAACTGCTGCTGCAGATCTTTTACGTGAATACACCACTGCATGATGGTGCTGTTATTATCAGGGAGAATCTCATCGCCGCAGCATCCTGTGTAATGCCTCTATCCGCCAGCGGCACTTTCTCGCGATCTCTGGATCGGCAAATGGGCCTTCGACATCGCGCGGCACTTGGCATCAGCGAAGTCAGCGACGCAATCTCGGTAGTGGTATCAGAAGAAACGGGTGCCATTTCTGTCACTCATAATGGCCGGATGATCCGCCGGCTGGACCCCAATCGACTGAGAAATATTCTCATCGCTTTCTATCGACCAAGATCGGAGACAATTCTCCCTCCTTGGCTTTATAATATTCTTAATCGGATCTTCAAAAATCGTTTCTCATCGCATCAAGTATAGAGGTTCGCATGCTCCAATCCCTATGGGAAAATAGAGGGACTCTGCTGCTGGCGTTTACCCTTGCAATTACAGTCTGGGTTTATGCCATTAATGAAGCAGATCCACTGCAGCAGGATATCTTCCCTGACCAGATCCCCATTCAATACATAAACCTCGCTGAAGGACTCATTCTCAGCGGAGACCCTCCTTCCGAATGTATTGTTCGGATAAAGGCTCCCCAGAGTGTGTGGGAAATCCTTACTCAGGACGATTTTTCTATCGTTGTTGATCTGAGCGGATTGGACACAGGAAAATACGCTATCACACTCGGCAAACCCGGAGTGGACGCAAAACCCGTCCTGGTGACAGAGCTAATGCCTGCACAGATCAATCTGGAAATCGAAACCCTGGTGGAGAAGTCCTTCCCTATTCAAATTCAGTTGAATGGGGAGCCGGCAATTGGTTACGAAGCCAATACACCGACTTCAAATCCCGAGGCAGTAACCATCGTAGGCCCTGCCTCGCTGATCAACAGCGTCGCTTCCATTGAAGCAGTACTTGATATCACCGGCGAGCGCATGGATGTCGAGCAGAACGTTCGTCTGCTGCCGCTTGATATAAATGGTACCCTGCTGGAGGAGATCACGATTGAGCCAACCCACACCACCGTGACTGCCCCCATCCAACAGGGAGAACGCTACCGGCTTGTAGCCGTTATCCCTATTATTACCGGCCAGCCAGACTTCGGTTTCCGGATAACCAAGATTAATGTCATACCTGAGCAAGTTATCATTTTTTCATCCGACCCGACCGTGTTTGACACCCTGCCTGGCTATGTGGAAACCGTCCCGATTGATATCGCTGATGCCCAGGAAGCTGTGGAAGTCCGCGCCTCTCTGGATCTGCCTGAGAAAACAGCCCTGGTCGGTGACCAGAATATTCTGGTTCAGGTCAGTATTGAAGCCATCGAAAACTCAATGTCACTCACCAGCCCGATTGAAATCCAGGGGCTGGCGGAAGGATTGTATGCAACAGCATCGCCTTCATCCGTTTCCGTGTTTCTCACCGGTCCACTCACAACACTTGAACAGCTCACACCCGATGATATTCGTGTGGTTATCGATCTGTTCGATAAAGACATTGGCACACACCAGGTGACACCCCAAATTATCGTACCGCCTACTGATGTGGAAGGATCCATCCTGCCAGCTGTGGTTGAAGTAACAATCAGCAACAAGCCACCAGCCACACCTGAACCGACCATACCGTAGCAGGAAATACTATGACAAAACCAGTGATTGCTATTGTCGGACGCCCGAATGTTGGGAAGTCCACCCTCTTTAACCGTATATCCGGAGAACGTCTTGCCGTTGTGGATAGTATCCCCGGCACCACACGAGATCGCCTGTTTGCCAATGCAGAATGGGCGGGCAACCTGTTCTACATTGTGGATACCGGGGGCATTGATCCTACCCGTATCCAGAACCAGGAACCTCTCTCGATCGCCAGTAAGGATTTTATCCCTCAGATCCGGGAACAGGCCGAAATGGCAGTGAAAGACGCTGATGCTGTGATTTTTCTGGTGGATGCAGAAAGTGGTCTCACACCGGCTGATTTTGAAATCGCAACGATCCTGCGGCGAACCCGCAGCAAGGAGATCAATCCACCTGTTCTGATTGCTGTGAATAAATGTGAAAATCAAGCCCGTAGAGATGCGGCCATCGAATTTTATGAACTGGGCATGGGGCAACCTGTCGCAATCTCGGCACTCCATGGAACCAGCGTGGGTGATCTACTGGATCAGGTATTCAATAGTATGGGGGCACGGCAGATTCCACAAGACGATATCGAATCGACAGTGAGAATAGCCATCGTAGGCCGCCCGAACGTCGGAAAATCCAGCCTGCTGAACCGCCTCCTGGGAGAGGATCGAGTGATTGTATCCCCCATTCCCGGCACAACCCGTGATGCTATTGACACCAAGCTGGCCTATTACGGCCAGCAGATCACGTTAATTGACACTGCCGGTATTCGCAAACGAGGCCGGATAGAACCCGGTGTTGAAAAATTTTCCGTGATCCGTGCGTTTAAAGCTGTCGAACGTGCCGATGTTGTTCTATTTTTACTGGATGGTATACAGGGTATCATCGCACAGGATGCCCATATTGCAGGAATGGTGCTCGAGCATTTAAAAAGCGTTATTGTGCTTGTCAATAAATGGGATGCTGTGGAAAAAGACACCCACACCATGGCCCAGATCACCACCACTATTCGCCAGGAACTGAATTTTCTTGATTATGTACCCATCCTGTTCATCTCCGCACTGTCCGGTAAAAATACTCATCAGATCATTCCGACAGCCCTCCGTGTGCAGCAGGAACGCTTCCACCGGATCTCCACAGGAGAGCTCAATCGTATCATCCACCACGCACTCGACCACCATGCGCCACCTTCCAAAGCTGGAAAGCGGCTGAAAATACTGTATACCTCGCAGGTAAGCGTAAACCCCCCGGTGATACTCTTCCACGTAAACGATCGGGATCTGGTTCATTTCAGTTATCAGCGTTATCTTGAAAACCAGATCAGGGCCGCATATCCCTTCGAAGGAACACCGATCAAAATGGTTTTTCGTAATCGAGAGCAGGCGGAACGGGATTGATAAACACCGCAAAACTGGTGACATTCCTTTTCCAGAAAACATGATATGCCAGCGTATTTTCTCAATTTCCAGAACATTTTTCCACCAGTGAGAATCGCTGGCACAAAGACATCCGATATTGAGTTGAAACCTGAGACATGCACGCTTTTTCAGGAAACATGCATATGAATGATACCTGGAGAAACCACCTGGGGCCGAACCCGGCATTTTATTCATTCATCTGATTTTCAACAATAAAAGCAGCTCGTTTTCAGTATGGAATGAAGGCATCCGGCGCAGGAACTTTATCAGGGGCGTATTTGCAAGCAAGATTCAAGGAACAATTGGTTTTCTATGGTCTGACGGGTACAATAATGGCAGCATAGAGGCGCTGCCGGCAATCGCCCTGTGATAGAGCTGCCGCACACCCCTCACATTCTCTTTGTAGTTGCAGTATTGATCGGTGATTAAATTCAAAAGACAGCGCCACGTATCAGTCAGGAGGTACTCAACTTTTTTCAGCAGTAATGCGCAGGATAGGCGGGGAAAACGTAATCGTTATTCACGTCTGGTTTTTTCACTGGAGAGTCTACGAACCCGGACTGAAAATGAATACCATTTCTTCCCATACCTGCAGTAAAATGTAAACAAAATAGGAACCATTTCCATCTTGCCGTATCCGGTATAGTTCGGCAGCCGATGCAACCCTTTCTTTTTATCAACCATGACTTATCGGTTATTTCATGCAGCGCTGCCGCAGACGGTCCTTCAGGAAAACCTGGCCAGAACAGATAGCATTTGCCAAGACCTGTTTACTGCCCGCTATGCTGTATTGCTGAAACCGCATAGGAGCAAAGAAACGCAATCGAACCTGGCAGGAGACTGGAAATCTGATCCGGCAGTTTTGGATCACAGCTTCTGATTGGAAACCTGAGACAGCCTCAATACGTGTGGAGATGGCATGGGAACAAAAGAAATCAAGCAACCTTCCGTCGAAGTCATTGCAGATGTCGAGAGCAATGCAAAGATCCTGATTAATAAAGTCCTCCGTCCCGCGGGTATTGAGGTTTTACAGGGCTCTTCCGCCGAAAAAAAACCGGATTTACTTATTGTAGATATCACCCGCATGATGGGAGATCCCCTCGGGAATCTACGCAGCAAGCGGGCAAGCGGGGACAACACACCAGCCATTATTCTCGCTGCACACTTCCCCCCTTCACGCATGCGTGATCTTTTCCGCCTTGGGGTAACCGATATTCTGCATAAACCGTTCCGGCCTGAAGAATTAAATAAAGCCATCCGTGAAGGAATCAAGATCCAGAGTGGGGAAAATGATACCGCCGATCTCAAACGCCGCCTGAAAGCGGCTATGGAAATCGCACGACAACGGTCTGAGGAGATCAGATTAATCTCGGAAATTGGACGGGTTGTAGTAAATCTACCGGATCTGGAACAGATCCTGACACGTGTGGTTGAAGCAGCTGCGTATGTCTCCAATGCAGATGAGGCCAATATCTATCTTGTAGATCCAAACACTAATGAGCTTGTTCTCCGGGCGAGCAAGCAGGCAAGCATACCCGAAGCGACGCTGCAACGACTGCGAAGCAGCGAATCCCTCGTTCGAGAAGTATTTGATACTGGTCAGCCTGTACTGCGTCAACCCTCACCCGAAGAAGGTCCGGTTGAAATTCAAACGGGCTTCAGTGTCTATTCCCTCATAAAAGTGCCGATTCATGTGTCAAATCAGATTATCGGTGTGCTGGGCGTATACAACCGTGTCGTAGCAAACCCCTTCAGCGAATATCAGCTGACTCTTATCATGACGCTCGCTGATTGGGCGGGGGTCGCACTCGAACATGCCTCACTGCGGAAACAGTCCCAGATGGAAAAGGAGATCCAAGGCGTTCCGCCCGACCAGGTTCCCGTGCAGCAGATGCTGATCTCGATCAACACCCTGTTGAGCAGCGCACTCGGCCCACTTACAGATGCACAGCAGCGGGAAATATCTAAATTGAAACAGGACCTCAGCCAGTTCCACGACAAGCCGGTCGACACAACAATCACACTTCCCAGCCAGGAACTTGTAGACCTTCACAGCATCTTACGAGAAGTTTCGGTTGCGCTGCAGGACGGAGCCCTTCAGCGAGGTCTGGAACTATCCTACCTGTCAGAAAAAACTATCCCGCTCTTTCCGGGGAACCGCAGCCAGATTCGCCGAATTCTCCTGATCCTTGCATCTGCAGCTTTGCGCAGAACCACCCGCGGCCGCATCCAACTTGAAAGCCACTATGTCTCCGTGGTGAACGGGGCTTCCAGTGATTTCGACCTGCCGAATGATATTCATTTCCCGGACGGTGTCTGGGCTATTCTGAGTGTTGCTGATACCAGTTCAGGGCTCCCCCCTGAAATGATTCATGCATTACGAACTCCCACAGGGGATCTGTCCGCAGCTTCTTTCCACGTCGGTTTCAGCATCGGTGAAGCCAGAATGATTGCTGAAAGCATGGGGGGAGGATTATGGTTTGATGAAACAGATCAAGGTACAATCATACATCTTGCACTGCCAGTAAAAAGGTTGGAGTAACCGATGCCCCTCAAACCAATTGCCGCCGAAATATATACATCAAGCCATCGCATTTTGGGAAGGATCACCCCTTCCGGCCGTGGTTTATATAGCTACCTGAACAACAATACTTCTTCCTATATTGAAATCGAAGGAGCACTCCTCAGCCGGCTGCACCAGCCTAACAGAATGGTTGGGCGTTATACCACCCTGTCACTGGTAAAGAACGAGATGCTTGCAGTGCTTTTAAGCAATCGCATGGAGCTGGGAGCCACCGGAACAGCCCGGGGAGGATACACCCAAACAAGGAATCATTGGATACACATAATCCTTGGCGGTTATGAGTTGAGAGGCATGATCGAAATGCACGGAGCTTTCAACTTCGCAACGTTTCTTCTCGAAGGTGATACCGTTTTTTCCCCCCTCTACGATGCCACACTCGCAGCGATCTTATTCCCCAAAATTGAAACGGGGTCTGCGGTAATGCTCTTCAACCGGAAAAAAGTTGAAGCGATTGGTTTTCTGCCAAAGAACGAACAACCTGAAACCAACCAGGGCGGATCAAACTGATTTCTGTTCCCCGGGACCTGTGTCTCCATGAGTTCCAACGCTAACCGTCTTCATGATCTGATACGGAAGACAGACAGCCGATCCTGTTACACTGTCTCTCCTTCCGGTATTTCCCGCGGCGTGAGCAGGGCCATCCCCTGGAGCCACTTGCGATTGAACAACATTACGGGCATTTCAACATTCACAGCAGGATACAATGCTGAGCCCAATCTTGCCTTATATAAAGGGATAAAGTTCCTCTCCCCCTTGCTTATCACCTCACCAAACTCGAAGTTACCTCCCAGCTGAAGAACACCTGTAAGTTCATAATCCCCCACTTCGGCCCGCACCCAATGTGGAAATGGCCGGGTAAAGCCGCGGCGGGACAGATTCGAAGTGCCCATTTCTGATACCCGCTCCAATACCACAACGACAACCTTTTCTTTCACCAACCACAACCGATCCCGGTGCACAGGCTCGCTTGAGAGTTTAAATAGTGGAATAATGTCGGCATTGCTGAGTTCGAGATGCGAAGATGTGGGTAGATTCATATGGCTGTACATACCGGCCGGGCCAGGAGTAACCTCCCCATAAATCGTAAAGTAACTGGTGTAGAGATGCACCTGATTTTGTATGGTCATGTCTCCATCCTGCTGGAACCGCTCCGGCCGTTGGTTTATCCCCACAGACGGTTTCAGAACGCAAACCGGGGAAACCATACAGGCAATGAGATCCCGTGTTCGTTTCCTTCATCTGTGGCGGAAACAATCTCATCATATCACAGCCTTATCCGACCATGGCCGGATTTCGGTTAACTTATTCGCATCACCATGTATAATCATAAGCATAAGAAGAGTAAGGGGGGAACCATGCTTCTTTTTTTTCTCTGCATATTCTGGTGCGGTGGAATTATCTGTTCCAAGCTGCTTTCTTTTGCATTCTGGTGTTGGCTGATTCTTGGCTGTGTTTCTGCTATCAGCATAATTATCCTGCGCAAAGCCCCAGCCGCCAGGCGTTTTTTCCTCTTCCTGCTATTCTTTGAATCAGGCGCAATATATCAAAGCATTGCCGGATGGAGAGAGCCTCCTTTTCATATAAGCCAATATAACGATCTGGGTTATCCACTTACCATAACCGGGAAAATCATCTCCCCGCCAGAGGTCCTTGACCGGAATATCCGTTTTTTGCTGGAAGTGGATCAACTTCGCCCCGGAAGAGATGGGCAGCTGGTAACTGTTACAGGAAAAGCCCTGGTATACACCCGGGCTGTATCAGATTTTCAGTACGCCGATATCATCCGGGTCTACGGCCTGCCTGCATCGCCGCCTGTTTTTGAAGGTTTTTCCTATCGTGATTACCTGGCCAGAGAGGATATTTACACTTTACTCTACAGCAGGGAAAGTGAAATTTGCAGGCGGAGCTGGTCCCACCCGATACGTAAAGCGCTATTCCTTTTCCGTTCTCGTGCGCATTTCACCCTGCAGTCCCTGTACCCTGACCCCGAAGCTTCTCTGCTCAGCGGGATCCTGCTTGGTATTGAAGGTGGCATATCCACCAGCATGATGGAAGCCTTTCAAAATACCGGCACAGCACATATCATCGCAATTTCAGGATTCAATATCACCCTGATTTCCGCTGTAATTCTGAACATGCTGCGTTCCTGGCTTGGACGGCGGGCAGGAATAATTGCTGCAGGCATATCAATCTGCCTGTATACCATCCTTGTTGGTGCTGATGCAGCAGTTGTTCGAGCTGCGCTTATGGTCGCTGTCAGCCTGGTCGCCAGGCTGATTGGGCGCCAGAATCAAGGTTATAATGCGCTGGCTGCAGCTGTCTTCCTAATGACACTAAAGGATCCCGATATACTGGAAGACGTTGGTTTCCAGCTCTCAGCTTTTGCAACACTTGGCCTGCTCTATTATGGCCCGATCCTCGAGGATGGGTTCCGCCGGCAGGTATCACGCGTCCTCTCTGAAAGTAAAACAGCCAGAATCACATCATTGATCAATGAATGTGTCCTGCTTACCTTCGCTGCTCAACTGACAACGATGCCCCTTACAATGACTTACTTTCATCAAATCCCGGTCAGCTCCCTCCTTGTTAATCCCATCATCCTGCCTGCCCAGCCCATGATTATGATCCTGGGAGGTGTATCTGTCCTCGTTGGAATGATCTGCAGACCAGCCGGGCAGCTTGCAGCCCGGGTTACATGGCCGTTACTGAGCCTGACCACACGGACTGTCTCCTTTTTTTCATCTTTTAAAAGTGCAACTATCCCCCTGGCCGGCAATTCTCTCCCTGTGATCCTGTTCTACTTCGTCCTCCTGATTGCAGGAACCTTTCTTGCCACGAACCGGACTGGGAAAAAGATCCTCCAAAAAACCGCCGCCATTCCTGTGAGTTCCGGCCTGGCAGCTGCTGCACTCTGCTGCTTCCTGGTCTGGACTGCCTGGGCGGGCCGGTCGGATTCCAGATTGCGTATAACTCTCATCCCCGCAGGGCAATCCGAAACGCTCCTCATTCAATCACCTGCGGGCCGGACGGTGCTGCTGGGTTGTGGAGACAGCCCAATAACCCTGTCCGAAGCACTTGGAATGCGCCTTTCCCCATTCTTTACCCGGATCGATTGGTTGCTGCTGGGGACTTCTGCAGAACAAACAACGGCAGGATTTCCAGGTGTTGCGGAGCAATACAGCATCAGCCGCATCCTGCTCTCAACCACCAGAACATCACCCACGTACAGCTCTATCTCCGCCTTGATTGCCAGCAAGGAAATCCCGACACAGGTGATGAAATCCGGTAGTATTTTAGACTTCCATGATGGTGTAATCCTGAAAATCATCTACGTGGGAGAGAACGGCTCCGCTTATCTTGTGCAGTATGGTAATTTCCGCCTTTTTCTGACACAGGGTGAAGATACAGATATGGTTTACAATCTTTCTTCGCTATCTGATATCGAACAGGTTTCTGCTGCAATTCTGCCCGGTAGTGGTGGTCTGGCCACAAACCCCTCTGCTCTCCTGAAAATCCTGGATCCTTCTCTTGTTCTTCTCTTCGTCGAGCCCGGCGCAGAAAAGAATACACCACATCACAATATCCTCGAACAGCTGCAGCAGCGGACAGTGCTGCGCACAGATCAACATGGGTGGATCACACTATCGACAGATGGGGTTTCTCTATGGGTTGAAACTGAATATTATCCTGATACCAATCCATGAAGAGAGATTTGTGGTCTGACGGAATTATTCAGGAAACCTGGGCTGGCAGAATGACTAACCCGACAGGAAAGGATATCTAATGGGGTTGTTCCATCATGAATTAATACCTGGCTGCCGGTGAATGAAAAAAACACAAATGCTGATGGAATCAGGCAGCAGGAGGCCTTGTATCAGGATCGAACTGGTCCATATCTGCAGTATCCCCCTGCTCCGATTCATTTGTTTCACTCGGCATCAGGTAGCCCAGGCCCTGCCGGGTCACAATATGAACCGGATTTCTGGGATCCTTTTCGATTTTCTGCCGCAGTCTGCTTAGGGTAACCCAGAGGATCTCCTTCTCCTTACGATAGTCCACCCCCCATACACGGGAGAGGAGTTCTTCAGGGCTGAGCACTTTGCCAATTGAATCCGAGAGAGTCTGAAGGAGCCTGTATTCTGTTGCCGTAAGAGAAACAGGGACTTCATCTGCAGTGACCTCGGCTCGCGCAAGATCTATCATCAGATCATAATGGCGGAAATATCTTTGTGGAAATTTGGAAAAATTAGTCTGCTCTGCACGCCTTAGCACAGCTCTGACCCTGGCAAGCAGTTCCTGTGCTGAAAAGGGTTTCACAATATAGTCATCAGCGCCCGCATCCAATCCGCGCACTTTATCCCGTTCTTCACCCTTGGCCGTCAGGATGATGACGGGTACCGAAGAAAATTCGCGCAGGCGGGCGCATGTTGTAAAACCATCCATACCTGGCATCATAACATCAAGCAGGACCAAATCCGGATCCCAATCTCTGGCGATCAGGATCCCCTGTCCGCCATCGGTTGCATACCTTGTTTTGAATTTGGCAACCTTAAGGTGCCCTTCAACCATTTTTGCCATCAGGGGATCGTCGTCAATTATAAGTACTTTTTCCTGCCCTGAATACATGGCTTATCTCCTCAAACACTTTCAACGTATGGGTAGAGAATTTGAATTTCCGCTGAACTGCAATTCAAAATCACAGATTCCACTTATGATAGTCTCCTTCAAACCCGAAAAGCTGTCAAGCGGCCTTTAACTTTTAAATATACTCCTGAATGCAGTTCATCAAGTAAATAAAAAAACAGCTTCCCTTTGCTGTTCTGAAAACAGACATCAATGCCCTGGAAGGATCAGGATGGTGAAATTAGATCAACTGCATACGAGCAGTGGAAAATCTGAACTGCGCATAAGGTCATCAACCTTGCTTCCAAGCATAACTTCGGTAATAGGGGAGGCTTTATAGCCACCTATCAGAATAATATCGCTGTGATACTGGGCAGCAGCCCTTTCGATAACCCGTGGAACACTGCCAAACTTATGGTGGAATGAGGCATGGACCTGGTGGTGTTCGAGGTATCTCCTGGCATCATCCAGCCAGTTATAGTTCAATCTTCCTTTTTCCGCCATCGATAAAACCGTCAGATCACACTTCCAGACCCCGGCGAAATAGGCCGCAACAAAAAGCGCCTCCTGTGCCTTCGGGCTGTCGTTATATGCCAGCAGAATTCGATTGAGGGGGCGTGCCCGCTGTGGAACAACCAGGATCGGCCGGGGGCAGCGGTGTATCATCATCCTCAACCCGGAGCTCAACCGATCCATCGGCCGGTCCGCCGGAGGATGTGCGGCATAAACCACAACCAGATTATTCCAGCGGGCTCGATCACATATCGTTCGCGAGATCGTTCCCTTCTCAAGCACAAACTGCCCTTCGATGCCCGCTTCCGACAAACGCGCATTAAACCCTTCACGTAAACGTTCAATTGTTTCTACCGGCCTGTCTTCCTGTGTTTGCACATAGATGCCATGAATCAAGCTGTTTTCCCTGCTTGCCACAAACAGCGCCTGTTCAAGCGCCTGCCATTCGGTGTCCAGCTCGCTGAGCGGCACCAGAATCGAAGGAAAGAGGGAGGACTGTGGGTCAGATCCCAGTTCTTCTCTCCAGATACCAGGTTTTGGGCCGGATTCGATAGCATCAGGCAGAAGTTTGTCATGCAGCCAGTTTCCAATTCTGCTGGCCACTCTCAACGGTGTCAGACTCTTTCGTGAGGCCAGATCGCTGACCGCTGCAGCTGTCGTAATAGGAGATCCAAGCTCTTCTTCCAACTCTACCCGATGATCCGCTACCCATAGATAAAGATCGGTCTCTGTCCGATTCGGAAAATCCTGCAGCACGCCCAGGTTCTGAATGACCTGGATCACCGGTTGATATACTCCCTCGTACCAATGCCGTACAGCTTCAGAATAGGGTATTTCTCGTTCCTGATCCAATCCCATGTAATAGCGGTGCACGTCAATATGTTCTTTCAGGGCCCGATACAACCCGGGTTCTGTAATCAGAAGTTCCACATCAGGAAATTCCTGGTCGAATCCGGTTTCATATAGAAAATCTGCATACTCATATTTTAGGATCAACTCTCGTGCGTTTGTTTCGGGTGTCAGAGAAACCCGGGAAGGCACCTCACGGATGTAAGCCTCGATATGTGTTGCTCCGACCTGTTTTGCCACTGAAATCCGATGATGTCCATCGAGAACAAAATAAGCCTCCCCTACCCGGTATAGTTCCACAGGCGGCAGCCCACTCAAATCAGATACACCGGCTTTTACCCGTGCCCAGCGCTCACGATCACTATCATGCCTCGGAAGAAAGCTGCGGGTAAAATCCTGATACCGACCCACACTACCTATGATTGAATCAATAGGGACAGCCTCTACACCCTGATCCACACTTGTGCCAAGCCGCAGTTTTTTCCGGATCTCTTCGTACGGGAGTAATTCGGTTGGACGGCCGGACAACCTGCTCAAGACCGCTTCCATTTGCGCCCGTCGGCGTGATTGCTGGAAATCTAGAGCGGCCGATCGCAGCATGTCGAATTTATTCATATCTCTTACACACCCCTTCCACTTCCTTCTTAAATTCACTCAAGAAAAGAAACCCAGAATCAATCATAGTTCGGACCATATTCAAACACATATGTGAATCGGCAAATATTCTCATGGAAATCCGGTTTTTTCAAGGCAAACAGAGTGCAAACCCGACCGGTAAACAGGATCGACGGCCCAACCCCGATTCAGATTCCCGCCTTTTCCAATGGTATCTTGTTTACTCCTATCCCAAAACTCCGGCAAAACAATACATTGTTTTCAGCCTGATATTAAAACCCTGTCATGAACCAGGGCATGAATCTAAAGGTATATTTCAGTAAAAATAAGCTACAATTTCCAGAAAGGCTGTAATAAGCCACCCGGGAAGGACCAATGCAAAAACCAGACAACCATATCGAAAATATCAAAGCCATCAAAGCAGCTCGATTTCCGGAACTCAACCTTCCTGCGGAATTGATCCATCCCTGGTATACGGGTTTTTCTTTATTGAATCTTCCTTCAACTGTCGCTTCCATACTCGGGTGCCCCGAACTTCCTCACCAGTCTCTGGAGAATCCTTTTCTCCAATCCAGTTCCGACATCACCCAGGTCATCGTCTGCCTCCTGGATGGACTTTCTTTTAGCCGTTTCCAGAACTGGATTCAGAATCACCCGCTGCAGAATCGGCTGGTGGAGGATGGTTTTATACAGGCACTTACCTCTGTTATACCATCAACGACCTGCTCAGTCCTTACAACGCTCTGGACTGGCCGAAGCCCTGCCGAGCATGCCATCCTTGGGTATGAACTCTTTCTGAAAGAAATCGGCATTGTAACAAACATGATAAGTCATTCACCAATCATGATGCCTCATGAACAAGGGCTCCTTTATAAAGCTGGCTTCGACCCGGAGACTGCCACGAACGGCCGCACACTCGGAACGTTGTTCAGCCAGTATGGCATTTCAACCTACGCCTTTCTCAATAAATACATCAAACACTCAGGGCTTTCACGTATGCATTATGCAGATGTGCAGGCCGCGGGATTCAGCTCTCTCCCGGAAATGTGGATCAACCTGCGCACACTGGTGGAAAAACGTCCCTCACGGCGCCGTTTTATCTGGGCATACTATGCCGGTATTGATACGATGTCTCACCATCGCAGCCCGGATAGTGAATACACCCGGGCAGAATTTGATCTGTTCATTCGAACCATGGAGGAACATTTCCTCAAACCATTCAGCGGCTCAAACAACCACACATTGCTGCTGCTGACAGCCGATCACGGCCAGATTTCCACACCGAAAGATCCCGTTTTTGATCTGTCCAACCATCCCGACCTCCTGCAGCTCCTCCATCTGTATCCCACTGGCGAAAACCGGTTAACGTTCCTTCACATTCGCCCGGGGCAGGTAAACGCAGTAAAACAATACTTCCACAAAACCTGGGGAGATACCTTTGTACTGCTCGATTCCCATCAACTCCTGGATCAGGGATTTTTCGGGCCAGGGAACCCCTCCCCGGCTTCAGCAGACAGAATTGGTGATCTTGTTGGTATCGGCACCGGAAACAGCTATTTATGGTGGGGGGACAGGCCTAATCCACTCGAGGGCAGGCACGGAGGTCTCTCTTCGGATGAGATGATTGTTCCGCTCGCAGGGTTCCTCATCTGACACAGTTCATTCTTTGGTAGAATTTTCCCCCTGGAGATTCCACCATACCAGTTACGTAAAAAATAACGAGCCACCAAATCCTCAGGTGACTCGTTCGTTCTACTGAGCCTGATTTTCAATTGTATTCAAACTCTGCCTGCAGCCGGCTCACTCCGAGTCAGGAATTGTTGTAGCAGGTACAGTCGTCGTTGCTCCCAATGATGGAAGAGGCAGCAGGTATGGGGAATCGTTCGGCACAAGCATAACTTCGATGCCGGGTGCCAGTTTCTGGATATACTCAAATGTCAGCAGATCAGGATTATCCAGCAAAGCTGCGGCAATCATTCGCAAAGCTTCTGCTTCGGCTTCTGCTTCAATCAGACGGGATTCTGCCCGTCCCTCTGCTGCGATCACAGCTGCATCAGCCTGACCCTGTGCAACCTGGCGGGCTTGTTCCGCTTCCTGCCTGCGCTGCTCAACCGTTAACTGGGCTTCCTGTGCACGCTGCTCTGCAATCTGCTTCTGCTCCACAGATGCGGCATACTCGGACGAGAAGGTAATATTGCGAAGCACAAAATCATGCAGGATTATGCCATTCGCTTTAAAAAGCTCTTCCAGATCAGAAGTAATATCCTTTATTAATTCAGCTCGTTTTTCGCTGTAGATTTCTTCCACACCAAATTGACTTGCCTGGTCCCGGATTACACCGCGTGCAAGAGGCCGTACCAGATCGTCAGCATATCGGTCTTGCCAGGTGATATGCACATCGATAATCTGATTGGAGTCAACAGCATAGATAACAGAAGCATCGATATAAACTTCCTGTCCGTCGGACGTACGGGCAGCAACCGAATCATCTCCCTGTACCTGCCCTTCCTCCCCGGCTATCGACATGGTGTATGTCTGCTTGGAGATCGGATAGACTACTACTGATTCAGCAAAGGGTATGACCCAGTGCAGCCCGGGCTGCATGGCTGTGGTCCGATAGCCATTCGGTGTAACGGCTGAAATCACAATACCGCGCTCCTCCGGTTGAACAAAAACCATACCGGACCCCAATGTTGTCAGCAAGAGCGCCAGCACGATCGCACCGATGATCAATCCGCCAGCAGATTTCAGGTTCTTTCCACGTGCTGATTGAAATACCGCCAGGCCTATTACAACCAATGCGGCAACCCACGATAGTGTAGCAATACCTCTAATTACAACTGCGATATTCATGGAACCTCCTGATTAATTTTTTCCGCGATGTACCGGGATGTTATGGATAATTTCCCGTAATGTATCAAGAACAGTGAACTGTTTTCGCACTTCGGAAACAATACCAGCTCTCCCGATTTGAATTCCACACCAGGATTGCCAGCATACTCACATGCTTAAGTATAGCATCCCAACCGGGAAAGAACTGACAATGGGGTGACAGAAAAGCTGTGCTGGCTGACTGCCAGTCCAGTTGTCCGCCTTGAATATCGCTTGATATTCCCGTGATTTTTCTGCACCAAATCGTACACATACAGGCTTAGAACTGGGCGTATGGTTAATAAGGATCTCTGCTTACCAACACATGAATCGGCTGCTGTTTTTTCCGGGTTACGGTTCCAGATACGCTTCAGGCAGATAAAGTTTGATATCGTCTTCAAGATTAACCGGCCTGAGACCATCCCGCTCCTTGGGAGAATCAGAGCAGACAGTACAGATCAGAGCGCATGCCTGGAAATCATCTTTGACCAGGTCTTCCAATCCGGGGAAAACCAATGTGTGCTCGATCCTGATATCATTTTCCAGCGGGTCCAGCAGGATCCACCAGTAATATTCATGATCGTGGGAATCTGTGCGCATGGCCACCTGCTGACAGCCAGTTTGAAGGATTCGGTCAGCCGCCCATTCGTACTGCGAGCGTACCTTATCCGAAGCTCTGAAGTATAGATCCTGGCGCGACACCTCAAAAATGCTGTTGATAGCAGTCCTCGGCCGCCACGAAATCAGTGGACGCCAGCGGAGAAAGAGCAGTGATGGAGCAGCATACAGGATCATCAATCCAGCTGCTATCGGGCTCATCCGGGCAGCAACCCCCTGCCCCATTACCCACCCTACTACAGGAGCCAACAACAGATAGGTTGCAAAGCTGAAACGCATGGTGGACTGCCATCGAATATAGCCACAGAAGAGAAGATAGCCGAGGGAAATAAGCAAAATCAGCATTCCAGCATCGCGATTCCGATATGGCTTAACAAACAGAACAAAAGGCACTATGAGGAACACAATGCCCGAGTGCAGCGGAGCAGAGCTCGATCCCGGGAAAAGCCAGTCCACACCAAACTGAACATTCTGATAAGAAAACGACGGGGCATTCGGATCGATACCCAGTGATGCCAGAATGGCTTCAACCGAGTGTTCAAGGAAGTTATTCAGCTTGCGGGATGGACTTGCCAGCTGAATTGCCGTCTGGCGGAAGAAGTTTGAGGTCAGTCCTTTCAGCCCGATGGTCTCGTTAGACAGCATCGATACATGTCCTTCCGGCCCCATAATCGAATCAAAGGCCGAAAAATTCCGCACCCAATATGGCAGCAGCAGGGTCAGAATCAGCAAAACGATTACGACGCCACGTACCAGCCAGTCAGATGGTCTGGTCTTCCTGATACGGTCAAATACAAATAGGCAAGAATCGGAAGCGCAAACAAGATATAGGTTCCCTTGGTCAGATACCCAAGTGCAACACTCAGCCCCAACCCGATCCATTCCACCCAGCCTATATCCGTTTTCCTGCTGCGCAGCACCAACAAGGCACTTACTGTGACCCACGACGCAGCCGAATAATCCGTAAAAGAACTGGAAGCCTGATATATTCCCACAGGAAGAGTTGCCACAAACAGGGCTGCCAGAAGTTGACCTCGTCGTGTTGCTCCGAGATAGGCCGCTAACCTGGAAGCAAGGATGACGGAAAGCAGCATTGCCGACCACTGGATCATATTTGCCAGCTTATCCCCGCCTGATAATAAGTATAGATTCGTCTGAGCATACGCGGGCCAGGGGGGCATCCATAAATGTCGGGCATCAGGCACCGCATAGTTCGCAGTTGTTTGATTCTGAATCCAGTGGAGAACACGGGGCATGTGGTATGCCAGCACATCAGATTCATGAGGTGGTGCAATATAAGCCGTAATACCCGTAAGAATGATTATTACAGTCAGCACACAAAGAAAAAGCCAATCCAAAAACTTCCGGGGCCGGGGTTTGATTTCCGGAGTTGTTTTTGTACCGGCGATGGGTCGGTTCGACAACATTTTGCGGAGCACCAGCAACAGAATAAGCAGTATTGCACCCCATACCAAGACTATCATGTCGCGCGTGAGCAGCTTGAGCAAACTCAAACCTTCGCAGGTCAGGAAAAAGAATGCAGAGACAGATAGATACCCAAACGCGACACTATCACGCCAATCCCACAGATCTCTGCTGGGCTGCATGGTGAGATGGATCAATTGAGTTATTAGCAAGAAAATTAAGGGTATTAGTATGGCTGCCATGATTGCCGCTCGTTTCTGCCCGGTTCATATGTGTGATACAGGATTAGAAATCCTCCGGCAATTCCTGGCTATCGTTTTCTTCCAGGTAGTTTTCACCAGGATGGGAAAGCAAGTTCCTCACCAGGTCAGGATGCCTGATTCATTTCCCGCTCCAACAGAATCGTCACAGGGCCGTCGTTGTCGATCTCAACCATCATATGTGCACCGAAAACCCCGGTTCCCACCGGGATTCCCATCTTGTGCAACTGGTCTGCAAAATAAGCGACAATTGGTTCGGCTGTGTCAGGGGGGGCTGCTTTCACAAAGCTTGGCCGGCGGCCCCGTTGTGTGTCCGCATAAAGGGTGAATTGAGAAACTACGATGGCTTCTCCGCCGGTTTCCAGCACCGATCGGTTCATCTTTCCATCTTCATCTTCAAAGATGCGCAGCCCGGCCACCTTCCTGGCCAGCCAGTCCGCTTCCTCCAGCGTATCCTGTGGGCCAACGCCCACCAGCAGCACAAGCCCCCGGCCGATCTCTGCCGTGGTTTCCCCCGCCACAGACACCCTTCCACGTTTTACGCGCTGCAATAAAACACGCACAATCCATCTCTTTTCTGATCAAAACACACCAGGCACAGACCGGGTGTACCAAGAGTAATCTGTAAATACCAGCATTCCACTGCTCTGTTACTGACTCTCGTCTTTTCGCTCCGGCAACCCAACCGCTGCACGCACATCCCGCATGGTATCCTTCGCAATTACGGACGCCCGCGCTGCGCCATCATACAGCACATCCCAGATATAGTCCGGATCCTTTGCCAGCTCAGCTCTACGCTCCCGGAACGGTTCCAGGTGCGCGTTCAGGTTTTTCGCCAGCAGTATCTTGCAATCGACACAGCCGATACCCGCCCGGCGGCATTCGGTGTTTACCATCTGCACTTCCTCTTCCGAGGAAAAGGCTTTATGCAGCGAGAAGACATTGCACACATCAGGATCCCCCGGATCATTCCGGCGCACACGCTGGGGGTCGGTGACCATCGTTTTAACCCTGGCCAGTGTCTCTTCCGGTGAGGCCGCAAGCTCAATATGATTATTGAGGCTTTTACTCATTTTCTGCTGCCCATCTGTGCCGATGACTTTCGGCACCCGGGTCTTCTTCATCTGCGGCTCGATCAATACATCCGTCTGGTAGCGATGGTTGAAGGAACGCACAATCTCACGGGCAAATTCCAGATGGGGGGCCTGATCGATGCCTACCGGAACCGCCTCGGCACGGTACAGCACAATATCAGCAGTCATTAATACAGGATATCCAACCAGGCCGTAATTCACATTTTTCGGCTGCTGCTTGATTTTCTCCTTAAATGTGGGCAGCTCAATGAGCTTGCCCAAAGGAGTAACCATGGAGAGAAGTGTGTGCAGTTCCATCACTTCAGGAACATGCGACTGCACGAAAACAATACTTTCTTCGGGTTTGATTCCGGCTGCAAGCCAATCAAGCGCCATTTCAATCGTATTACCACGCAAATCGTGTGTTGTTTCCATCGTTGTCAATGCATGGATATCGACAATTGAATAGATACAGTTATACTCATCCTGCAAGGCCACATAATTCCGAATAGCACCAAGATAGTTCCCAAGGTGCTGACGGCCGGTTGGGCGTGCTCCAGAAAACACTCGTCCCTTTTTTTCTGCCACGGTCGTTCTCTCCTTCTACTCCCGGTTTCCAATCCAATGCCAACTTACAGCCGTATACAACCACGCGGCCGGACAGCATTTCAGTAGCTCCAAGGCAGTTTACTATGAAGACAGCGAAGACTCAAGCATCACTGAAGAGCGGGTTTTACACTCAGGTTTTCGTTCGTATCATTCTATGGGATAATGGAAACCAAGGAGGTGACCTATGCGTCGATTTCTTTCCTTTCTCTCAGGTGTCCTGAGTGGAGCAGTTATTGGATCAGCTCTTATCCTGTTGTTCACACCATATTCTGGCACGGAACTCAAGAAGAGCCTGCAGGAACGAATCCGGATCCTGCAAAATGAAATGCGTGCCGCCTATGAAGAGCGAAAAAGCCAGCTGGAGACCGAACTTGAAGGTCTCCGTCAGGGGCATATTGTTCTGAAAGAGTGATCCCACCTGTTTTAATCAAAAAGGGCTCCCCGGATTATTCGGTGAGCCCTTCTATTTCATTCTCATCAATCAACAAGGGCAGAGTATGCTCATGTTTTTGAAATTCCGGGCGACTAGCGAGTTGTAACCGAGATTTCATAGGCCGACGGCTGAATGCTGAAACGGGCTGTACCAATCACAATCAGAACCGTATCTTCCATTCGACCAAGGTCCAGGGAAAGCGTTCCCTGCTGATTTTCATCAAGTGTCATTTCATGAATCTGGACGTCCAAATCGTTCTGAACAGCAAGGACGCGGTATGTCTGAGGCACCTGGTTATACAGCCGGACAAATCCATCAGCCTGCCAGCCGCCGTTGTCCTCCTCGAAATCTGTAAAGTAATCCACCGCATCGATACGGACATCGTCGAGCAGGAAACCCTCCCCGTTCACCGCTGCATCGGTAATGTACTCAAACCGTAAAAGAATCTCCTCGCCGGCATATTGCGACAGGTTTATCTCCTCACGAATCCAGACAGGTTGCTGTCCTCCTCCACTGTAACCGTTATAAGCCCATCCATACGAATTGCCAGAAGGATCAAGATCTGTGCCGGAGGGTGTGGTCAGAATGGACCAGTTCTCCCCGCCATCTTCAGAAACCAGCAGGTACAGGTAGTCGTAGGATTCTTCCAGGTCATACCAGGTCTCAAACTCAAGCAGCACAGAGCCGGAAACCTCACGCAGGTCAAAAGCCCGCTCAAGCACCGGATCCGAAGCATCTCCCCGGTTAGACCAGAAAGCATAGTCACCGGAGTACACCTCTGCAGGGATTACTTTACTCAGGGTCGAGCCGGTAAAATGGAGATCAACGGGACCTTCACATGAAATCCGAATGTAGTCGATCCCATACTGATAAACATCACGCGCCAGGCCTTCAACCGGGCATTCAGAGATTTCATCATCGGGGTAAACACTGGGGCTCGCCGGGTAGTTATGATAACCGTACCTGCCGTCCCCCACATCTGTATCCTGCAAGAGAATTGCAGCGGCAAAATCCCGGTAGAAATCATCGAATTGAACCACCTGCCCTGTCGATGAGTCTACCTCACCCAGCTGCTGCAGCACATCATTGATAGCCGAAATCCCTTTATCAGGATGATTCACTACTGCGATTGTTGCTTCACTTCCGAAGCGATCCAGGAAATAGTTCATAACCAGAAAAGCCTGTCCGTAATGCCCTCCGGCAGCTCCCGGCTCACCCGGCCAGTATTCCAGCGGAATATCCGGACTGGATACATAAAGGAAATCAAACCCTCCCACATCATAGTCATTCAGAAACGAGGAAAGTTCAGAGAAACCCTCGTTCACCCAGGTATCTTCATTCGCATCGCGATACCAATGGATCATATGCTGAAATTCATGAGCAAGCACACCGTAAGTAAACTCCTCATCAAGGTCTACATTGTCTGCTGAGAGATAAAACATCTCATGGCCATTTGAATACTCGTGAACCGAGGAGGCATATTCATCTATTGATGCATAATAACCTGCAACCGACCAGCCCAGGCCTGTCGCGTAGAGGATGTATAGATGCTGATCGCCATCAATCCCCGGGCTCCACTCGCTGCCAAAGAACTGGCGGACGGTCGGGTAGATTTTTTCCTCAAACTCATCTACAAGCGCCTGAACCTCCGCTTGCTTGTAGTCCACACCTTCTTCCACCCAGAAATAGATATGTTCCCTTGCATATACCAGTTCAGCGTTAATGCGAAAATTTTCATCAGTATCAAGGTCGCTGATCCAGAAAGAATCAACGGTTCCCACCGGTACCGGTTCAGCTGACTGTGCCAGCACGGTTGGAATACCTTCGAGATCATAGAAACGCTCAGCAAGGGCAATCGGATCAGCCTCCGGGATGGTCATATCACTGAGGATACTGAGCATCTCTTCCGCAGAGGCATTCACCGGAATCGGCTCCGGTGGAAGTGTTGGTGAAATGGAAGGGGTTTCCTGCTCGCCATAACCACCATACTCGTCCAGCTCCAGACTCCAATCAACACCGTTCTGGAATTCTTCGCTATTCTTATCCAGAAAATATACACCTGCGCCACACAGGACTGCGGCAAGACACAGGCACAACAGTACAAGCAGCAGTATTATGATTGCAACCCACACACCGGTGGATCCTTTTTCTGATCGCATTAATCCTCCTGATCTTTCCCTGTTCGTTAAACTTTCTTCCGCGGACGGTTTAGGGTTTGGTCCCCGGGTTGAATAATGGGAAGGCAGACTGTGAAACAGCTCCCCTCCCCTGGTGTGCTCTCAACGAACAACTGGCCGTTATGAGCCTCTATAATTTCCTTCGAAATGGCCAGCCCCAGGCCGGAGCCATCAGCTTTCCCGCGTGCTCTGGATTTATCCACCTGATAAAACCGCTCAAATATCCTTGAGAGGTCTTTCTCAGGAATACCGGGGCCAAAATCCCGGATTTTCACTGTTATCTGTGCTTGTTCCACCTGCGCAGATACCGATATATGGCTGTTATCGGGTGCATACTTCAGCGCATTATCGATCAGATTGGTAAAGACCTGGGCAAGCCGGTCGCCATCCCCTACAATGACCGGCAACAGGGCCAGGTGTTTTTCCAATACTACACCCTTTTCGTCAGCTTTTATCTGAAATTTATCTGTAATATTGGTTAAAAGTATACCCGGTTCAACAGGAGATCGTTCGAACTTAATCTGGCCCGAATCCATACGGGCAAGGTCAAGCAAATCCAGAACCAGCCTGTGCAGCCGCTGGGCTTCTGTGTTGATGACAGTTGCTGCTTTGATCCGTGCTTTTTCATCACCAGCAGTACCATCCAGAATTGCCAAAGCATAACCCTGAATTGATGTAAGCGGAGTCTTTAATTCATGGGACACATTGGCAACAAAATCCCGCTCCATCTGCTGGCTGGCGGCTACGCGTTCCACCATATCATTAAACGCCTGCGCCGCCTCTTTCATCTCTGCCGAGCCCTGCAGTGGGAGCCGCTTATCAAACCGGCCGCCTGCGATCTTTCGCATTGCCGCATTCATCGATTTTAAAGGCCGGACAACAGAGAGCGAGACCAGCCACGCCAGTACAATCGAAGTGATAAGCGCAAGAATGCCGATTCGCGCTAACGGCTGCAGCAGTTCACTCCCCAGGAAAATGATCACTCGCAGTGCCGGCTTCTGCGCAGCCAGCAGAAGTGTACGTGATGGATTAAGCTGAATACTCACAAATCGCCAGGTTTCTCCGCTGCTGTCTTCAAACTCCCCTTCAACAGATTCACTTCCTGCACTCCGAGGAGACAGGGTTGAGAGCGGGGCACTGTTCCTCTGGCTGTCTGCTATCAGTCCATCCCGTATATCCACAACAAGCACCCGCACCCCATAGCGGGTATTCATCCGCTCGGTAAGCGGCTGCAGTCGGGCCGGCTCCAGGTCAATCAACCGCAGCGCGGCATCTTCCGTGATCCTGTCTGCGAGTTCATGCAGCCGGAGGTATACCAGGCGGCTTCCCAGCGGCCCCCGCACCAGGGAGAGCATCAGACCGACCCCTACCAGGATCAGCACAAGACTGGACACAAGCAGATATGTCAGAAGCAAACGGGACCGCAGTGTTCTAAACACGTGAATCTGCCACCAGCTTGTAGCCCACACCAGTAACTGTTTCGATGCGTATCTGGCTGCCCTCCAGTTTTTTTCGAAGCTGAGCTACATGAACATCAACCGTCCGAGTTTGACCATAAAAATCATACCCCCAAGCAAGGCTGAGGAGTTTTTCTCTGCTGAGTACCAGCCCCTCGTGCCCCATAAACACCTGCAGCAGGTCAAACTCTTTAGTGCGGAGCATAACCGGCTCATTGTTTATATGCACTTCCCGCCTTGATGGATCGAGCTGCACATCTGCTGTTTGAAGCGGTTTTTCTTCCACCCCATTGGACCGCACCACTCTGCGCAATATCGCTTTAACACGAGCCACCAGCTCACGCGGGTTGAATGGCTTGGTCAGGTAATCATCTGCGCCCAGTTCCAGGCCGACGATTTTATCAATATCCTCATCCCGGGCTGTAAGCATCAGAATGGGGACATCGCTTTCCATACGAACCTGGCGGCAGACCTCAAAACCATCCATGCCGGGCAGCATGATATCCAGCACCACAAGGTCCGGTTTGTTTTGCCGGATGCTGTTCAATGCCTCAAGGCCTTCTTGCGCCTCGAATACAAAAAAACCATCACGTTCAAGATACATCCGGATCAGGTTCAGGATATTCGTTTCGTCGTCAACAACCAGGATTCGGCCGGCCAATAACTCACTCCACGATTTATAAGCAGTACAGCCTCTGCACAGCGGTGCTTATCCATATCGCCTGTCAGCTTTTTACAAGTGCAATCGCTTCAATTTCAACGAGGCCGCCCTTCGGCAGTGCTGCAACCTCAACTGCTGATCTGGCAGGCGGTTCTGCAGGGAAAAATTCCGCATACACAGCATTCATCTTCCCGAAATCACCCATGTCCTGCAGGAACACAGTTGTTTTTACAACAGAATCCATTGCTGAGCCCGAGGCTCCCAGAATTGCCTGCAGGTTCTGGAGTGCCCGCCGGGTCTGTGCTTCCACACCACCGGAGTCAAATTCCCCGGAAGCCGGATCCAACCCCAGGTTGCCTGAGACAAACACAAATTCACCAGCGCGGATTGCTGCCGAGTAGGGGCCTACAGCTTTCGGAGCTTTATCAGTAGTAACAACTGTACGTTCGGTCATCGTCTTGCTTCCTCCGTTTTAATTCTGTTGTGAATTCTACATTGACGCTGATCTCTGGTCAAAAGAGATCTGCCTGTGCTGAAAGGTTCTTTAGTTCCTCAAGTTCGTAGAGAATATCACCCAGGCAGAGATCGAACAGCTGCTGCATGATTTCTGGTGCTGCCTTGTAGGTTCCTCCGAAAACACCATCCCCAAGCTGCTCCCGGATCTTCCCCGCTTCCATAATAAATGCTTCGGCGGCTTCTTCCTTCTCACCCTCAGGCAGCTCCGCTACCTGTGTGAAAGAAAAGGCCTCCATCCAGGAAGCATGGGCGGGGATCAAATTATGTGATTCGGCCAGTCTTGCGACACCTCGGGACGTCCACCAACTGTACCATACACAAACCAGGCCGGGACACTCATTCACAATTTCTGACAGAAGCGTCCGCGCCGGTTGATTCCCGCCATGGCCATTTAGAACCAGAATCTTCCTGAAGCCTGTCCGGTAGAGATTACGCACGATATCGTCCACAACCTGCAGAAACGTCTGCAGCCGCAGGCTGATCGTACCCGGAAAGGCATCAAAATAGGGCGACACACCAAATGGCAGGGCCGGCGCAATCAGAACCCCGCTGCTTTGTGCTGCGGCATCCGCCATGGCCAGGGGGATTTTGACATCTGTCAGCAGGCTGAGATAACCGTGCTGTTCACAGGCTCCCAGGACCAGCATAATCCGATCATCCTTCTGCAGATAGTCTTCAACATTGCTCCAATTAAGTTCCTCAAATCGCATGGTTTCTCCTGATAGAAAAAAGGCTGTCCTGAAGCCAGGGGGCAGCCCATTTGTGTTGTTTTGATGTGTATGGCATGAACAGGTAAGCATCTCATCCAGGGCGGCGCCTGACAAACCCACCCCAAAATCCCCTCCACGAAGGGGAAACTGGGGTGGGTTCCTGCGCAGGTGAGAATAATCCTTACACTTCTGGTTTGATCCAACCCTGAGTATCTGCCTTTCAGGAAAACCCACCATTTTCTGTTTGTGTCCGTTTTTCACCAGCTCAGATAACAATATTGACAAGACGGCCGGGCACAACAATCACTTTCCGGGGCTGCCTGCCTTCCATGAATCGTTGTACGATTTCACTCTCAAGCGCTTTTACTCTTGCATCTTCATCCGGGATATCGGCTGGGACTTCGATACGGTCACGCAGTTTACCGTTCACCTGAACGATCAGTGTGATCATATCTTCCTTTGCCAGCTCTTTATCGAACTCAGGCCAGGCTTGCAGGTGGATGGAATACGGCTTATTGAGCCTTTCCCAAAGTTCCTCGGCAATATGCGGGGTGGCCGGGGCCATCAGCAACAACAGCCCATCCACGGCAGAATTGAACGCACTGGAACCAGCGGCATTCTGTTCTTTCGCATCCCAGAGTGTGTTGGTCAGCTCCATCAGAGCTGAGATGATCGTGTTGAATTCAAAATTTTGCAGATTCCCGGTCACCTGATCGATGGTCTGGTGCAGTTTCCGCAAGATGGTGCGTTCCAGATCCTTGCTGATGGTGTTCTCCGCTGCATCCTTCGTCTCCAGTACAATCGACCACACCCGGCGGAGCCAGCGGACGACACCCTGTATGTTCTCTGTCTTCCAGGGGCCACCCTCGTCCCAGCGATAGCCAAACATCAGGTAGGCACGCACCGTATCAGCCCCATAGTTGCTGACCTGTACATCCGGGTCAACCACATTGCCGCGCGATTTGCTCATTCGCTGGCCGTCCGGGCCCAGGATCTGGCCTTGATTGCGCAGCTGAATCATGGGCTCATCGCCTTTCGTAATACCCATATCCCGCATTGCCTTATGGAAGAAGCGGGTATAAATCAGGTGCATGGTGGCGTGTTCCACGCCACCGGTGTAGGTATCGACCGGCATCCAGTAATCGTATTCGTCCTTATCCCACGGCCAGTCGGATGCGTTGGGATCAAGGTAGCGCAGATGATACCAGGATGAACACATAAAGGTGTCCATGGTATCCGTTTCACGTTCAGCCGGACCACCACATTTTGGACAGGCAGCATTCTTCCAGGTGGGATGCAGCTTCAATGGGCTTTCACCGGTCGGAAGCCACTCCACATCCTCGGGCAGCTCAACGGGAAGGTCTTCATCCGGAACCGGGACAATACCGCACTTCGGGCAATGCATCATCGGGATAGGAGCACCCCAGTAGCGCTGGCGGGAAATAAGCCAATCGCGCAGCCGGTAGTTTACTGCAAAATCACCGGTTCCCCGATCCTTCAAGAAATCCACTGCTGCCTGGAAGGCTTTCTCAGCTGGTGTGCCGTCCAGCGGGCCTGAATTGATCATCATGCCATGAGCAGGCACGGATTCTTCCATGGTTTCGCCATCGAGCGGTTCCATATCCTGCGGTTGGATGACCGGGCGGATTTCGAGATCAAATTTGCGTGCGAACTCAAAGTCGCGTTGATCGTGAGCAGGCACGGCCATAATCGCGCCGGTGCCGTACGTCATCAATACGTAGTCAGCCACCCAGACGGGGATTTTCTCGCCGTTTACCGGATTGATTGCATATCCGCCAGTAAACACACCACTCTTTTCCTTATCTGCAGCTTCACGTTCGATATCGGTCTGGCGAACAGCTTCGAGGACATACGTATCTACCTGATCTTTTTGCTCAGGTATTGTCAGTTTCTCCACCAGGGGATGCTCTGGAGCCAGCACCATGAATGTAGCTCCCCAGAGAGTATCCGGCCTGGTAGTAAAAATTTCCAGGTCATCGCCATGTTCGGTAGTAAACACCACCCGGGCACCTTCGCTGCGGCCGATCCAGTTCGTCTGCAGTGTCTGCACCCGTTCCGGCCAGTCTATACCGTCAAAGGACAGCAGTTCATCGGCATAGTTGGTGATCCTGAAAAACCATTGGTCGAGATCCTTCTTGATCACCGGTGTCTCACAGCGCTCACAGTGGCGGTTTTCACCGACTACCTGCTCACGGGCAAGTGTGGTGTTGCAGTTCGGACACCAATCCACAGGAGACTGCTTTTTATAGGCCAACCCGTGTTCAAAAAGCTTCTTGAAGAACCACTGGGTCCAGCGATAGTATTCGGGATCAGAGGAAACAGCCTCGCGGCGCCAGTCGAACATGGCGCCCATACTGCGCAGCTGTCTGCGCATGTTATTGATGTTCGCGTAAGTCCATTCCTTGGGATGGATATTGCGCTTGATGGCGGCATTTTCCGCCGGAAGGCCAAACGAATCAAATCCGATCGGGAACATGACATTCTTGCCATTCATACGCAGAAACCGTGCGCGTGCATCTGAAGGGGTCATCACATACCAGTGCCCGATATGAAGATCCCCGGAAGGATATGGCAGCATGGTCAGGAAGTAGAACTTTTCCTTTGTACGGTCGATATCCGCCTTGTACAGGCCATCCTGCTCCCAGCGTGCCTGCCATTTCGGTTCAATCTCCGAAGGGGAATATCGCTCAATCATCGATTCATGGTTATTTTCGGACAAGATTATCTCCTCCAGAACAATTGATTCGTCCACCAGCGATACTATACTATGCCGGGAAACGCTGCTGCAGCCCGGTATGAAGAAACAAGAATCCTGAAAAACTTTTTACCCGAGAGGTATTCAGCTTTCACAGCTATCTGCCGGCAGCATCCAGCGACAGCTTCTGGTGGGTTTTTCCAACGGAATATAAAAAAAACCTCCGTCTCAGGGACGAAGGAATTCTCCGCGGTGCCACCCTGGTTGCCTGCTGAAAAACAAGCCTCTCAAGGTCGCTCTAACGGGCGATGTCCGCCGCAAGCTGAGGTGCATGTTAATCTGCTGCACGTTCACCTGCAGAGCCTGTCCTAAAAAAGGACGACAGGCGAGTTCAGCCCTGGTTCGTCAGATGTTTCCGGCCGACGAATTCCGCACTCCGAAAATGCACTGCAGGGCTCACACTTTCCCCTGCTCGCTGTCGGATGGCTTACTACTCCTGTCCTGGCAATATTATCCAGATTTTTAGTGGACCCAGTGGGATTCGAACCCACGACCTTCTCAATGCCATTGAGACGCGCTCCCAACTGCGCTATGGGCCCAGGGAAAAAATGTTTAGTGGACCTGGCGGGATTCGAACCCGCGACCTCATCAGTGCGATTGATGCGCGCTCCCAACTGCGCTACAGGCCCAGTAGGGCGATCATTCGCTGTCCCCTGAGGGCTTGAAGATTCTACTAGAGCGCAGGAAGACTGTCAAGCAGGAAGGTGCGGGTTTCATTCCCAGCGTACCGAAACTTGCAGACCCCTATTGATACTTCCCGGCAGTCTGCCATTATTGACGAACTTCCCGAATAAGGATCCCTGAATAACAGTGTACTGCTTCAATGGTGCCGGCACTTCCGGACGGGAAACTCCCAACTCAGTGGTATTTTTCCCCCATCCACCCGCCATGGTATAGCCAACCGGATACGTCCACTCCCATCCGCGAAGAACAGGTTACCATCTTGATACTCCCGGTACCAATAAAAAACGTTAAGTTACTGCCCGAACACGTGCAGTTACCATCTGAACTCATCCCGCACCTTTCCAACATGTTCAGCTGCCATCAGAACTCGCCAAGCCCCATACAAACACGTACAGTTACCATCGGAACTCGTACGGCACCGTTCCAACACGTCCGGCACCATCTGAATACTTCCGGTTGCTCTTATATGGTGTTCCTTGCTGCTTGTTGTGAAAGAGGGTGTGAAGAAGGGCATATCCCGCATTGCTCCGGGAAAACTGAAGAAGAAGCCTCCCCTGTCCTGGCATCCTGAGCGTGCGAAGGATCTCTGCGGCTTCAGGCTGGTTCATGGGAAGCAAGGGGAAAGAGGAGCCTTTTTCAGACTACGGGTAAGATGCAGGGGTTCCGTTAACTCGTGACGGCTATCAACGCGCCTCAGAGGTTCCTCGCAAGCTCGGATTGACAGAAAATGGGGAGAGGTCCCTCACAAGCTCGGGATGAAAGGCGATATATCCGGCTTGAAGGAGATTTTCAAACAGACCGGCTCCTGTCACCCCGCCCGATAATCCGTAGTACCCTCGACAGCCAGAACCTCACCAAAGTAGATACGGTGGTAATCTTTCCGGGCATAGTTCCGATGAATAGCTGGATCCAGGAAATGCTCTGGTTCCATATCATCCTGGTACATCTTACGGCACGACAATACCAGTTCCGCTTCTTCGAAACCGGGAGCAGCCACCTGTTTTGCAGCAGCCGGGGTAAGACCTGCTTCAGATATCTTATCTCCATCACGGCCGGATTTTGAGCCCAGCAGCTCCAGCGCAGCGCGGTATTCCGTCGGAAATACGTTAACTGTGAAAGTATCGAAATTCTCCATAAAGCCATACGTATACCGTGAATGCCGGACCACTACCAGTGCAAAAGGTTTATTCCACATCGTGCCGATACTGCCCCAACTGATAGTCATACAGTTGTACCGGCCTGCCGAAAAATCTCCGGCGGCAAGCAGTGCCCATTGCTTATCAAACATCGCCAGCGGTCTTGTTGTAAGTTCTCCAACAGCAATTTCTTGTCGCATTTTCGAAACCCTCCTTCATATCTTCCGCATGCATAACACAAAGCCCCTCTACCCTACACAATCCACATCCATTCGTCAATCATCCCTGCCCATCTTATCTGAAGTTTCGCTTCAACCCGGGATAATGGAGCAGTGATTTACCTGCCTTCTGCTGCAGTCGTGGTTCGCTGCCCGAGATGTACGAAAGCCAATCCCGGAAAACCGGGTTTTCAGATACCATAATCAAATTGCTTCCTGCCAGACCCGAATTATAATGGAAGTCCATTTCAAGGAGGTATACATGAATACAAACAGGCTGTTGCGATTAAGGAACGCAATGCAGCAACATAAAATAGACTCAATTGCGCTCACGCCCGGGCCCAGCCTGTCCTACCTCACAGGGCTTCATTTCCACCTCATGGAACGTCCTGTGATTGGCTTCTTCTCCTCAGACGGATCCATTGCCCTTCTGCTTCCAGAGCTTGAACGAATTAAGGCCGATCATATGCAGCCGGAAGTCAGAGTCTTCAGTTACGATGAAACCGCTGCCGGGAGAGAGAATACCTTCAAAGATGCAGCCGCTTCATTGAACCTCTCCGGAGCGGTTATCGGCATTGAGCCACTGCGGTGCCGGGCGTTCGAGCTGTGGCTGCTTCAATCCGTCCTTATAGACAGCACTTACCGGGACGGCACTGACCTGATGAGTTCTATCCGTGTTGTGAAAGAAGCTGCTGAGATTGAACATCTGCGGCAGGCAGTGCTTATCGCGGAACAGGCAATGGAAGCACTGCTGGCCCAGGTCAAACCCGGGATGACAGAAAAGGAAATCGCCGCCGAGCTGGTCATACAACTTTTACGGCATGGCTCAGAACCCGAACTGCCTTTTGAGCCCATCGTAGCTACAGGGCCAAACAGCGCCCTGCCCCACGCCGTCCCAACCAATCGCAAACTGCAGTATGGTGATTTGCTGCTGATTGACTGGGGAGCCCGGTTTGCAGGGTACATTTCCGACCTGACGCGGACATTCGCAGTTGGTGAGGTGGATCCACGTCTGCACGAGCTGTACCAGGTTGTTCTGGAAGCGAACACAAAGGGGCGGGCGATCTCTCGCCCTGGCATTACGGGTGCAAAAATAGACGCCCAAACCACAGACGTACTCATCAGTGCCGGATACAGTGAGTTGGTCCGCCATCGGACCGGGCATGGAATCGGCCTGGAGGCACATGAATCTCCCTATATTTCACAGGACCAGCACACCCCCCTCCAGCCCGGTATGGCGTTTACCATTGAACCCGGCCTGTACTATCCCGAACTTGGCGGTGTACGTATCGAAGATGACATGGTTCTGACCGATACCGGTGTGGAATCTCTCAGCACAATCTCACGAGAATGGAGGCAATTGTGACTCAGCTTATGAAAGGCGGCGAACCCTTCTTTTTCCGCGGTGGAGATACTGGAATCCTGCTTATTCACGGCTTTACCGGCACACCATTCGAAATGCGCTGGTTGGGAGAACAGCTGGCTGCCCGGGGACACACCGTTCTGGGTATCAGGCTGTTCGGGCATGCAACCCGGCAGGAGGATATGATCCGTGCCCGCTTCCAGGATTGGGTCGCCAATGTTGAAGATGGCTATGCCCTCTTGAAGCAGTCCTGTAAGGCGGTATATATTGGCGGCTTATCAATGGGTGCCGCGCTCTCATTGCACTCAGCAGGTGAACTCTCCTGGAACGGTGTATTCAGTATGTCCGCTCCCATTGAATCACCCGACGCCCGACTGGCCACTTTCAGGCCTGTCCTGCCGTTTGTGAGTAAATTCTGGCGCTTCTCTGCAAAAGGGAAACCCGATTGGTCAGATCCTTCTCTCGCAAACGATCATCTGGATTACCCGGCAAATCCGGTCCGCTCCGGTGTAGAGCTGGACCTGCTGCTCGCTAAAATGCGCAAGAACCTGTTGAAAATCCAGATCCCTGCTCTGATCCTGCACTCAAGGTCCGATCGCGTGGTCTCTTACCGTCATGCCGAACGGATCATGCATCGCCTTGCTACTCAAGATAAACGGCTGGTCCTGTTGGAAAAGAGCGGCCACGTGATCACGAGAGACGTGGAGCGCGAGCAGGTGCTGGATGAAATTACAGCGTTTCTCAAGCACTGCGGCACAGGAGTTACCTTTTGACCATGATCATACCTGGCGGCGAGCCATTCTTCATGGAAGGAGGCAGCACCGGATGCCTCCTTGTCCACGGTTTCACTGCCTCGCCACAGGAAATGAGCTGGATGGGCCAGTACCTCCACCAGCGCGGCTATACGGTCCTTGGAATTCGCCTGGCCGGACATGCAACAGATCTGCAGGATCTTGCCAGGGTTCACTGGCAGGACTGGCTGCATTCCGTTGAAGACGGCTTCCACATGCTATCAACCCGCTGTGACCGGGTTGTTCCCATCGGGATTTCACTTGGTGGTGCACTGAGCCTGAAATTCGCAGCCAGCCATCCTGTGCCGGCTGTTATCTGCATGTCCACACCCTATGAACTTCAGGTGCCTCCGGTATGGCTGCTGCAGGCACTCAGCATTTTTGTGCCTGTCAGGAAGAAAGGCCCCACATCCTGGTCAATACCGGATGCCGGGCCGGTCCGTGTTGACTACAGGGGCTATCCACTGCACGCCATCGTAGAAATGGCGAAATTCCTGAAAACACTGCATCCTGACCTGGCGAAGCTCACCTGCCCTGTGCTTCTCATGCACTCCAGCAGGGATGATTTTGTTCTCCCGGAAAATATGGAAAAGCTGTGTTTTTCCATCGGCAGTCAAATTAAGCAGAAACAGCTTTTCAGCCATTCGAACCACATCCTGACTTGCGACATCGATCGCGATGATGTTTTCGCCGCAGCAGCAGCATTTCTTGAACAGCAGAACCTGCTCCCGTAATATCCTGCAGCGAATATGATCATAAATTTGCGAGCCTGCGTTTTAGCATGAACTCCTCATGCAAATGAACTGAGGGGAATAAACATCCAGCACAAAGTGTGAAGGGGTATTTTGTAAATGAACAAGCCAGACCAGGATAGAAACAAGCAGCTATATCGGTACCTCCCCGGATTCCTGATCTTTGCGTTGGGGATTCTTTCCCTGATTTTCCATGAGGAAGTTAACCATAGAATTGTTCTCATCTCCTCAAACTTTTTCAGTGCTGATCACCTGATCTCAACTGATAACCTGCACCTTCTGAAAAGTTTTTCATCTCCGCTTCAATTCTCTTGGCTTTTACCGGGTTTCTGCTTTTCATTTACGGATGGAAACCTGTTTCAACTCTGATTAAAAACCTCTATACGGTTTCCAGCACCGATCGAAATTTGTCTTCAAGTCACAACGCCCGTTTTACTCCGGCATTGGCGTGGGGGTCCGCCATCCTTTCCTTGATCATAGTATGTATGAAAGCCTTCGAAGGCCGATTGTCTCTTCAGGGATTGTATGGCGAAGACAGATTCATGGAAACAGCATTCTTTTTGATGATCCTGGCCGCTGCTCTGCTGCTGGCTTCAGCAGCAGGGCGCACACCCAGGGGCCACCTCCGCAGTTCTTACACCATCGCAGCAGCAATCGTTTTGATCATCGCACTTGAAGAAATCAGTTATGGACAGCGCATATTCGGCTGGAATACTCCCGAGTTTCTCCAGAAAAGCAATATCCAGGGGGAAACCAATCTCCATAATCTATTGAATTATCAATTTGAGACTCTCTACCCCCTCATGGCCCTGGTTATCATACCTGTTCTGATTTCAATTTTCCTCAATCTCCAGCCGCAAAAATACACCCTTCTTGAAATCATACTTCCTCATCCGGGTCTGCTTTTTTCCAGCATGGTGATTGCCTTCCTCTCCATTGTCACAGGTTTCAACCAGCAGGAACTTCTGGAGGAATTATTCGCCGTCCTGTTCCTTGTCTATGCCATTCGAGCCTGGCTGTTGTCAGATTCACTGCAGCAAACGCACAACACTGACCAAATCAGCTCACACAAAGGTATCGACTCCTATTATTGAAGATATTAAAAACCTGTAGAATATGGGCATCTGTTCGAGAACACGGGAGGGTGCGATGATTCAAGGTATTGAATGGGGTACAGGTATTATCCTCTGGCTGCAGCAGTTGGGAGACTGGCTGCAAATACCGATGGAGAGCATCTCCTTTCTGGGGACAGAGTATGCCTATCTCTTTTTGCTTCCTGCTTTATTCTGGTGTGTTGACGCCGGGCTGGGTATGCGCGTTGGTATCTCTGTTATGGCTGCCACCGGTATATACAGCAGCATAAAGATGGTATTTCGTACTCCGCGCCCATTCTGGATCAACCCGGATATACGACCGCTGGCAGTTGAAACCTCCTTTGGTGCCCCCTCCGGACATTCAATGAGTGCTGTCGGCTTGTGGGGGCGGCTGGCTGCAGCCATCAAGACACGCTGGCTCCAGGTTTTGCTGATTCTGCTCATCACCCTGATCGCGATCTCCCGACTCTATCTGGGTGTTCATTATCCCATCGATGTTCTCTCCGGCCTGCTGGGAGGAGTGATCCTTGTCTGGCTTCTGGTCCGTTTTGAGCAGCCGGTTTTACGCTGGTTCCTTTCGCTTGGAATAAAAAGCCAGATTGCTGTCCTGCTTGCTGTCGCCCTCATCCTGATCGGGTCGGGATATGCTGCCTTACATCTGCAAAGCAGCCCCGTACCGGATGCCTGGCTGGCACGCATCGAGGAACTGGAACCCGGAAAAAGTGGACACCCGTATGACATGAGCGGATTGATTTCATCTACCGGGACTCTTTTCGGTGTAATGCTGGGCGGCCTTTTCCTTTTCCGTGGGGGTGGTCTGAGCAGAAGTGCCAGCCTTAAACAAGCGCTTCTGCGCTACTCAACAGGGATTATTATCCTGGTAGTACTCTATTTTGGTTTACGCCAGCTGCACATTGATAACAGTCTGATCGCAAACATCTACCGATTTCTTCGGTACAGCATAATGGGGATGTGGGTTTCCTACGGTGCACCCAGGATGTTCTCCTGGTTGAAATTATAGAAGCAGCCCGATTGAGGCAGATACATCCCGTCCCGGGCTGAAGGCAGGAGTTCAGGATAGTTTTTCCAGCTCACGCCACAGGAACCAGTGGCCTTGTCTATCCGATGCTAATTCCGGAGCGCGGTCGTAATAGAGATCGAAATAGCGGTCTTTTTCTGTCTGTATCCGGAAGTAAAAGCGCCCCACACCCCATGATCCTTTCCGGCGCGCCGATTCCAGGTGGGGTGTTTTCATATTCAAAGCCATCCGGCCCTTGCGCTCAAAACTGTGCCATTGGGAGAGTACCTGCCTGATCGAAAAACGCTGCCCATTATGTATAAAAGCATTCGGCGCATCGGGCCGTTTGGTAAAAACCGGTCTTTTATTGAAAATAACCTGAATCTCTTCTGAAAAAAACTTCAACGGGCGGAAATCATACTCCGGTGAAAGTTCATCCTGGTTCCTGATCACGAAGCAGCCTCCGCCCGGATGGGGTCACAACACACAGCAGGGCTGTCGCAGCCAGCACTGTTCCCCATCCCAGAAAGAAAAGGGAGAGAACTGCTGCAACAAGAACAGCAGTATAGCGCCAGCTCGATTGAGTCCAGACAGCAAGCAGAACGCCGATCCAGTTAAGTCCAAGCCATACCAACGGCCAGTACAACTGATGCGGACCTAAACCTGCAGCCCGGGCAGCATCCTGCCACAATCCACCTGATGTCAGGAACGAACCGGAAAAACTGGCGTAAACCCCTTCGGCAGTCAACCACAGCCCCAGTACTGCGCCAGCCAGGGAAAGGAGAAAAAGAACAGGTGTGGTTTTTCGCATGGTTTCCACCTTAAGAGACAAGAGGCCGGGGTTGCCCGGCCCCTTGAGGAACCCGATTCAATCAGTCGTTTTCCGAGTTGTCCTTTTCTTTTCGGGCAGCCTGGATAATTTGCTCAGCCACGTGCGTCGGTACAACCTCGTAGCTTTTCAATTTCATGGAAAACATACCGCGGCCGCCGGTCATCGAGCGCATGTCAGTCGTATAACGCTGAATTTCCGCCAGCGGCACATCCGCTGTAACTACACTATGGCCGCGCTCTGTTTCCATACCCTGGACACGAGCCCGGCGGGTGTTCAGGTCACCCAGGATATCACCCATGTTCGCTTCCGGCACAATCACACGGAGATGCATGATTGGTTCAAGAAACACGGGCCCGGCTTCATGGAAGGCAAGTTTGAAGGCTTCCCGCCCGGCAATTTCAAACGCAACTGCTTTGGAATCAACAGGGTGTTCCTTACCGTCAATCACTGCGACCAGCACTTTCTCGATCGGATAGCCAGCCATAACGCCATCCCGCATAACACTGCGGACACCTTTTTCAATAGCAGGCATATAACCTTGGGAGACTGCGCCACCGAAGACTTCATTCTTGAAAATGAAATCTTCCTCTTCGTCCTTGATAGGTTCGACTCGCAGATGGACTTCGCCGAACTGCCCGGCACCACCGGTCTGCTTCTTATGGCGGTACTGCGATTGCCCGGCGCGTGTGATCGTTTCTTTATAGGGCACCTTGGGAATTTCTGTCTCAAGGCCAACCTGGAATTTGCTTTCAGCCTTTCGGATGGCCACATCAATATGCTGGTCACCCATTCCCTGCAGGATTGTCTGCCGGGTCGCAGGCTCATTGTGCCAGGAAAGGGTAGGATCTTCCTCGCAAAGCCGTGTTAAAGCGGATCCCATCTTGGTGGAATCAGCCTGTGTCCTGGGATGTACAGCAACAGAGAAAAGAGCATTTGGATACACAGGCAGCGGCAATGTGGCTTTCAGGCTTTTGTCGCCCAGTGTATCGCCTGTCGCGGTTTCACTAAGCTTGGCGACCACACCAAGATCACCAGCATGAAGCACATCGACTGTGAGCTGCTCCTTGCCACGCAAGGTATACAGGCTGCCCATCCGCTCTTCAGTATCCTTGTTAATATTGTAGACCTTACTGTCACCATCAAGCACACCGGAATACACCCGGAAATAGGTCAGCTTGCCGACAAATGGATCCGCTGTCGTTTTCCAGACATACGCAGCCAGTTTTCCGGCATCGGAGATCGTTCCTTCCTCCTCAGCATCACCGGCACCGGACAAATTAAAGCTGCTGCTATCTTCAGGAGATGGCAGCAGGAACAGGATTGATTCGAGCAGCGGAATGGAGCCGATACCGGCGGTGCCGGCTGAAACAAGCACGGGGACAAAGGAACCGTTCTTGACAGCAAGTTTGAAGCCGTGTGCAATCTCTTCGGCTGAAAGTTCTTCGCCTTCAAGATATTTTTCGATCAGGGCGTCATCACTTTCAGCAGCAGCCTCAACCAATACCATGCGCGCTTCTTCAGCAGCCTCCTGCAAATCTGCTGGAATAGGTTCCATTTTTGAACCATCTGCCGGGCGTGCCTTCATCGAAAACAGATCGATCACACCCTTAAAATCCTGATTCTCGCCCCATGGAAGCTGGATAGGAATAAATGTTACATCCGGATCCAGTGTCTCAATTGAAGCTAATACCCGCTCAAAGCTCGCATTATCCCGATCCATCTTGGAGATGAGAACAAAACGCGGGAGGTGGAATACATTTGCCTGTTCCCACACAATTTCCGTACCCACTTCCACACCTGCCACCGAATCAACCAGAACAATAGCGCTGTCGGCAACACGGAGAGCCGAGATTACTTCACCAATAAAGTCGGTATAACCTGGTGTGTCCAGAATATTGATTTTTTGATCCTTGAACTCAAGCGGAATCATTGCAGTTGAGAGAGAAAGGGTCCGTCGAATTTCTTCGTCCTCGAAATCTCCGACCGAAGAGCCGTCATCGACTTTGCCCATCCTTGTGATCACTCCGGTTGCAAACAGAAGTGCTTCCGAAAGAGAAGTTTTTCCGCCGCCACCATGTGAAATAAGTGCGACATTGCGTAATTTGCTGGTTCCGTATTCCTTCATTCCCTGGGAGTCCTTCCAATCCGAAATAGTTGATTGATGAATTGTAAAGGAGGAAGGGTGAGTTGTCAAAGATCGAACGAAGGTTAAAGGAGTATTCCTCGCTTTTTAATCTGAACAGAAGATCTGACCATGCTATCACCCATTCTAAAACCCCACCTATGCGGTTTTATCGTGCATCTGCTACAATTCGTTTTGAGGAAAACAATGCAGTTTATTAACCATTACTCCTTTCTGCTTCTGGCGGGTTTTTCAATCCTGGCGCTGCTGATCTACACACTTCAACGCGGGTTTTCAAAGCATGACCTGATGGCAGTTGGAGCCCTGCTGCTCGGATTTTCACTGGCATTCTGGATATTTCAACCCTTCGAGACTGGTCAAACAACGCCGAGCCCGGATCAACTTACAGCCGGCACTACTCCTGTCCTTGTTCAGTTCCAGAGCCCTTACTGCCTGGCGTGTATGGCGGCAAAACCACTGGTGAACAGGCTCCTGTCGGAAACAGAACAAACACTCAACTTCGTAGCGATCAATATTCACGACCCGTCTTACGCTCCCCTCGTGAAAAAGTTCGGCGTCCGCTTTACTCCGACTTTTCTTGTGCTCGATCAACACCAGAACGAGCTATACCGCTCCATAGGCACACTGGATGTAGAAGGAGTGTTGAACAGCCTTCATTCCATACATCCCGATAGCTGATCAGGAAGGAAGCAATGTCAGATTTCCCCACACCAGAGGACAAACGCACCTTGCTACGCATCGCACGTCAAGCTATAACAGCTGTTGTTTTAAACGAGCCGCAGCCCGTTATCCCGCTCGATACACTCCCTCAGGGACTGTGTGAAACCGGCGCTTCTTTTGTAACACTCACTATCGATGGCGGGCTGCGTGGTTGTATTGGATCCATTGAGGCTGTCGAGTCTCTTGCACTTGACGTGCAACGCCATGCAGTTGATGCTGCGTTTGCGGATCCACGCTTCCCCCGCGTCACCTCAGACGAATTGGGTTCGATAACAATCGAAATCTCCATCCTCACCGAACCAAAACCCCTGGACTGCCCTGAACCAGAGCAGCGCCCCGCCTGTTTACGGCCGGGTGTGGATGGCGTGCTTATCCGTTCCGGAGTCCAGCGATCCACCTTTCTTCCCCAGGTATGGGAAAAACTGCCCGATCCTGTCCAATTCCTGGAATTCCTCTGCCAGAAAGCATGCCTGGCACGGAACAGCTGGAAGCACCCTGACCTGGAGGTACTGACTTACCAGGTTATTCATTTTGATGAAACATTACTCTCAGCAGCCGACTCATCCTGATTATCGAGAATTTCAACATGAACTGGAGACCCATGAACGCCTCATCAAAATGGTTTATACGCGTGCTTCACTCCGAAGGTTTGCGGGCCATGCAGCACCGCAATTACCGCCTTTTCATCTTTGGCCAGTTGGTCTCCCTGATCGGCACCTGGATGCAATCTACAGCCCAGCAGTGGCTCGTATACAGCATAACCAATTCTCAATTCAAGCTGGGGGTAGTCTCTTTTGCCGGTTTTTTCCCGATCCTGCTGATCTCGCTCTTTATGGGGCCCATCGTTGACAGGCTGCCACGGCGTACGATACTTCTGGCAACCCAAACGCTTTACATGATCCTTGCAGCTATTCTTGCAGTGCTGACCGCACTCCACATCGTACAGTACTGGCACATTGTAATACTGGCGCTGCTGCTTGGCTTTGTCAGCGCGCTTGACATGCCGGCCCGCCAGGCGTTTTACATTGACCTTGTCGCCCGTGAAGACCTGCTGAACGCGATTGCCATCAACTCAAGCGTGTTCAACGCCGCGCGGATTTTTGGGCCGGCTGCAGCAGGCATTGTGGTTGCCGCGGTCGGTGAAGCTCCTGCGTTTGCCATAAACTCGATTTCCTACCTTGCTGTGATTTTCGCATTGCTCAGAATCAGCATTCCACCGGGGATCAAGTCCGACAGGAAAGGTTCGGGGACAGCGCAGCTCAAAGAGGGACTTCTTTATCTCGTGAGGACACGTGAAGTATTTGGCCTGGTCACCATGGTTGCGATATTCAGCTTGCTGGGTTTCCCATACTTGATTCTGCTTCCTGCAGTGGCTGTAGAAGTTTTGAATACGGGACCGGAGGGATTTAGTGCGCTTGTTTCTGCACAGGGTGTGGGAGCATTGATCGGAGCTGTGCTCCTTGCGGGTTTTGGCAATCATATTCATAAAGGCCGGATCCTGCTTATTAGCCGCTTCACGCTTTCTGCCTCACTGGTTGTTCTCGGTTTTTCCAGAGTTCAGTTCATCTCCCAGATTGCACTGGTTTTTGCCGGGTTCTCCTTCATTACTAGCCTTGCGCTTACCAACACATTGATCCAGATTATTGTTCCTGATAAAATTCGCGGCCGCGTGCTCAGTGCCTTCACCTGGGCGCTGGGTGGGTTCCTTCCTATCGGATCTCTGGTGTATGGCTCTATCGGAGATGCGATTGGTGTTGCCGGTGCAATCCTGATCGCATCAGGCTTCTGCCTTCTTGCTGCTATAGTCAGCCTGAAATGGTTTCCTGAAACAGGGAAGCTGCGTTAATCGGAGCGGCTCTATTGCAGTCCCGGACCAACTCCAAAAAAAACACTCATCCTTATCGCAACCTGAAGTGAAAAAAACGCATCGCGTTCCGCCTTCTGCACAACTGCCCTCTATCGGACTTTCCCATCACTTCAGAAGCAGAATCTGCTCTGTATTGAAGGCGGCATCGAACCGCCTCAGGAATATTCGTCAGATCCATTTTTCCGAAGGCAGTATTTAACACAGGTTACTGAAAAAATATGCCGGAGTATCCAGAGACTCTATTCAGTATTTAAGCGGGACAGGGTAATATGGCGCTTCTCCTCCCCCTCCAGAACCAGTTCCTGTCCATCAGGAAAGATAATCTGTGTGGACTCCTGTTCCCGCCGGATTGAGAGCCCTTTCCAATGCACGGTTACAGGCCATGGATATGGATTATATCCATCGATAATAAAACTCGTGGTGCTGATCAAATGGATACCGACCGTCCTGAGAAACAGGTCGATTGGAGCCAACCCCTGGACAGCGTCCAGGCTTCCTGAGCCGGTATGATTTACTGCGTCATAAAACGAGCGGAAACCCTGATCCCGGTGCAATGTTTCCGTAACAGCCTTCATTAATTTTTGAACAAGTTCTGCAGCCTCAGCACGACATCCACACATCAGCAGTCCCTCGCCAATCTGTGCATTCCGGACCATGGAAACCACGCCACAGCCATGCGTTTCCTCCCCGGAAAAACCGGCTTCAGACGCAGCACATTGTGGAATGCCGGCGGAAAGCCAGAAAGTATCCGGCTGAAGAAGCTGCTGAATAAGAAGCTGCGCTTTCTCTGGTTCAAGGCTGCCCGACCAGAGTGGCAGAAGCACACTGCTGTCTAGACAGAACGTTCCGGGGACAAGCAGCTCCGTGCTGAATGATTTGCTGAGGCCGCGGATTTCGATTTTTTCGATATACCGGTATGTTTTTTCGCTGGTGACTGATCCAAATTCCCTGAACCATGAAAAATCCGTCTGGCCAAGTTCCTCGATCCGCCCCCGTCCCCGATGTCCCCTGCCATGAATCCGCAGCACAGCATTGCGAGAGAGGTTTTCATCGCCGCGGATGCGGGCAAGGACACGCACTGATTGCTCGAAAGCCCGCCCCGGTTTGCGAACAAACGCCCCTTTCCCCTTTCCGATCCGTTCTGGTCTCAACATTTCATGTGTATCACGATCACGATGGGAAAAGCTCTGTTCGGATTCAAGCCAGCTTTCGTCCAATAGGGTCAAAAGGCTCGCTTTTCTTTCATCGAGCAAAAGACAACCCTCCAGATCGCCCGTTTCCTTCAGGATAAACTGTAAAACATTTACCTCCCGGAGCAGGAACGATAACAGATCGATCGTTTCCGCCTTGGTTAGCTCCATTCCCTGCCCCCACGAATACCAGCGAACGAAAGGCTTCCAGTGTTCAAATTCTGCGTGAAAGACATTATTCCATTCTGGAAAACCATCTCCATCCAGATCCTGTTCCTCAGAGAACCAGCTTTTAAAAAGTGCGACCAACCCATCGCGTGTGGCAAACAAAAGAGAGCGATCCCGGGTATGCTGATACAGCTTCCAGACCAATGTTGCCAGCAGTGGAGGGCATCGGTTCCCATCACGCTGCCCGGCCAGACCAGGTTTACTGGCAGTGAAACCATCAAGCCGCTGGCGGTGCAGAAAATTGAGAATGATACCTTTTGCCATGTCCGGAGCAGTATAAATAAGTTGTGGTATCAAATACCATGCTTCCTGAACTGTTTGCCCCCCCCAATAAGAGTCGTAATCCCGACCGCGGCCTTCCATAGAGTATCCTCGATCAGGAAGCCTTCCATTCACATAGGAGTCATGAGGGAGTGAGAACGTTGAACTCATTAAGCTTCCCAGCGCAGTTTTCTGACTGAGATAGAACGCCTGGTCCCAGGCAGGATCGCCTGTCTCAATCTGGAGCATTCCAGCGTTCACCATTTCAAGATAGGCAACTCTGGCATCCCAGTTCTCTTTCATCAACTTTCGACATGCTGAAAAGGATTCTTTTTTCCTGGTATAACCGGCATGCACCCAGGTCCAGGTTTTCTGATCCCCTGGCTGCAGTATTGTAGAGACCGACAGTCCGGGGAAAACCGCCTGAGCGGGCACCGCTCCCCCACTAAGGAAAACTACCGGCTGCAGGTTTCCAGCACTTCCGGAGAGAACATTCACTCCCTCCATTGAATGATTGATAAAAGCTCGGCCACCTGCACCTGCCTGATGAACGACAAAAAGGATCAGCTGAATATTCAGAGGCTCCTCGCCATGGTTGGCCAAACAGAATCTGCCGGCCAGTGTATTTGATTCCGGAGTCCAGTATTCGGCCTGTGTTTCGAGAGCGTTGTATGGGTAGAAACTTGCGCGGACATAATTCGGATAATATGCGTTAATAGCAGGTGGTTGGGCAAATTCTTCCGGAGAAGTCCTCAGGGTCCCATTCAGGCTAAAAGCAGGAAAAAGTCGAACCTCACGGGTACGGAGGCCATAACTGGTAGAGACAGACAGTGCATCCGGCTCGCCCCCTGTGAGATTCAGCTCCCATATCTGATCATCCGCGTAATTGGTCGTGGTCAGACGGGCATCAGCCGCGATTCGGGCCTTAGTAAGCTGTTGGAAAATCGATTCGGGTATTATCACAATTGAATTGTACGGAGGCATGTGGTATTCGTCAAAGGATTCGGCATTTTTCCATCATTTGGCCGGAAGAATTACCTTATAACGCTGGAATTACAGCAAAAAGGCAATACTTCAATCCAGAGAGCAGCGAGAAAAACCTGGTACCTTACAGACAGCATCCAGAGCAAGGCTTCCCGGGAAGCCTCCGAATTCTTTCCGCCCACCGAACATTTGCCCGAAAAAAGCATTCAGGGCCTCCTGAGAATTTTGGGGGTTCAGCCACTCATCCACATTGGAATATTTCCATTTCGCAGGAGTTCTTTCCATATTTGCCTTAACAGGACCAGGAAAACTATAGGCCCACACATATTGACATTGGACCTGATGATCGACAGGTTTGCATTTGGACCTGCTTTCGAAGAGTCTGCCGTTGCGGCCACATTTTTCATTGAACCATCCGGCGTAAACCGGGAACGTATCGCGCAGATTGTCACTGACAGGTACATTTCCATCCTGCCTCAACAGCAAATGAAAATGATTGGGCATTAAGCATTAGACCAGGATGGAAATATCTGAGTGTGCGGCGCTGCGATACAGCAGATCAATAAGAAACAGGTAATCTTCCTCAGCCTTAAAGATATCAGCCTTCCCGGCTCCCCCGATTCAATGTGTGAAAAACGCTGCCCTGATGAAATAATATCGTACGTCTCCCCCTGGATGGAATTTTATTCAACGGAAATATCAGTGTACGTGTCGTGCAATGAAAACGTTTAAAAACAAAAACTGAACTTCCCGGGGTCTGCACGGACAGGTTCCAGGGATCCTTCTACTTCATGGTTCATTTGTTTTTTTACTGTCCTGTTTTCGGGAGAATCTTTGGAACCTGCCCCTGCCG